>CAYYDX010000104.1:0-10317 GCA_964470735.1 uncultured Anaerolineaceae bacterium
AGCTCAGCGGGTTCGCCCCGGCTTCCCGGTAGAGCTTCATCACTTCTTCCTGGCGCCGCTTCGGGTCGCTGTACTTCTTGTTCACCTCAGCGATGCGCGGCTGCATCGACTGCATGGTCCGCGTGGCGTGCATCTGCCGGACGGTCAACGGGAAGGTCGCGGCGCGAATCAGGATGGTGAACGCGATGATTGCCAGCCCGAAGCTGCCGAACAGTGCGTGCGAAAGGAGCACGAGCAGGTTCACCAGCGGGTTGAGGAGGATGCTGGTGAAGATTTAGCCGATCTCTTCTTCACACCGTTGAGCTGAACCGGCACCACGCGCCGCTGGGCGGGGTCGGCGCGGAACAGCTTGCCGTTCGTGCTGACAATGTAGGCCGAATCGCCATGCGCGACCACGTTCGCGCGGACCGTGTCGGCGTCCTGCAGCGGCACCTGGTTCAACACCGAGCCATCGGCCGCGTTGATAAACGTGACCACGGGCTTGCGATCGGCCACCACGACCACATCATCGACGATTGCAGCGCCGGCTTTCACGCGTTCGTCTTTCACGGACGCAGCCGCCGGCCATGCAGGAGTGATCGAGCCATTACTTATGTCGACTCCATAGACTTTTCCGCCGAAGTCGCCGAAGAACAGGTGTGTGCCCTCGATTGCGGGGGCGGTCCAGATCCAATCCTGGGCCTTGAAATCGCCCGCAACCGACCCGTCGGACGTGCGGATCACGTAAAGGTGGCGGTTGATGCTCGGCACGAACAGGTAGTCGTCACTGATGCGTGCCAGGTCGGCGATGGCCCCAGATGCGGAAAACTTCCACTTCTCCGTGCCATCAGCGAGTGAGAGCGCGTGCAGGTCGCCTTTCATCGTTGCCACGTAGAGCGTGTCGCCGATGGCAACGGGCGTGGCCCAGACGCCGCCATCGAGCACCTTCGGCGTCTCCCAGCCAGCCGCGGGGGTGCCATCGGACTTCTTCCAGCCATAAACGTGGCCTTCGGTGGTCCCGAAGTAGAGATTGTCGCCCGCGATTGCGACGCCGCCGGGGATATCGCCGTCGAGCCGGCTGGAGTTCTCGCCCGTCGCCGGCCAGATCGGTCGCCCGTCGGCCTTATCGAGTGCGAACACGCCCCCGTGGAACGAGGCGAGGTAGATTCGGTCGCCGTCGATAACGGGGGCGCCGTAGATCGCCTTCAGTTCGAGGTCTTTGTCCTCGTTGCGGGACTTGTCGGGGAACGTCCAGGCGGCATTGGCGGTGTCGCCGTCGAGTTTGAGGGCGCTGAGGTGGCCTTTAGAGGTAACGACGTAGACGGAATCATCGTCGAACACAGGCGGCGCCCAACCGACGGGGTTAAAGACCTTCACGCAGGAGGAGAGCACGGGCAGGAGGAGGAGTGCCATCGCGAGAAGCGCGGAGCGGCGGACGTTCACCGGAGCATGGTATGGGTGGTGTTGCTTATGTGGCAGAGGCGAGCGGAGGGGTTTCACGTGAAACGCAACAACGAACATATGTTCTGTGTTTCACGTGAAACGTGGTCCTCACGGCCATTGCAGGCGAGACCTGTAGTGAGGGATCGACTAGCTGCGGAGGGAGGGTGTCGCGCTCATGACATCCACGCCCGACGTGACACGCTGGGATCAGGCGCAAACCCGCTACGATGCACGCGAAGACTGTCCGTGACATCGCAGGATATGCACCGTAGCCGTCGCCCGACCCGGGTCGTGTCAATGGCGGACGACTCCCCTGCGTGCCACCGAACCCCCGTCCACTTTCCTGCCGCACCACACCCACGCATCGTGAACTGGTGTTTCACGTGAAACACGGGGCGTTGCTTCGCTAACAGACGTCGTCTGAGTGAAGTGCTTAAGCAAGCCGGTCGATGGCCGCGTGCGGCTGCCGTGGGAGGACCCTCAAACGTCGGCACGGTCAGTGAGCGCTGTTGGTGGCAGCAGTTTTCGCACCCTAGTAGACACCTCACACGTGGGCAGCACCGGACCCGCGACACAACCCACCGCACGCCAGGCAACCGACCGGCGAGGCCTGCGCAGAAGCAGCCCCACGCCATCTGTCCAAGTTGGCGACTCGTCCACCCTCGGACTACACTCGACGCCCCCACACATCCTCTCCGCACTCACTCCGCGGGCATTCCGGTGGTTCCTGCCCGCGTGCCGGGCCTCACGCGCCCCACCTTCTCCGGCGCTCGGCAGCTTCCACAGACGCGAACCACCACTCCAAGCTCTAGCGCAAGAACATTCCTGGGTGTTGCGCCGCTACTTTCCCCGCCACTCCGGCACCGGGTCATATCCCATCCCGCCCCAGGGGTTGCATCGGCAGAGACGCCATACGGTGAGGGCACTGCCCTTTACGGCGCCATGCACCCGCAGAGCGTCCATGGCGTAGTTCGAACACGTTGGCTGATACCTGCAGACCGGAGGCATGATGCTGCCGAACGTGATCTGGTACCCTCGTACCAAAAGCATCAGCCCATGGGCGATCACTCCAACGCCTCGCTCAACTTCGCGAGTGATCTCCGCAACTCACCCTGCAGCAGCTGGAACGGTGCATCAAGAACCTTCGGACGCGCTGTGAGCACGACATCCATGCCGCGCGGTGCGTCCACTGCCCGCGCCGCTGCTCGCAAGCGGCGCCGGACGCGGTTCCGCACAACGGCTTTCGGTGCAAGCTTCTTGCCCACCGCGAAGCCCCACCGCGTCCCGCTCCCACCACTCCGCTTCCCACGGACGACGAAAAGGGGGCCGCCAATGACGGTCCCCTCTGCATAGACCCTGTCGAATTCGCGGCCCTTCCGCAACCTTCCCAGGTGGTTGCCGGCCACGCTTCGCCCCCTAAACCACCGTGAGTCGCTTGCGACCCTTCGCGCGCCGCGACTTCAGGACGAGCCGGCCCGCGCGGCTGGACATGCGATTCAGGAAGCCGTGAACGCGCTTCCTCGGGATAGTGTGGGGCTGGTAGGTTCGCTTGGTGGCCATTCAGGCTCCTCCGTACTAGATCAAGACGCGAATTAGTACCATAACATGGCACACAATACCGGTCTAATTCGTGCCAACGGGGCCCCAGGCGTGCAAGTAGTGCGCATAGGCTTCATAGATATCGGTGACATAAGTGCGAGTTTCGCTATAGTCGATCACTTCCACCAGATCCGCGGCGCGACTAACCCCGGCGGATGCCCATCTCGCTGCCGGTCCGGGACCGGCGTTGTACGCGGCCAACGCGAGCAGCGGATTGCTATACGTGCGCAATTCACCCCCAAGGTAATAGGCGCCGAACTCCAGGCTCAGCGCCGGTCGAAAGAGGTCGGACGGTTCGAACTCCGCCACCCCGAGTTGCGCGGCAATGGCCCGGCCCGTCTCGGGAATGACCTGCGTCAGCCCCAACGCTCCCGCCGTCGAACCAGCGGACGGGTCCCAGAAGCTCTCTTGTCGAACCAGCGCAGCCAGGAACAATGGGTCGACGCCGGCTTTCTTCGCCTCCCGGTCGAGCGTCGCCGCGAAATCGATCGGGTACGACACTCGCAACAGCTCCACCGGCGCTTCGTCGGAACTCACGCCCGCGGCGACGCGCAGATTGACCGCCAGTTGCGCCGCCACACTGGTGAGACCGCACCCGCTGGCCTCCTTCAACAGCGCGAGTGTCCCCCAGGTATCCGCCGACTCGTCCGCGGAACGAATCTCCTCCTCGGCCGCTGAGACCAGCCCAACCGACGCGAGTTCGCAAGCGGCTGTCGGGCGTGTCTGCACCGGCTCACCACCAATGCGTGCCTTCAGCCAGTTCGCAATGGCATCCCATTCCATCGGACGGGAAAGGTCACGCGGACGATAGGACACGTCGAGTGAGATGCCCTCTCCGAGTTCGCGCGCCGCTTCGAGACCATGCAGTTCGTACCGCCCAAGCCTCACGGCACGGCGGTACGCCTGGGTTGCATCAGCGCCCCGTCCGGCGGCCGCCAGCGCACGCCCGCGCCAGTACTCGAGCCGCGCGGTGGTGTTCGTCGTGGTCGCATCCCATGCGGCCAATGCGCCGTTCGTATCGCCCGACTTGTAGAGAGTGTACCCGGCGCGGAACGCCGCCTCCTGGCTGAACTCGCCGACAGGTCCAGTCGTTGCTAATTGCACATAACGTGCACTGGCGTCCGTTGCATCTCCCTGGTCCTCGGTGACCCGCGCCGCCCAGTAGCGAGCGCGATGCACGAACGCGGAAGCGGCGCCAGAACCGCCCGCGGCGTCGTACCACCTGACCGCGAGTTCCGGGCGACCAGTGTCCTCATAGGTCGCTCCCAGGTAGAAAGCGCGGAAGGCGAACTGCTCCGCCGTGACCCCCGGCTCGCTCACGGCCTGAACCAGCGCCGCCTCAGCCTTCGCGTACGACCCGTGGCGGTAGTACACGAGGCCCGCCTGGCCCCCATCCACGCTGTATCCGCCCGCGGCCAGGCGGGCGAGCGCGATCTCGGCGTAGACGCTTGCGGGACTCCCGCTCACGACCGCCCGGAGTTGCGCGACCATCCCGGCGTCGTCACCAAGACGTCCGAGCACTTCCGAAAGCTCGACCCGAGTGCCGGGCTCGTTGGACACACCCACCAGTGCGGAGAGCGCTGTTCGTAGTCCCGCGTCGTCGTGGTTCGCACGCGCAACGTTCGCCTCGGCGCGGAAGATGGCTTCACGCAGCGCGGGGCTGGTCGCGGAGTCGGCGAGCAACGCCTGCCAGAGCGTTCCCGCCTCTGCCGCGCTCCCGGCCCCGGCCAATGCGGATGCGCCGGCATTCTGGAAGTACGGCCCGATCGGAGACGCTCCAGCGCTCGCCGCCCAGGTCCGGAACAGTCGCACGCCGTCTTCGAATCGCCCCGCCCCGTTGTAGTGGTCCAGCAACAGGTACGCAGCGCGCAAGCCCGAAGCTGACCCCGGCGCAGCGCCAGAAACCGCCTGTTCGAGCGATGCGAGCGCCCCGTTGTCGTCCTGCACTTCGAATGCCGCGGTCGCGGCGCCCACCAGCGCATCGGTGCGCTCGTCGGACGTCTTTGCCGCGCCTGCCACGCGTCCGAAAGCATCTCGCGCTTCGTCGAAACGCCCTTCCCGGTAGAGCGCGCGTGCGCTGGTAATGTCGGCGGTCGGCGGCGGGGGAGTCGCCACCGAAGGAGTCTCCGAAGCGCCGGCTGACGGAGAGGCCGGCACGCCGGGGGTGGGCTGGGCAGGCGTCGGCGCCCGCGAATCACCGCCGAAGAAACACGACGATGCGGCGGAGACGCATCCCGCGGCCACCACCAGCGCCCCCAGGCGCGCCCATCGGCCATTGCGCGCTCCCAGCACGTCCCGGATGCTAGGTGGCGAAGGCTCGCCGGGCAAAGCCCCGGTTCGCTGGAGGGAAAGAGGCCCATGTCGCACCTGGCCATCGCACACGAATCCCTCACCGCCGCGGCCACCAACCAGAACGCGTGGATAGAGATGGACCTGGCGGCAGCCGGAGCGAACGTGCACGCGCTGAAAGCCATGCTCGGAAGCGTTGACCTCATCGCCGTCGTGAAAGCGAACGCCTATGGCGCGGGCGCCGCACTCCTCGCGCCGGAACTCGAACGGGCGGGTGTGGACCGATTTGCTGTGGTGTGGCCACATGAGGGCTACATGCTCCGCCAGGCCGGCATCACACGGCCCATCGTCGTCCTTGGCCACGCCTTCCCGGCCGACGCCATTCCCGCCGTCCGTTCCGGACTGACGTTGACCTGCAACACCCTGGAACTCGGCCACGCCCTCTCGGACGCCGCCGTTGCTGCAGGGGCAACCGTCCCTGTGCACGTGAAGGTCGATACCGGGCTGCACCGCTTCGGGCTCGACATCGAGGCGGCTGTTGCGCTGGCGAACCAGTTGCGTTCACTGCCGAACCTGTTCGTCGAGGGATTGACCACCCACATGGCCAACGCCGATGAGACTGACGACAGCTTCGCGGACGAGCAAGATCGCATCTTCCGCGAAGCCGCGAGCCGGCTGCCCTGGATTCCGTACCGGCACACGGCGAACTCGGCGACAGCACTTCGCCGTGAGGAGTTGCGCTACTCGGGTGTGCGCATGGGCCTGGCGCTGCACGGGGTGTTCCCCGCGAACTCGGGAGGGCCGTCGCTGTTGCCGGTGCTCTCGCTGCGGGCCCGGGTCGCGCGCGTGAGCGATGTGGCGCCGGGCGAAGGCGTCAGCTACGGACTCACGTGGCGCGCGGAACGCCCTTCGCGCGTCGCGCTCATCCCCGTAGGCTACGCCGACGGCTGGCGGCGCACGCTCGGCAACCGCGGCGCCGTCCTGGTCCGGGGCAGGCGCTGTCCGATGGTCGGCCGCGTCTGCATGGACCAGTTCCTCGTCGACGTCACCGATGTACCCGATGTGAGCGAGGGAGACATCGCCACGCTCATCGGCGCGGACGGTTCGGAGCGGATCACGGCCACGGAAGTCGCGGACACGGCCGAGACGATCAGCTGGGATGTGCTCGCCTCGCTGCAGGCGCGCCTGCCCCGCTTCTATCACCGCGAGGGCGTGGTCGAGGCTATCGCCCCGGCAATGTGGTAGCTCAGGCCCCCGATGCGGCCTCGCCGACGAACGGGCGCTGTTCCTTCAGACTCGCGACCACGGTCTCGAGGAACGCGCGGTCGCCGAGGATGGCATGCTCGGGGACGTACATGCGGCCGTACCGCTCGAGGTAGATGAGCTGCTTCGAACTGAGAAAGTTCGAGCGCTGGAAGCTGTTTTCGTGGTAACCGTCGGCGAAGGCAACTCGGTGAGCACGGGCCGTGTTCCGGATCTTTCGCAGCCGATCGAGCGGCCCGCGGCGCGGTGGCACGTCGCGGCCGACGAGACGGTACACCTCATCCGGCCCCGCAAACACGCTGGCCATGCTCACATCGCGCAGCGGCAGCGTGAGCACGGGCTCGAGCATCGCGCGGACCACCCGGTGGATTTCTTCGTCATTGAGGCCAAGCCCCTCTCGCAGGGTTGTGCCCTGCACCTTGATGAGGATCGCGGTGATGGTCTCCCACGCCGAGTCATCACCGAGCGACGCTTCAACGAGCTTCTGCATCAGCAGCCGGGTTTCCGCGTCGAGTTGGGCGACGATGCCCCAATCGAGCATCCCGAGCCGGCCGTCGCGCAGCGCGAGCAGGTTGCCCGCGTGAATGTCGGCGTGGAACGTGCCGGTGTGCACGGCGGTCAGCACCCAGGCGCGGAGGAGTTCGCGGATGAGCGCTTTGGGGTCGAGACCGAGCCGCTCGACCATCGCGAGGTCGTCGATGGGGACGCCGTCGAGGTACTCCATCGTCAGCACATCCTGTCCGCTGAGCGCTTCGTACACGCGGGGAATTACGAGTAGGTCGAGCCCGAACTCCTCGAAGAGCGAGCGGAAGTGGGCCATGCTGCGTGCTTCGTTGCGGAGGTCGAGTTCCTCGCCAATCTGCTCGCGCAGGCCGTCGAGGTAGCCCACAAGCTGGAAGGCCTGCTCGTTCCCCAGCCGGGCGAGCAGGCGCACGGCCGGGATCATCACCCCGAGGTCGGCGGCAACCACCTCGCCGAGACCTGGCCGTAAGACTTTGACGGCGACCCGCTCGCCGCTGTGGAGCACGGCGCGGTGAACCACAGCCATGGAGGCGGCGGCGAAGGGCCGCCGTTCGAAACTGGCGAAGACGTCCTCAATGCGCTGTCCGGTGGAGCTTTCGAAGACGCGCCGCACCTCGCGGAACGGGACACCCGGGCCGCGGTCGAGCGTTCCGCGGAACTCATCGGCCACGGTGGGACCGACAACGGCGGGCGCCGATGCGACAAGCTGGGCGAACTTCACGTAGGTGGCGCCCAGGCCCTCGCAGGCTCGCCTGGCCCCCCGGCTGACCGCGACGCTTCGCGGTTCGCGCCGGAGCACGAAGTTGGCGGTGGCCGGGGTGAGCGAGCGGCCAAGCATCCCGGCCGTCTGCGCGAGACGCCGGGCGCGAACAGCAACCCCGGGATGCGGCATATCTATCGGGACGGGCGCCCACGCGTTCGTGCTCACGTGGAATCGAGCGTAGCAGACGCCCGCGCGAGGGACTGTGGAGCGCTTTACCAGAGCACGCGCAGGCCCGGCAGCGTGTGCAGCCGTTCGTCGGCCGTTACCAGCGGGCAATCCAATTCGAGCGCCGTGGCCGCGATGAGCTGGTCGGCCGGGTCCATCGGGCGATTAAGCGACAGACCGGCAGCTCGCAGGCCAATTTCAGGCGTGAGCGCCTGGATTTCCACCTGCGCGGTCGCCAACTCCACGAAGTCCCGAAGCCGGCGCGAACCGAGACTCAGGCGGCCACGATGGGTGAGCATGCCGAGCTCCCAGAAGCAGATCACCGGCACCAGCACGCGAGAATCCCGTGCAATGGCAGCCGCGGCTCCTTGAGTCAGCCGCTTCCGGTTGGTCACTGCCCAGATGAACGCGTGCGTATCAAGCACAATCACTGCATGGCTTCCCATTCGATGTCGATGGGAGAAATGATGTCGCCCTCGCACTCGATCCAATCCGAGAGATCCGGGAACGGCCATCGCGGGCGGCGGTGCTCCGCCATGACCCTGGCCACTACGCGTCCGTGGCGAGAGACCGCCAGCCCCCGCTCTTCGGCGGATACCTCTTTGACCAGTTTGAGACATCGGGCGCGAAAGTCAGATACAGGGAGCGCGGCGCGCTGTGGCGTGGTCTCTCGAGTCCTTCCGCGCTTCGCGGCGGGCGAAGTACGAACCATCGGCTCACCGCGCAGTGTGACCACGAACTCGACGCCGTCGTACTCCACCTCATCGAGCACACGGCTGCAGTTGGCCTTGAGGTAGCTGACGCTGATCGTTTTGACCACTTTTTTGACCATGGTCAAAGTATAGGGCTTCGGACTGCCGGTGCTTTACCAGAGCACGCGCAGGCCCGGCAGCGTGTGCAGCCGTTCGTCGGCCGTTACCAGCGGGCAATCCAGTTCGAGCGCCGTGGCCGCGATGAGCTGGTCGGCAGGGTCCATCGGGCGATTAAGCGACAGACCGGCAGCTCGCAGGCCAATCGCCGGTGTGATCGGATGGGAGAACATGCCGGGCTCGCTGAACAGTTCGCTCAGCACAGCTTCGGCCGTGCTCACGAGTCCCAGCCTGCCGCGCAAAACCAACTGCGCCATCTCCCAGCAGACGATATCCGGAATCACCACACGCGGTTCGCGCTCAATCTCGTCTCGCGCACGTGAGGACAGCCGGCTCGATCCGTCCAGCCACCAGATCACGACGTGGGTGTCCAGCACGATCACTTCATGGCATCCCACTCGATGTTGATGGGGCTCACGACATCGCCGACGAACGTCACCAGGTGCGAGAGGCTGCGGCGCCGCAGCCGCGGTGGTTCGTCATCGAGCGGTACGAGCCTGGCCACAGGGCGGCCTCGCTTGGTCACCACAATCTCGTCTCCCGACTCGTTCACCTCATCGAGGAGCCCGAGGCACCTGGCCTTGAATTCGCCGGCAGGGATGATGCGCTGCTTCCTGACCATGGTCACAGTATAGGTCATATGACCATGGTCACCAGTTGGTCTATGCGCGCCGCCATTGCACGAGGGTAACGCCGTCGTCCGGCTGGTCTTCGAACACGGCTTCGACCGCTGAGCCGATCACGACCTCCGCCATCGGGTCGCCGAGGAGGTTGCCGACCATACGGACGTTGCCGGCGTCGGGCAGTTCGACGAGGACGACCATGTAGGGACAGGCTTCGCGGAGTGCCGGGTGCACCGGGTGCCAGATGCGCTCCCAGCTATAGATGACGCCCTTGCCGGAGACCCGGTGCCAGCCGAGGTCGAACGAGTGGCACTGGTGGCAGATCCACTCGGGTCCCCACTGGAAGCCCTGGCAGGCGTTGCAACGCTGCACGACGAGTTCATGGCGCCTGGTGGCCTCCCAGTAGGCAGTGTCGAGGCCGTCGCCAGCGGCGGCCGGTACGGGCAGCCCGGCGGGCAGGTAGGTTGTCGCGGTCATGGCGCTACTCCTTGCAGAGAATGAGGCTGCTAACGGGCTGGACCATCGGGCCGGAGCAGACCATCGAGATCCGCGGGTCGTTGACCTGGGCGGTGGACGTTCCACGAAGCTGGCGAACCGCCTCGGTGATCAGTTCGAGCCCGTGCATGTAGCATTCGGCGAGGTTGCCGCCGGAGGTGTTGAGCGGCAGCTTGCCCCCATCGGCCTTGAAGTTCTCGAGTGTCATGAACTCCTCGACTTCACCGGGTTCGCAGAAGCCATGTTCGACGAGGCTCATCATCACGCCGCCGGTGAAGTTCTCGTACGACTGGCAGACGTCGACGTC
>CAYYDX010000105.1:0-10192 GCA_964470735.1 uncultured Anaerolineaceae bacterium
GACGCGACGCCCGCCCGCCCGGCGGGTACGATCCTTCGCATGTACACAGTCCTCGCCGGCGGCGTCGGCGCTTCGCGGTTCCTCCAGGGGCTCTGCCAGGTGGTCGATCCCCACCGGGTCAGCGTCATCTCCAACACCGGCGACGACGTCGAAATGTTCGGTCTCCACGTCTCGCCCGACACCGACATCGTGCTCTACGCGCTCGCCGGCGCGGTCAACCCCGAGACCGGCTGGGGCCTGACCGGCGACACCTTCGCCGTCGTCGACCAGTTGCAGCGGTTCGGCTACGAACGCTGGTTCAACCTCGGCGACAAAGACCTCGCGATGGCCATCCACCGCACCCGCCTCATCCATGCGGGCGTACCGATGCACAACATCGTTGCGGGACTCGCGAAGGCGTGGGGCCTCGACTGCTCCGTCATGCCGATGTCGAACGAACCGGTGCGCACGATGATCACCGGCCCCGAGGGCGAACTCGCCTTCCAGGAGTACATGGTCCGCCTCCGCACCGAGGTCGATGTCCGCTCCATCCGCTTCGAAGGCGCCGACTCCGCGACGCCCGCGCCCGGTGTGCTCGAAAGCCTGCGCGGGGCGGCAGCCGTCTTCCTCGCGCCCAGCAACCCGTTCGTCAGCATCGGCCCGATCCTCGCCGTCCCCGGCGTCCGCGAAGCCCTGGCGACCACGAACGCCACGCGCGTCGCCGTCAGCCCGATCATCGCGGGCCAGGTGGTGAAGGGCCCGGCCGCGAAGATGATGACGACCCTCGGCTACGAGGTGTCCGCCCTCGGTGTCGCCCGCATCTACGAGGGCCTCATCGACGTCTTCGTCATCGACGAGCAGGACCGCGCGCTCGCCCCGGCGGTCGAGGCACTCGGTCTCCGCTGCTTCGTCACCGACACAATGATGACGAGCATGGACCGCAAAGCCGAACTCGCCCGCGACATCCTCGCGTTCATTGGAGGCGCGGCGTGAGCGTTCCCGTTCTCATCCCCGTGAACCGGCTGGATCGCGCGAAGGGCCGCCTCGCCGACCTGCTCTCGCCCGATGAGCGCGTCACGCTCGCCATCATCACGCTCGAAACCGTGCTCCACGCGGTTGGCCCGGCAAGCATCGTCCTCACCGCCGACCCGCGTGTCGGCGATGTCGCTGCTGGCAAGGCCCGCGTCCTGCCCGAAGTGGCCGGTCGCAAGGGTCTGAACCCCCAGCTCGAAGCGGCCATGGCGGCGCTCATCGCGGAGGGGACCGCGCGCGAATCCTTGCTCATCCTCCATGCCGACCTGCCGCTCATCACTCCCGAGGCGATCGAGAACATCCTCGCGATGGCCCACCCGAACACCGTGACCATGGTCGAAAGCCGCGACGGCGGCACGAACGCGATGCTGATGCAGCCGCCGGGCAAGTTCGCGCTCGCTTATGGCCCGGCGTCGTTCGCGCTCCACACGTCGGCGGCGCGCCAGGCCGGAATGCGCGTCGCAGTCAGCGCCAACCGCGAACTCCGCCTCGACCTCGACACCCCCGAGGACATCACCGAACTGCTCCGGGCGCCGCGTGGCCGCCAGGGTGCGGCCGGCCGCTACCTCCAGTCGATCGGCGTCGAAGCGCGCATCGCGGCCCGCGCATGAGCTTCCGCACGGTGGCAGCCGCGGCGGCAGTGGTCGCGCTGTGCGCCACCGCCTGCGGCAAAGAGCCAGCGAAAGTCCCACCGAGGCCTTCGCCCACCGCTACCATCGCTGCGGCGGCGCACACGAACGGCGCCCACACCACCACCGACCAGGCCGGCCGCAGTGTCACCATCCCCGATGACGTCCGGACTGTCGCCGCTCTGAGCCCGGCTGCGGCCGACTTCGCGGCGGCGCTCGGCTTCGAAGTCGTCGCGCGCACCACCGACACACCCGCGGACGCCTTCCCCAACGCGAAACCGGCCGGTTCAGCCATCTCGCCGGACTTCAACGCGGTGGCCGCCGGGAACCCCGACCTCGTGCTCGCCGACGCCGCCTTCCAGTCCGGCCGCACCCGCGACTTCGACCGCTTCAGCAAGCCGGTCTACGTCCTCAAGGCCGCATCCTTCGACGATGTGATCGTGACGCTCACTGCTCTCGGCGACGCCACGAACCACCGCGATGAGGCGTCCGCCGCCTTTGCGAAGCTCCAGGCCCGCGCCGAGGCAGCGCGAACGCTCGCGAAGGCTCGCGGTGGCTCGCCACGGGTGCTCGTGCTCACGGGCGGCGGGCGGGACGTCTTCGGCGCTGGCTCGGCCACTTACATCGGCAGCCTGCTCGCCTACCTCGGCGCGACGAACGTGGTCGGCGCCGTGGCTGATGGCGGCCCGATCCCGGGCTTCGGCGTCGTCGACGTTTCAGCCGCCGCCACGCTAAACCCCGGCGCGGTACTCATCCTGCCCTCCGGGCAGGGCGGCCTCTCAGACCAGGTCAAAGCGAGCCCGGCGTGGGCAAACACCACCGCCGTGAAGCAGGGCCGCGTGGTCGACCTCGATACCACGCTGTTCCTGCGCGCGCCCGGCCCACGCGCCGGCGAGGCGCTCGAAAAGCTCGTCGCCATCCTCTGGCCGTGATACGCGTGGGTTCGAGTTAGTTCAGTCCGTCGCTCGCGAGCATTGGCCCCTGTAGCCGGAAGCCAAGTTCCGCGCCGAGGTCAACATCGAGCCGCTGGCTGCCCGGCGCGAAGAGCGCGGTCTGGAGCGCGAACCGGTGCACATCGGGGAAATAGAGCGAGATCACGTCGCCCGGTCGCCCGCAGCCAGCCCGCTGGCCCGAATTCGAACCCTCCGCGAGCACATCGACCACGTAGACCGTCTTCCCAACGTCACCCGCGGGTACCCCGGCGCCCGCCTGCGCCACCAGCGTCGTTGCTTCGCCGCACGCCTTGCCGTTCACGATCCCGATGACCTGCTGCGTGGCGGGGGCAATGTTGGCGCCATCGACCTGTACCTTCCCGTACGGCCACGCGAAATCGGGCTGCGGCGGGTCGGCTGCCTGGACGGCAGCAGCCACGCCAACCGCGAGGAACGACGAAGCGAGCACTCCCGCCACGGCGCGCCGGAACCGGCGGCCACCTGGCGGAACGTGCTCGTTTCGCGAAACGTTCACCGATGAAACCTAGTTGACGCCGTCCTTCGCCACCTGCGGCGCACGGTTCTTCGTGGCCAACTGGGCGCCGAGACCGGTCAGGTCCTTGTTCGCCGGGCCCGGGCCCGACCACGCGGCCGTGTCCGTCGCGAGCCGCTTCGCGCCAACGAAGTAGAACTGGACGTTGCGGCCGGTCTGGCCACAGCCGGGCGTCTGCGCGTTCGCAACCACGTCGACCACGTAGACGACACCGCTGGTGTCGTTGGTCGTCGTCCCATCGCCACAGACCTGCGACGACGCGCCGTCGGTCACGATGGCGATCACGGTGTCGCCCGGGCCAATGCCCGAGGGAACCTTGCCGTAAAAGGTGGTCGGCGGTGGCGGCGGGAAGTTCTGCGCCGAAACCATAGCCGGGGCGGCCATGGAAAGTAGCGCGGCAGCGCTCAACCCGAAAAGCAACGCTCGCTTCATAATGCCTCACTCAAGGGGCGAAGCTGCCCCAATTGATCGCAATGTAGGAGTGCCTTCTTATGCAGGCAAGGCTCGCGCATGGCGTTGCCACGCGCCTCCTCCAACTGTTTACTGACAGTTTACAGCGTCACCCCCGGAGGACGACTCCCTGACTGCCCTCGCACGCCTTCGCAGCGCTCTCACCCCTGTTGGCCGCCCCGTGCGCCGTTCGCTCGGGTTCTGGGGCCGTTCGCGCCGCCGCGCGCGCTACCTTCGCGATGGTATCGAAGGCATTGCCATGGAGTTGCGAACCACCCCGAACGCGCACGCGGAGATCCTCCGTGAGTTCGGCGCGACCATCGGCCGGGACGTCTCGATCCACGGCCCCATCCACGTTGTGAACGCCGGCAGCGACTTTTCGAACCTCGTCGTCGGCGACCGCGCACACCTCGGAACCGACGTCCTCATCGACCTCGCCGACCGCGTGACCATCGAAGCCGAAGCCACACTCTCGATGCGCTGCAGCCTCATCACCCACATCGATGTCGGCCCCGGGCCACTGAACGCGAAGCACCCGCGCGAGCAGACGCCCGTGCGCATCGGCCAGGGTGCCTACCTCGGACTCGGCGCGACCGTCCTCCATGGCGTGACCATCGGCGCCGCCGCGACGATCGGCGCCCACGCCCTCGTCGACCGCGATGTCGCTCCGGGGGCGACACTGCTCGCGCCACGCGCCCGCACCCCCGGCGAGACCGCGCCAAAGTGACCACCGAATCGCCCGACGGGCAGCGCCGCGGCCGAATCCTCGTCCTCGGGCTGCCGTACTTCGGCAAAATGCTCGCGCACGACCTCGGCGAACTTGGCTGGCGCGCCGAATACCTGCCGCATCCCGGCCGCAGCGCACCCGGCTGGGCGAGGATCGCTCGCGCGGCAGCCCGCGCCGACATCGTTTACCTCATCGGCAGCCGCATCGATGCAAAGTCGCCACAGGACCGCCTGCTGAGGCTCCGGCGCAAGCCCACGGTCATCCACTGGGTCGGCACCGACGTTCAGATCGCTATCGAAGAGCACCGCCGCCACAACGTCTCGTTGCGGGTTGCCGAACGGCCCGAACACTGGTGCGATGCGCCCTGGCTGGTCGATGAACTGCGCTCGATTGGCGTCATCTCCGAGTACGTCTCGCTCCCGATACCGGTCCACACGCCACCCGCGCCGCCACTGCCCGGGACCTTCCGCGTGCTCCTCTACTACCCGGTCGACCCATTCGACCGCGAGGTCTTCGACGGCGAAACCCTGCTCCGGCTGCCCATCGAGTTCCCGGATGTGCCGTTCACCCTCATCCCATCGCCTGCGGACACGCTGCCGCAACCGTTGCCACCGAACCTCGAGACGCGCGCATGGGTCGAAGACATGGACGCGCTCTACCGCGAGACCACCGTCGTCATCCGCCTCACGAGCCACGACGGGCAGTCGTTCATCGCCGCCGAAGCGCTTTCGCGCGGGCGCTACGTCATCTGGACGTTCGGCATGCCAGGCTGCATCAAAGCCGAGGGTTTCGATGCCGTGGCGGCAGCGCTCCGCGGTCTCCTCGAACGAAGCCGTGCAGGCGAACTGAAGGTGAACCAGTCGGGCCGGCGCTCGGTCCTCGAACGGTTCGGGAAGGGCCGGCCACTGCGCGAACTCGACGAACGGCTTCGTGCGCTTCTCCCTCCAGGCGCTTAGCCGCGCAGGTCGCCGAGGAAGTCGAGCAGCAGCGCGTTCACCTCGGCCGGGCGCTCCTGCTGCGTCCAGTGCGAACAGTCTTCGATGTGCTCCATGCGCACCCCCGGGATGAGCATCGGCATCGCCGCCGCCATCTCGGGCTTCAGGATGGTGTCCTTCCCTGCCGTCACCATCATCGAGGGGATGGCGAGCGTGTTCGCCGTCGGGCCGCCAACCTCATCCGCGTTCAGGTCGGCGGCGCGGTACCAGTTCAGCCCGCCCGTGAATCCGGTGCGTTCGAAGGTTTCCGTGTACACATCCAGCTCCTCCCCGGTCAGGAAGGTGTCGGTGTGCTCGATCTTCGCGATCACGCCGCTGCCGTCGCCGCCCACTTTCATGAACGTCGTGAAGTCCTCGGCGCGCGTGTACGGCAGGAATATCTTCCGAAACGTCGTCCGCACATCGGCCTCCAGTTCGGCCTCGGCGACACCGGGCCTGAGGAAGTAGCGCATGTAAAACGTCTGGTCGGTCAGACCGTGAAAATCACGCAGGTTCTCCGTCACGCGGCCGCCGCCGGAACCCGCGAATGGTGTGTTGAGCCCCACGAGCCGTTCGACCCGCTCCGGGTAGCGCAGCCCCATCTGCCAGAGCACTGCGCCGCCCCAATCGTGGCCCACGAATACGGCCTTCTCGATTCCCAGCGCGTCGAGCAAGCCCGCCATGTCCGCGGTCAGGATTTTCATCGTGTACTGACGCGGGTCTGCCGGGGCATCGGTGCCGCCGTAGCCGCGCATGTCCGGCGCAATCGCCCGGAAACCGGCGTCGCCAAGTGCCTGGAGCTGGTGACGCCACGAATACCACAACTCCGGGAAGCCGTGGATGAAGACCACCGGGAAGCCGTCGCCCGCCTCGGCGACGTGCATGCTGATCCCGTTCGTTCGAACCTGCTGGTGACGGATTTCGGCCATGGGGAAACTCCGAAGCTGACCTGCGCCGCGCTGGACGGCTGAGTGCGGCATTGTAGCCGCTTCCCGGGGCCTGCTGTGGGTCCCGCGGCTTTCGCCTCGCGACCGTCGCCGCTAGTCTGGGAACCGTGCCCGCCTACCAGCCCGAAGACCTCGACCAGCTGGAGAAGATCCTCCTCGGCGTGCTTTCGGTCGGGCTGCCGCCTTCGAAGTCCGCGGGCAGCGATACCTTCCGCGTCGACCATGTCTGCGCCGTCGTGGCAGCGCTGGTGGAAACTGAGGAGCGCGACACCTACCTCGGCCCCGATAACCTGCGCGTTATCCCGGAGTTTCGCGCCCGGTTGCGCGCCGCCATCGATTCGCTGACCGAAAAGGGCATCGTGACGGTCGCCAGCATGCCGGGCATGCCCGCGGCCGCCGGTGGTTACGAAGCCGGCCTCACGCTCGACCTCGTCGACCCGGATGAACACCCGACGCTGCTCGACCGCTACCTCTCCCAACTCTGCATGGAGGAGTTGTTCAACATCCCGGCGGTGTACCCGTTCTTGATGGAGCGGTACGCGGCCAGCGGCGAAGTCTGGCGGCGCCTGCGCGACGCTGGCTACGCCCGCGACTGAGGCCCCGGAGACGACTCAGAGACCGGCCAGCCACGACAGCAGGATCGAATTGAACTCGGCCGGGCGCTCCTGGTGAAGCCAGTGGCCCGTGCCCTCCCAGCCCACCGCCCGCGACGCCGGGTGCTTGAAATGCTCCCGCTCCCACGCCGCCATCGCTGAGGGATCCTGCTTCCCCGCGCGGAATGCCAGCGCCGGCGCCTGCACCCGTTCGAGGTACGGCTCCGACTGCGCGGTGATGCCGAACTGGTCGTCCGTCAACGCGAGCCCGGCCATCGCCTTCCACATCACGCCCTGGTCGAACGCCGCGATGCGCCGGGCATGCAGTGCCGGCAGGTGCGCTGGCGTTGCTTCGGTGTAGAACGTCGCCGCGGCGAAGCCGAGCGCCATATCATGCCCGCCGGGACTTCGGAACGCCTCGATCAGCCCGGTCAGTGCTCCGCGCGTGTCCTCCGAGAACCCGTAGGCCGAATCCACCGGTACTACGGCGCGCACACACTCCGGGTGTTCAACCGCAAGTGCAACCACCGTGGCGCCGCCCATCGAATGCCCGATGGCGACGACGGGACCGGTGTTCAACTGGCGCAGCAGTTCGGCGAGGTCCGCCGCGTAGCCCCGTGGCGTGTATCCGTCTTCCACCACCGACGAGCGCCCGTGACCCCGCAGGTCGGGCACGATGCAGCGGTACCCGGCTGCCTTCAGCGCCGGCGTCTGCCACGACCAGTCGGAGCCGTCGCAACTCCAGCCATGGACGAGCAGGACCGGCGAACCCTCGCCCTCGTCGGTGTAGAACATCGAAACATCGTTGACCTGTGCGTATGGCATCGCCATTCCCCCGCGAATGTGTGCGCGAATCTACACGCCCGGCGGCGAAGATCAATGACCACCGTTATACTCCGCACCATGACACAGCCCGGCATCGCAGACCTCATGAGCCAGTGGAAGACCATGAGCGACCAGTTCCTCAGCCAATGGGGAAAGGTCTACGAAGCCACCTCGTCGACGCCTGGGGGCCAGGCATTCACCGGCGAAGTGGAGAAGAACTACGTCGCCGCGCGCGCCGCCATGGCGAAGGCCGCGCGCGACGCCTACGGCCCCCTCGTCGAAGCGGTCGGCGCCGTGCCACTCTCCGAGTTCCAGCGCCTCCAGGACCAGGTACACACCATCCTCCTCCGCCTCGACCGGATCGACGATGCGCTCCTCGCCCTCCTTGCCGCCCAGTCCGGCGCCGCTCCGCCAGCCACCAAAGCCAAACCGAAAAAGAAGAAGTAGCGCCGCCACCCGGCATGGCGCCAAATCTGCCAGACGGTGCGTCCCGGCCAACGCTTGCGGTCGGGGTTGTTTAGCCGCGCCTCAGTCGTGCTCCTGGAGCCACTGCAACAGCGCCGGCCACACCACCTGCTTCGCACGCTTGCCCGCGATCACCGAAATGTGCCCGCCTTCGAGCTCGAGGAACGACTTGTCGGTGCTGCCAACCGAGTCGACGAGCGCCTTCGCGCTGGCGGGCGGCACGATATCGTCACGTGTCGCGCCGACGCACAACACCGGCACCGTAATATCGCGGAGGTTCACTTCCTCGCCCATCACGCGGAACTTCCCCTGGAACAACTCGTTCCCCTGGTAGAAATGCCGCACCCACTGGCGGAAAAACTGCTTCGGCAACGGCAACCACTCGCTTGCCCAGCGGTTCATCGCCTTGTAGCCCACGAGCCACTGCGGGTTTGATGCGTTCTGGATGAGCGACTGCGCCTGCGCGAAATCACCCATTGGATTCAGCACCTTGAACCCCGAGCGCACGAACTCCGCCGGCATCATGTCGAACGTCTCGACAATGTCGTCGACGTCGAACCGGTCTTCGGTCGTCATCATCGGGAACTCGCCCACCGAGAAGTCGATGGGCCCCACCATCGAGAGGTAATTCTTCACCGGCAACGACGGTTGCGAAGCCAGCGCCGAGGTCGTCATCGGAACGCCCATGCAGTAGCCGAAGAGTGTCACGCCCTCGGCCCCGGAGTGGTTCACCGTCTGCTGGATCAGCGACGGCACCATATCCGCGATCACGTCGTCCATGCCCATGTCGCGGTCTTCGGGCCCGAACACCCCCCAGTCGACCAGGTAGAACGGGATCCCTTCGTTGTGCAGGAACTCCGCGAACGACTCGCCCGGGCGCAGATCAAAGATGTACGGCCGGCTGATTCCGAGATACGGGAAGAGGAGGAGCGGCGTCTTGAACCGCCCGCCATCGCGCGGCGGGTAGTAGTACAGCTTCGCCTTGCCACGGAACCCCACGACCACCCGTCGCGAGAGCGCCACCGGCGCCGGTGCGCCGAGTGCGTCACGCAGGCCCTGTGCCATGCGCAACAGTTCGGTCTCTGATTCGAGCGCTGGAGCCTGGGACATTTTGCAACCCCCTCGTCGCTGGTGGCGCGGAGTCTAGCACCCCGCGCCACGGACGGCGCGCAGGCTACTTGATGGCGAGGCACTCTGGACGTTCGTCGAACAGCTCATCGAGTTCACCGGCGTCCAGGCTGTCGAGTTTGTCGAACGTCTCGCCCACTTCGGAGAATGCAGCGCCGATCCCGGCCGAAAGCTGGTCGACGTCAGCGGCGGTTTGCGAGAGCGAACTCGTGCCAACCTTCTCCGCATCGGCCACCAGGCCGTCGAACACTTTCACCAGTTGGGCCGTCGCATCGTTGAACGTCTTCTGGATCTTCGCGCCGTCCTTCACGTCGGGCGCCTTCAAAGCGCCAATCTCTTTCTGGAGGTTCTTTGTCTCCGTCTGTCCGGTCTTCATGAAATCGACAAGCGCCTTCTTGAGCGCGGGTGCGTCCTTCGCCCCGGTCAGCGTCGAGTCAAGCTTCTTGTTCGCGTTGTCGATGTCTTCGATCCACCCGCCAAACGACGTGCAGACTGTCGCAACCCACTTTTCGTTCGCCGTCTTCGCGGCGGTCGTCGCCGGGGTCTTCCCCGCGGTGGCGGTCTTCGAGGGGCGTGGAGCGACGGTCGGCTCGTTGCCGGCGGTGTCATCCGCGCCGGGCTGGTCGAAGATCACGGACGAGCACTGGTCGTCCGCGTCGATACTGTCGATGAGGTCAGCCACATCGTCGTGATCGTCGGCCAGTTCGTCGAGCTTCTCCCGGAAATCCGGCGTGTCGAAGTCGTCCGCGATCTTCATGAACTCTTCGACGAAGTCCGCATCGTCTTCGATCTTCGCGACCGCCTTCGCGACGTCGTTCGTCATCTTGTCGTTCTCATCGAACTGCTTCTTGAACGCCGCGACCACCTTATCGCCGCCATCGATGTCCGGCTGGCCGATCTTCCCGAAGGCGTCGCGGAATTCCTTCTGCGCGTCCTTCTGCTTGTCGACGCTCTCCTT
>CAYYDX010000106.1:0-10141 GCA_964470735.1 uncultured Anaerolineaceae bacterium
GGCCGTCACTTCGCGCGGTCGAAAAGACGGCGTCGCGGCCGGGCGGTTCATCGAGTTCGACGACGATGTGCGTGCCGCGTGTGAGCCCGAGGAGTTCGGTGTCCGGGAGGCCACCGTGCTCGTTGACCGCGTCGACCCAGGGACCGGCGGCGTTCACCACGGCGCGCGCGGGGATGTCGAACGTTTCGCCGCCGGAACTGACCGAGACACCGGTGACAGCGCCCGCGCCGGTGAGGACTCGCGTGACGGCGGAGTGGTTGGCGACGAACGCGCCGTGATCCCGTGCGTTGAGGGCGAGTTCGAGGGCGAGGCGCTCCGGGGCGTGGACGCGGGCGTCGAAGAAGCTGAAGCCGGACGGCACATCATCGGGCAGGTAGGGAGCCAGTTCGTTGATGCGCTCACGCGAGAGGTGGCGGTGGCCGGGCACTCCCCGGTAGAGCGCGAGCATGTCGTAGGTGGCGAGGCCGATGCGCAGTTGCCACTCGGGGCGGCGCGACCAGGGTAGTGTGGGCAGGATGAATCGCTGTGGGGTGACCAGGTAGGGGCGCGTCTTCAGCAGCCACGAGCGTTCGCGGAGGGATTCGCGCACGAGGCGGACGTCGCCGTGTTCGAGGTAGCGCAGGCCGCCGTGAATCAGCTTGGTCGAGCGCCAGGTGGTGCCGAAGCCGAAGTCGGACTGTTCGAGGAGGGCGACACGGAGGCCACGCAGGGCGGCTTCTTCGGCGATGGCGCAACCGTTGATCCCGCCGCCAATGATGACCGCGTCGAACGGCGCTCCGCTGGCCGCTTCGGCGAGGTTCATTCGGCCGCCCAGCCGAGGGTGCGTTCGACAGCGCGCCGCCAGTGCGCGAGGCGGGAATGGCGTTCGGTCGCGCCGATGCGCGGCTCGAAGACGCGCTCGGTTTCGCGCAGCGCCGCGACTTCGTCGTTCGAGGCCCAAACACCGATTTCGAGGCCGGCGAGGTAGGCGGCGCCGAGGGCGGTGGTCTCGGTGTTGCGGGGGCGGTCGACAGGGATACCGGTGTAGTCGGCCTGGAGTTGCATGAGCAGGTCGTTGCGCGCCGCGCCGCCATCGACGCGCAGTTCGCTGACGGCTTCGGGGAGTTCGCCGTTCATGACTTCGAGGAGTTCGGCGCTGGAGAGGGCGATGGCTTCGAGCGCGGCGCGGGCGATGTGGGCAGCGGTCGTGCCGCGGGTGAGTCCGAGGATGGCGCCGCGGGCGTGCGGATCCCAGTCGGGCGCGCCGAGGCCGGTGAAGGCGGGCACAACACTGACGCCTCCGCTATCAGGAACGGACGCGGCGAGTGGTTCGATGTCCTCGCTGTGGGCGAACAGGTGGAGTTCGTCGCGGAGCCACTGGACGAGCGCGCCGCCGACGAAGACGGAGCCTTCGAGCACGTACTCCGGGCCGGTTGGCCCGGCGCCCGCGCCGATGGAACTGAGCAACCCCGCGTCGGAGCGGACCGGGCGGGGGCCGGCGTTGGCGAGGAGGAAGGAACCGGTGCCGTAGGTGTTTTTGGCGATGCCGGGGACGAAGCCGCCCTGCCCGAAGAGCGCGGACTGCTGGTCGCCGGCGATGCCGCTAATCGGCAGGCGCACGCCGAGCACGTCTTCGGAGGTTGCGCCGAAGAGCGACCGCGAAGGCTGGGCCTGCGGGAGCATCGCCCGTGGAACCTGGAAAAGGTCGCAGAGCGTGTCATCCCAGCGGCCGCGGTTGACGTTGAAGAGGAGGGTGCGGCTGGCGTTCGTGAAGTCGGTGACATGGCGTTGGCCGCCGGTGAGTTTCCAGACGAGCCAGGAGTCGACCGTGCCGGCGCAGAGTTCGCCGGCTTCGGCGCGGCGGCGGAGACCGGGGTTGGCCTGCAGCAGCCAGGTGAGTTTCGTGCCCGAGAAGTAGGGGTCGAGTTTGAGTCCGGTCGCGCGGGAGACGGCTTCTTCGTGGCCGGCGGCGCGGAGGCCCTCGCAGATGGCGGCGGTCCGGCGGTCCTGCCAGACGACGGCCGGATGAAGCGGTTCGCCGGTCTGGCGGTCCCAGATGAGGACGGTCTCGCGCTGGTTGGTCAATCCGACGGCGGAGAGTTCGCCGGCGACGAGTCCCGCCTGGGCGAGCGCGACGCCGATCGAATCGAGCGTGGTCGTCCAGATCTCTTCGGGGTCGTGCTCGACCAAGCCGGGCTGGGGGAAGCGCTGCGTGAACGCCTGCTGGCCGACGCCCGCGATTTCGCCGCGGGCATCGACGATGAGCGCGCGCGAACTTGTGGTGCCCTGGTCGATCGCAAGGATGTACGGAGGCTGCACAACGTGGAGTATACGAAGGACTGGCGGGCGACCGCGATTACTTGCGGGCTTCGAGGCCCGTGATGCGGTCACGCAGGCGGGCGTTCTCGTCGCGGAGTTTCTCGAACTCGTCGCGCAGTTTGCGAATCTCCTCGTCGGTCCCGGCGCCCTTGCGGAGGGCGAGGGCGTTTTCGCGGGCCATGCGAACACCGCGGCCGTCGAGTTCGCGCGCGGCCATGCGGTCGAGCGCAGGCGCCTGGTCCGCCGCTTTCAGCGTCTTGAGGGCGTTGGTCGCGGCGATGCGGACGCGGAAGTCGGGGTCGTCAAGGTAGGTCGCGATCTCTTCGCTGAGTGGCTTCTTTCGTTCGGGGAAGAACAGACTAAGGCGCGCGAGGGCGGTGACCGATGGCGGCCGGCCCTGGAATGGCTGTCCATACTTCGCGGTCCCGGAGAGGAGTTCGAGCCCGGCTTCGTCGCGCAGTTCAACCAGTCCGTCGATGCAGCCGACGCGCACAACCTGCCGGAACGACTGGCGGTCGATGTTCTTGCGCAAGATGGCGAGCGACCCGGGGAGGCGGAGTTTGCCGATGCTGCGGTTGGCTTCAGCTTCGACCAACCAGGACTGGTCGCGGCGGGCGAGGGGGACGAGGGCGGCGAGGACGGTTGTGTCGCCCCTGTACTCGCCGAGTGCGGCGACGACAGCGCGCCGGGCTTTCGGGTGGCGCACGGCGAGGCAGCGCAGGAGGGCGTCGCGCGCAGCCGTGGTCTTCACCTCGCCGAGGGCTTTCGCCGCGGCGGCCTGGCAGGCCCAGAAGCGGTCGTTCATGACGGCGTTTTCGAGCGCGCCGGTGGCTTCGGCGCCGCCCTTCTTGCCGAGTTCGCGCGCGGCGAACTGGCGGCCGCCGATGTCGTCGTCGTCGCGGAGTTGGAGGCGAAGTTCGCCGACCGACTTGTCGAACTCGAGTTCCTTCAGCACGCCGCCGTAGGGGTCGAAGCGGCAGAGGTCGGGGCGCACGGCAAGTGGGAAGACGAAGGTGTGTTCTTTCTCGCTCACCTCCACCCGGAAGGACTGCGGGCGGCCGCGGCCCTTGCGGAAGTCGATGGTGAGTGGCATGCGGAAGATCGGTGTACCGTCGCTGGTGGACTGTGTCTGCTTCACGGAGACCGTGGCGAGTTTCGCGCTGTCGTCGTAGTTCCAGGCGACCTTGAAATTTGGATGGCCCGGCTTGTAGACCCACTGGTCGAAGAACCAGTCGAGGTTCTTGCCGGTCTCTGCGGCGAAGGCGTTCGCGAGGTCCTGGGTGATGACGCTGCGTTCCTGGTTTTCGCGGACGTAGCGTTGGAGGCCGCGGAAGAACTGTTCATCGCCGAGAACGCCGCGAAGCATGGCGAGCACGACCGAACCCTTCTCGTAGAGGTGGCGGTCGAAGAGGTCGATGGGTTCGTGGAAGACGTTGGTGACGATCGGGCGGCGGTAGCGTTCGTCGAAGTAGAGGCCGGCGTTTTCGATGGCGCCCTGGCGGTAGGCGTCGATACCGAGGTGGTGTTCGTCCCAGAGCATTTCGAGGAAGGTGGCGAAACTCTCGTTGAGCCAACCGTGCGACCAATCGCGACAGGTGAGGAGGTCGCCGAACCACTGGTGGGCGAGTTCGTGGGAGATAAGCGGATCGCTGGTGTGGTCACGCGCGGCTTTGCGGTCGAAGAGGATGTTCTCGGTCATCGTCGTCGCGCTGGTGTTCTCCATGCCACCAAAGACGAAGTCGCGGACGACGACCTGGCTGTACTTCGACCAGGGATACTTCGCATCGAAGAGGCGCTCGAAGAGGGCGATCATTTCGGGTGTGTTGGCGAAGGTGCGGGTCGCGTCCTCAACGTCCTTCGGTTCGACGAAGTAGTCGATGGTGAGGTCCTTGCGCGAGGCGTCGATGCGGGCGAGTTCGCCGGCGGCGAGGGTGAAGAGATAGGTGCTGTGTGGCCGGTCCTGGTGCCAGTGGAAGCGGCGCGTGCCGTCGCGGTTGACCTTCTCTTCGAGGAGGCGGCCGTTGGAGAGCGCGTACCAGGTTCCGGGCACGGTCACGATGAGTTCGCTGGTCTGCTTTTCGCCGGGATGGTCGAAGCACGGGAGCCAGAAGCGCGTGTCTTCGTCCTGGCACTGGGTCCAGACCTGTACGGGCTTCGTGGGGTAGCCCTCATCCGGGCGGATGAAGTACATTCCGATGCGCGGGTGCGCCGAGTAGGCGATGGCGACCGGCAGATCCTGGCCACGCTTGCGGCCTTCGCCGAGGTCGACGCGGAGTTTCGCGCCGTCGTAGCTGAAGTCCGCGGGCTTGCGGGCGACGGTCACCGACGTGATCTCCATGTCGATGGCGTCGAATTCGGCGAAGCGGCTGTCCTCGTTGAGCGGGGCGACGGTGTGGGTTGCCGTGCCGGAGACCTTGCGGGCGTCGAGGTCGATGGCGATATCGATCTTGATGTGCTTGACATCGACGGCGCGGTCGCGAGTCCAGACAGGACGGTCGCCGGGGAGAGCGTGGGGCGGAGTCTCGCCGTCTTCCCAGACGCGCGAGCAACGGATTCGTTCACCGTAGAACGACATAGATCAACACCCCCGGAGACGGTACCCGCGATCCTAGCGGGCGAGCCCGGTAGCGGCGATGAAGGTCAGCCGGCGTTGGCCGTCAGCCACTCGAGCACTTCGGCGCCGTGGGCGTCGGGCTTCACTTTCGGAAACACCTTCGCGACGTTCCCATCGGGGCCGATGATGACGGTCGCGCGGATGATGCCTTCGTAGGTCTTGCCGTAGTTCTTTTTCGTGCCCCACGCGCCATAGGCCTTCGCCAACTCGTGGCCGGTGTCGACGAGCAGGGTAAACGGCAGTTCGTACTTCGCGGCGAACTTCTGGTGCGACGCGGCGCTGTCGCCGCTCACACCGAGGACCACGGCGCCGAGGGCTCTGAGCGCGCCGAAGTTATCACGGAAGTTGCAGGCTTCTCGGGTGCATCCGGGCGTGTCGTCGCGGGGATAGAAGTAGACGACGACCCACGTGCCTCGAAGAGCTTCGAGGCTGACGGTCGCGCCGTCCTGGTCGGTGAGCGAGAACGCGGGCGCCGGGCTGGCAACGTCGGGGAAAGGCATGGGTTCGAACCTCGGCGAAGTTGGTCTGGCGATCGTAGCCGGTTCAGCCGGAGAGTTTGCGGGCGAGAGCAAGGAGACCGAGTGATGGCGGCGGGCGCCGGTTGGCCACGACGTCGCGCAGTGGCACTTCGACGGAGACACCACCCTGGCGGCCGACCATGAAGCCGGAGCGCCCGGCGAGCAGGCCTTCGACTGCCATTGCGCCGGCTTCGGAGGCGACGAGGCGGTCGCGCATGGTGGGCCGGCCACCGCGCTGGATGTGCCCGAGCACGACCACGCGGTAGGGGCGGTCAATCGCCTTGCCGACAGCCTCGCCGACGGCGAACGCGCCGCCAGCCTCGTCACCTTCGGCGACGACGATAATGTGGCTGCGCTTGCCACGCTGGATGGAGGCGCGGAGCTGGGCGATGAGGTCGGTGATCTCTTCGTGGGCCTCGGGTACGACAACGCCCGCCGCGCCGCCTGCGACCGCCGTGTGGAGGGCGATGGCGCCGCTCGTGCGGCCCATGACCTCGACGAAGAACATCATGCCGGTTGATTCGCTGGTATCGCGGATCTGGTCGATGGCGAGGAGGGCGGTGTTGACGGCGGTGTCGAAGCCGATCGTTTCGTCTGTGCCGTAAACGTCGTTGTCGATGGTGCCGGTGACGCCGGCGACGGGGACGCCGCATTCAGCTTCGAGGGCGAGCGCACCACGGAAGCTGCCATCGCCGCCGACGATGACGAGGCCCTCGACGCCTTCGGCGCGCATCCGTTCGGCGGCGCTCTTGCGAACGGCGGGGTCCATGAACTCGGCGCAGCGCGAGGTGCCGATGACGGTGCCGCCACGCTGGATGATGTTCCCCACCGCCCGGTCGTCCAGTTCGACGCTGTTGCCGGTGACGTAGCCGGTAAAGCCGTCGCGGTAAGCGAGCATCGATGCGCCGTTGACGGTGGCGGTTCGAACCGCGGCGCGCACGGCGGCATTCATCCCGGGGGCGTCGCCACCGCTGGTGAGGATTCCGAGGCGTTTCATGCCGACACTTTGGCTCTGAGCCGGGGCTGAGCGCAACGGGGGCGAACCGTGACAGTTCGAGCCTCCGTTGTCCGAACCCGGGGCGGTTCGTAGCATCGGCCGGATGGTGAAACGGTTGGAGCGGCTTCGCAGGCGGCGTGTAGCCTTGGCGGCCGGGGTATCGGTGGTCGCGCTGGTTGCAGTGGTGGTTGCTGTCGTGGCGATGGGTGGTGGCGGCGGTCCGGAGACAGCGGCGCCCGTTCCAACGGCCACGAGCACTGCCACGGCGACACCTTCGAACACGCCAACGACGACGCCGGAAGCCTCGCCCACGCCGATCAAGCACGCGGGCATCCTCGACGGCGTGCCGATGACCGACGCGGAGTGGGACGAGCGCAAGGACCAGCTTCCGCTCGCGGTGATGGTCGATAACACCGCCAGTTCGGTCCCGCACGCCGGGCTGAACCGGGCCGACCTCGTGTACGAAGCGTTTGTCGAGGGCGGGATTACGCGCCTGATGGCGGTCTACTGGCGGCAGGATGCGGAGAAGATCATGCCAGTGCGCTCGGCGCGGACGCCGTTCGTGAACTGGGTGTCCGAACTGGGCGCGATGTACGGGCACGCGGGCGGCGCGATCACCGACAATGAGGCGAACGCCGTGGGGCAGATCTTCGAGTACGGGATACGTGACCTGAACGCGTTCTCGCCGGTTTCGAGCAATTACTACTACCGGGACCACGACCGCAACGAGCCATACAACCTGGCGACCAGCACGGGTTACCTGCGCGAAGCAGCGGCGCAACTCGGGTATGCGGGGCCGCCGACGGTGACACCGTGGGTATTCCGCGAACCCGGTGCGACGCTGCCTCCCGGAGCGCCCGCGGGCGGTATCGAAGTCGACTACAGCGGGCGGCTGTACGCCTGGCAGTACATCCAGTGGAAGTGGGACGCGAAGGCGAAGCGGTACCTGCGCTTCCAGTTCGGTGGCCCGGAAGTCGATGCGGAGACGGGTGAGCAGTTGGCGTTCAGCACGGTGGTGGTCATGCGCGTGCCGTCGCACGTGGTCGACGCGTCGGGGCACGTGATCCTGGATCAGTTCGGTGAGGGTCCGGCGACGGTGTTCACGGGTGGGCAGGCGTACGAAGGCGCATGGAAGAAGGACTCGCGGACCGCGCGCACGTCCTTCGTGACGGCGAGGGGAGAGGCGATCGTGTTCGAGCGGGGGCCGATTTTCATCCAGGTTATCGGGACCGAAAGCACGTTCGATTACGTTGCGACGCCGGACGAGTTGCGCCCGCTGCCGGAGTACGAGCCACCGCCGCCGGGCGTGTTCCCGGAACCGGGCGACGAGACGCCCCCGCCGCCGACCGATACGCCGACGGCCGTGGTGACGCCGACTCCGCGGGTGACGCGGACGGTCGCGCCATCGGCGACGTCCCCGGCGAGTCCGGCGCCGAGCGCCACAGGGTCGCCGGCCGCGTCAGCCACGCCGCTGGCTCCAACGGGGACGGCGAGTCCGGTGGCGAGCACTTCGGCGACGGCGTCGAATTAGCGCGTCGCGGCACGCCATTTTGGCGTTCGGGTCATGCTCTCGTTCGGCGGTGTTGGCCCTGGGCGGACGTGGTGGTTTTGACAGCGCCCCGCTCCCTACTGGTCGCGGCTCTGACGGCGGCGTGGTGTGGCGCCGGGCACCGAAGTTGGTTCGTGATGGCAGTGCGGGTTTCAGTTTGGTTTGTGGCCGTTGGTGCGGACGCAGACGTGGCCGGAGGGGTCCATCGGGGCGGTGCAGAGCGGGCACGGCGGCCGGCCGGCGGCAACCACCGTGGCGATGACCGGGCGCAGTTCGGCCGCGCTGGTGTAGTCGAAGCTCATCGTCAGGGCGTTTGTGTCCGCGGCCTCGTCGGGGCCGTCGGCGACGATGAGGACGACGCGGCGGCTATCACGGTCAATGCCCATCGAGAGTTGTGCGAGGCGGAAGTCGTAGGTGGTGTTGAGCGGGAAGACCGGTGGCTCCGGGGCGTCGTCGAGAGGGCGTGGAAGATGGCGGAAGTCTTCATCCTTGAGGACGTTCTCGATGGCATCGCCGAGGGCGGTGAGTTGTTCCTTTTCGAGCCAGAGGGTTGCGGTCGCGTGGTCTTCGTTCATGGCGCGGAGGCGGAAGCGGCGCTGGCCGGGCTGGCCAATGGCTTCGGCGGTGATGTAGACGAGGGGGCCGAATGCGCGGGGTTCAGGCATGTGTTCGATCGTAGGGGAGCGCTCCGTTCCGGCCTAACAGGCTTGCGGGGCTGGCCGGAGTGTGAGCGAGATCACACAGGCGTGAAAAATTGCCTACCCGCGAACGAGATACGCGATAAATTCACAAACGAAAAGCTATGATTCCACGACGCGACATGTTTTGTCGCGATCTTGTCGCAGTATGCGCCTGGCGTCGCGGGAGTGGAGCGCGGCGAACTTCACGTAGCGGGAGGGGCGGTCGATGACGGAACAAACTCGAAGGGCCACGAGGCTCATGCGGATTCGCGACGTGCTGGCGCGCCGCGGCAGCGTGAGCTGCGCCGAGTTGGCGGACGAACTCGGCTACAGCCAGCGCACCATCCAGCGGGATATTTCGGCGCTGGAAAGCGAGCTTGGCGTGCCGCTCCTGTACGAAGCCCGGCGCTGGCAGCTCATGCCGGGCGCGAAGCTGGTGTTCGGGCCCGTGCGGCTCACGCTGCAGGAAGCGCGGGCGCTGTACTTCGCAACGCGGCTGATGCTGCGCTCGGCGGATGAGCGCGACCCCGACGGCATTTCGGCGCTGGAGAAGGTGGCGGAAGCGCTCCCGGCCGGCGTTTCGGCGCACATGCAGCGGACGGTCGCGGAGTACACGCAGCTGCCGGCGGACACGCATTACATCGAAGCGCTGCGACGGCTGACCGAGGCCTGGGCTTCGAACCGGACGGCGACAATCGTGTACCGCTCGGCGCACTCGGCGAATGGCCGGACGACCGACCTCGACCCGTACATCCTCGACCATACGCAGAGCGGCACGTACGTCATCGGCTTCAGTTCGGAACATGGCGAGGTCCGCATTTTCAAGCTCGACCGGATCCTCGATGTCGATGTCACGCAGCGGGAGTTCGACCCGCGAAATGTGGACGGCATCGCAAGCCAGTTGCGGCAGAGCTGGGGCGGCGTCGTCTTCGGCGACGCGCAGTTCGAAGTGACGATCGACTTCACACCGGCGGTGGAGGCGCGCATCCGGGAGAGCTACTGGCACCCGAGCCAGCGGCTGGAACCGCTCGAGGGTGGTGGTGTACGGCTGACGGTGAGCCTGCCGAGCCTGCTGGAGATCACGCCGTGGGTGCGCGGCTGGGGGCCGGAAGCGGAGGTTGTCGGGCCGGAGGAGTTACGCGCGGAGATCGCAGCCTCGCTGGCGGCGGCCGCGGCGAAGTACGAGACGGCCTGAGCGCATACACTGGGCGCGCCGTGCAGACCGCTCACTCACTCACCGAACGCCGCCAACGTATTGCCGGGGCATGGGGACTTGCCCGCGGCGCCGTCCTTGTTCCGGCCGGGGTGCATGTCCCGGTCGAGGGGACTGACCAGTACCACGAGTTCCACGCTCATCCGGAAATGGCCTACCTTGGCGGAGCGCGTGAACCGGGCACGGTGCTCGCGTTCGACCCCGCAGACGGGTGGGTGTTGTTCGCGCCGCGAGCCGGGCTCGAAGACCGCGTCTGGGTTGGCGGTGGCGCC
>CAYYDX010000107.1:0-9631 GCA_964470735.1 uncultured Anaerolineaceae bacterium
ACCGCGACGGGGCCTTCCTTCTGGTAGATGATGTTTTCGAAATCCAGGTTGGCCATTGTCTTCCTATCCTTTGGTCGGCTGGTGGAAGGGAAGGATACGACCCTTATGGGCGACCCCGATAGCCGCCTGCCCGCTTTTCTCGAACGGAAGCGTAAGACCGATGGCACGGTGCTCGACTACGAGACCGAACTCGTGCACCGCGACCAGACGGTGGTCATCGTGAAGTTCGTGATGACCCGGGGTGGCGGCCCGCCACGCCTGCCCGTGGCCGTCCCCGCGGGGTCGGTCTCGTACGGCTACTTCTGGCCCCGGCGGCCGTACAACGTGTATCGCTGGCTGGCGCCGGGTGGCGAACTCATCGCCCACCGGTTCGATGCGGTGACCGCCGTGAAAGTCAGCGAATCCGCCGTCGAGTACCGCGACCTCATCCTCGACTGGTGGGCGTTTCCGGATGGCACGCTCTCCGAAGAAGACCGCGACGAACTCGATGCGGCGATCGCGAGCGGCGCAATCACCGCGGCCGAGGCGAAGCTCGCGAACGACGCCGCCTACCAGGTCTTCAGCCGCTACCGCCACATCATCGACGACGTGGAGGCGCTGGAGCGGAGGTGGGTGCGCTGAGCGAAGCGCTACAATTGAAACAAGGAGCACAACGGGCATGACGACGTCCAGCCGTTCGCGAACGCTGCCGGTCACCGGGCCAGGGGCGCTTGTCAGGATTCACGGTATCGGCCCCGAGTTTGCGGCGATGCTCGCGAAGCTGGGCATCGATGGACTGGCTGCGCTTGCCGCAAGCAACGGTGACGACCTGCACGCCAAGCTGGTGGAGATGGCCAGGTCGAGCGGGTCGGGCCGCCGTCCATCGCTCGGAGCGGTCCGCGGCTGGGTCACCGAGGCTGCCTGGCGATTGGGCGGGCAACCACGCGAGACCCCCCATCCGCAGGAGAACGCCCGGATTGCCCTCGCGCCCCACCCGGAACGGATGAAGGAGTTCGAAGTCACGCGCGCGATCCTTGATCTGATTTCCGAGGCCGCCGAAGTCTTCGGCTCGACAGATGAGGCGCTCACCTGGCTGAACACGCCGAACGTGGCGCTCGGTGGAAACACCCCGGCGAACCTGTTCCGTGCCGGGGTGGCGGGCGTTCACGAGGCGCGGTCGCTGCTCATGCGGCTTGAAGAGGGCATCTACAGCTAATGCCACAGGCGTGGCGGCTGACCTCAGCCCGTCGCGCGGCGACGGCGTTTACCGGGGATGGCGCATTGCTCCTCGGCGGTCGCTGGCATCATGCCGGCACGCGCTGTATCTACGTCTCATCGGCGCTCTCCCTCGCAGCGCTCGAAGTCATGGTCCACTCCGGTGGCGGACGCCCTGCACTCCCCTTCGTGGCGTTCCGGGTCGGTATCCCGGATGACGTGCGGATCGATACCGTCCCGGAGCGCGTCCTTACGCCGGGATGGCGGCGGTTCCCAGCGCCGATCGAACTCGCGGACTACGGGAGCGCCTGGATTGCCACCGAGCAGTCCGCCGTCTTGAGTGTCCCTTCGGCGTTGAGCCCGCACGAATCGAACTTCCTGCTCAACCCGGCCCACGCCGACTTCGCCAGGTTGACGGTCAGCGCCCCGGAACCGTTTGAGTTTGATGAGCGCCTGCTCCTCGGGCAGCCCTGAGCGTCTTTACAGCCGCGAACGCCCCGGCCCATACTTCGCCCATGATGCGAGCACTCCGCCGGTACCTGAACGCAGTCCTCATCGGCTTCATCGTTACCTTCGTCCTCTACCTGTTCGTGCGGTTCGACGCGGACAAGATCGTCCTCGGTATTGTCATCGCCCTGATTGGCGGCGCCGCCGGCCTTGCCGCCTACATCTTCCTCGACCGCAAACTCGGCGGTGGCGAACCGGACCTCTACGATAAGGATGGCAACCTCGTCGACCGCCAGGGCAAGATCCTGAAGGCGAAATCGCAACTGTAGCGCGCTGATGCGCGGCTAGCGTTCGCGCGCTGTATCGTTGCCCGAGGGATGACGGGCCGCACTTTCGCAAGGCCGTGGCACACGTTCGGCACACTTACGTCGCACCAGCAGGGCCTCGTCGGCGTGCTTGGCGCGGCCGTGCTCTGGAGCACCGGCGGCCTCTTCATCAAGTGGGTCTCGCTCGATGCGCTTGGCGTCACGATGTGGCGGTCGTTCCTCGCCGGCATCGTCATGTGGCTCGTCGCGCGCCCGCCGATGCGCCCGCCGTGGCGAACCAGCAAGCTGACCTGGGGCATCGCCATCAGCTACGCGCTCACACTCGTGATGTTCGTGAGCGCCACCAAGATGACGACCGCCGCCAGCGCTATCTTCCTCCAGTACACGGCCCCCCTCTACCTCCTCGCCACCGGCGCCATGTTCCTTGGCGAGAAGCCCTCCCGGCTCGATTTCGGCACGGTTGCGGTGGCGTTCTGCGGGATGGCCCTCTTCTTCGTCGGCAAACTCGATACGAGCGCCGTCACCGGGAACATCCTCGCCGCGCTCTCCGGAATCACCCTTGCGGCGATGTTCACGCTCCTCCGCGCGCCGGGCTGCACACCCGAAACGCGCCCCGAGGCGATGATTCTCGGCAACGCGCTGCTCGTTGTGGGTCTCCTCGCGGTGAACCTCGGTCGCGGTTCGAGCGAACCGTTCACGCCGGATGCGAGCGACCTCTTCGGACTCGTCTTCCTCGGCGTGGTCCAGATCGGCTTCGCCTACCTGCTCTTCGCCTACGGGGTCGCCCATGTGCAGGCGCTCGAGGCCTCGCTTATCGGCATGCTCGAACCGGTGCTGAACCCGGTCTGGGTGTTCCTCTTCCTGGGTGAAACGCCCGGATGGTGGGCGGTGCTCGGCGGCGCCATCATTGTCGCAGCGGTCACGGTGCGAACGGTCGCCACCGAACGCGGCCGCGCGAACGCCAACGAAGCGCTCATCCCGGCCGATATATGACCCCGCACCCCGACCGTGCGGCGCTCATGGACGTCTACCACGCGCTCGAACGGATGCACGAGTGGCGCGGCTGGCACTGGTGGCCCGACGCCGACCCGTTCGAAGTCTGTGTCGGCTGCATCCTGGTCCAGAACACGATGTGGTCGAACGTCGAGCGCGCGATCGACAGGCTGAAGACCGCGAACGCGCTGACGCCCGCCGCTATGGGCGCACTCTCGCAGGAGGCGCTCGAAGAGCTCGTGCGCCCGAGCGGACAGTACCGCCAGAAGGCGAAGAAGTTGCGCGCGTTTCTCTCCCTCTGCCAGCAGCACGGCGGGTTCGATGCATTGATGGCGCTCAATCCAGTCGAACTGCGCGCCAGCCTGCTCGGCTGCTGGGGGATCGGCCCCGAATCCGCCGATGCGATGGTGCTCTACGGTTCGCGCCAGCCTGCGGTCGTCATCGATGCCTACACCATGCGGCTCTTCGGGCGGCTCGAACTCGGCCCCATCGAATCCACCGACTACCACGAGTGGCAACGGTGGAAGGCCGCCGTCCTTGACAGCAAACTCCTTCCTCCGGCCGAAGAGCGCGACCTGAAAGCCCGCTACCATGCCCTTATCGTGATGCACTGCAAGCACCTCTGTCTGAAGAATCGCCCGCGCTGCGGCGATTGCGAACTACTCCCTCGCTGCGCTCATGGCCGGGGTCTGCAAGCGTGATCCGCCGCCTGTCACTCGGCGCCGGGACGGTTGTTCGCCGGCTCATGTGGCAGGGCGAGCGGTTCCGCTGGCGCATCTTCCACCCGATAACGCTTGGCTCCCGCGTCATCCTGTTGCGCGGCAATGAAGTCCTGCTCGTTCGCCACACCTACCGCCAGGGCTGGTACTTCCCGGGCGGCGGAGTCGACAAGGACGAGACGCTCGAAGCCGCTGCCCGCCGCGAGGCCGAGGAGGAGGCCTGCGCCCGCATCGGCGAACTCACCCTGCTCGGCGTCTATGGCAGCGTTGGCGACGGCCGGACCGACCACATCGCCGTCTTCCACACGCGCGACTTCGAACTGCGCGACTTTCGCCCGAACAACGAGATCGCCGCGTGCGAATGGTTCGCGCTCGATTCCCTCCCGGAGGGCCTTGGCGCGGCCGACCGCCGCCGCCTGGACGAACTCGCCGAGGGCGGCGCTCCCCACGGGGGCGCATGGTGACCGAAGCCCGCGCACGCCTCTCGAAAGCGCTCGAGGCGTTCGGCCTCGTGCCAATCGCCGCGCCGTCACCAATCGATGCCTCGGTTTCAAACGTGAATTACCGGGTCGAGACGGCGGCCGGCCTGGTGTTCCTCCGCGCCCACCGTCTCAGCCGCCCACTCGACCGGCTGCGGCGCGAACAGGCCGGCGCCGCCTGGGCCGCGTCGCGCGGGCTTCCCGTCGCCACATCCCTCCCGGCGGCGAACGGCGACACCATTGTCCTCATCGACGGACAGTACTGGTCGGCCTACCGCTGGGTGGACGGCCAGACCTGCCGGCGCGGTTCGATCACGCCTGAACAGGCGCACCGCCTCGGCGCGGCGCACGGCCGTACGCTGGTCGCGCTGCGCGACTACCCCGGCGACCTGCCGCGCAACTCCGAACTCAACTGGTCGACGGCAGGTTCGCTCGCCGCGCTCGATTCGGTCGCCGCCGAGGTGGCGCGGCGGGGAACCGCGCAGGAACAGCGCTGGCACGCGCTCCAACGGGAGTTCCTCGTTTCCGGAGCGGCCCAGCCGGACGACGCCTTCGCCTGGCTCGCCGTGGCGCCGGCGCACGGCGACGTCCACGAGCGCAACGTCATGTTCGGACCGGATGGCGAACTGGCCGCGGTCATCGATTGGGAGCGGTTCTGCTTCCAGCCGCCCGCGTTCGAAGTGCTGCGCGCGGCGAGCTTCATGCTCCTGCTCGAAGACGAACCGCTTCGGGCCTATGGCGAGGGCTTTCGCGAACATGCCAGCCTCGACGCCGCGACCATCCCGGCGGCGGTCGAAGCATGGTGGCAGAGTTCGGCGCACAACACCTGGGCCTTCCGCGACACCTTCGCCGAAGGCAACACGACCTCGCGCCAGTTCCTGCCCGAAGAAGAGCGCCGTGCCGCGCTCTTCCGCGACCGCGCCTTCCGCGAGTGGCTGACCGGCGCACTCCTGCGGTTCGCCGCCTGAGCCTTAACGCTGCGCGGGCGTCTCCGAGGAAGTGTCCTCTTCAGGGCCAACCGAGCGCACGTCGGACTCCGAAGGTTCGAGCACGCGCACGGCAGTCTCCATGAACTCCTCGACCTTTTCGACCGGGTCCAGCTCCTTGATGTAGCGAATCGCGCCCTTAATGTCCTCGATCGGGTTGAGGCTCTTGCGGGCTTCGTCGCGTTCCTTCTCGTTGCTCATCGCCGTGGCCTCGCTTTCGTTCTCTCTTCACCTTTGAGTGTGTGCTTCCGCGGGCTGCGTTACAAGGGCGCCGGGCCGTTAGCCGTTCGCCAACGACGAACCCACTGAGCCGTCACTCTCCCGGGGGCGGATCCGCGCGCGCAACCATGCCAGTGCTGCCCGCCTCGTCGTTCGCGTCATCCGCCACGGCCAAACGACCGCCTACTCGCCCGCTTCCGCCAGGGTCTGCCCCACGAGTGCGAGGAACTGGTCAGCGGCGAACGGCTTCTGGACGAACATGGTGTTCGGGGTGCGCGCGGCGAATTCGGCCGGGCCTTCGGCGCTGTAGCCGGAGATAAGGATCACCGGGATATCGGGCCACCGCTCGAGCATGCTCCGGCGCAGTTCGATTCCCGATTCGCCGGGCATCACGATATCGCTGATCACAAGGTCGAGCTGGTGCGAATCGAGGAGCGCGCGCGCTTCGTTCGCATGGGCCGCCTGGAGCACCTGGTAGCCCTGCGTGCGCAGCAGCCGGGCCAGCATCACTCGCACCGGGTCATCGTCATCGACCACAAGGATCGTGGCGGTCACCAGGGAATCCTCTGGCCCGTGTGGCGATCCACCCGCGGATCGCGCGGCTTCGTTTGCTTCGGCAAGGGCGCGCACACTGCTCCCCGGCTCTTCGCCAGTCGAATGCTTCAATTCTCACCGACCGCACGGCCTCAAGGTCATTGGGGACAACCCTGATAGGGAAGGTTGATTACCCGGCAGTGCTGGCCGCGATCATACGGGCCATTGCGCATCCAGTAACGCCTTTTCTGTCACGTAGGCGAAAAAAGACCGGCAAAACCGCGCGGGCCGCCAGGCCGACCGGGACTTGTCCGGACCCGCGACGGTCCGGCAGCGGTGTCACCGGCCCCGGGCCCGCCGCCGTCAGCGGTTGAGGCGCTGCAGGTACTCGACTTCGAGTGCGAGCGTGCGGTCGATGATCCATCGGAAGACGAACCGGGCGAGTGACGGGTCGAGGCTGTACCGCTCTGCCGCGGTCGCTGCGTCGGCGAGCACGTTCTCCTCGCGCGCACGGTCTGTCAGCCGTTCCGCGAGCGTCGTATCGTCGGCCAGCAGGTGCAGCAGGTCAGGTTCGCGCTGCACCTTCGCGAGCGCGATATCGCGACCGACGTTGATCCGTTCGTTGAGCAGTTCGAGCAGGTCGGCGTCGCAGTAGGCCGTTTCGCCGTACGAATTCGGGTCGTCGGCTTCGGCGCAGAGACGTGGCAGGACTTCGCCCGTGTAGAACGCCTCGAGGTCGGCGCGCAGGTGGATTTCGACCTTTGCCGACGGCGCCGCGGGCGGTGTGCGGCGCGTCGTTTCGGCGCCGGATTGTCCCGCCGCACTCAACGGGAACTGGTCGGGAAAGTCGTACCGGCCGAGCGACGCATGGTAGGCCTCGAGGCCCTCGATTGCGTAGGCAAAGAGCGAGATACCCGGCCGCGACGGGATTTCGACCGCGCCCGGCTCGTACACCGGCCGGTTCAGCGGGAACCCGGCACGGTCGTGCAGCCGCATCAGGATGCGGTCGGTCATCTTGGTCAGCTTCAGGCGGACCACCGAGAGGTCGAGGGCTGGGGCGGTCATCGCGACTCCGCGGGTAGGTCCCGCTCCGTGGGGAGCGCGACCGGGTTATCAGCGAATAGTCCTATCGCTTCGAGATGGCGTCCACTTCGGCGAGTTCGTCCGCGGTCAGCTTCCAGTTGCCGGCGGAGACGTTCTGGGTCACCTGTTCCGGCTTCGTCGCCCCCGCGATGACGCTGCCGACGTGCGAAAGGCTCGCGAGCCAGCCGATCGCGAGGTCGACCATCGTCTTGCCGCGCGCTTCGGCGAAGCTTTCGAGTTTGCCCAGCGTCTCGTAGTTCTTCTCCGTGAGAATGCGCGAGGCCATTGGCCCGGCAGCGGCGAGGCGCGTGCCCGTCGGCAGGTCCTGCCCCTGGCGGTACTTCCCGGTGAGGAATCCGCTGGCCAGCGGAAAGAACGGCAGGATGCCGACGCCATACTGGTTGCAGGCCGGCACAAGCTCGGCCTCGATGCGGCGTTCGAGCAGGCTGTACTCGTTCTGCGCACTGATAAAGGGAGTGTATCCACCACGCTGGGCGACGAAGTGGGCTTCGGCAGCCTGCCAGCCCGCATAGTTCGAATGGCCGATATAGCGCACCTTGCCTGCGCGCACCAGGTCATCGAGTGCGCGCAGCGTCTCGTCGATCGGTACCGTCGGGTCCGGCCGGTGCATCTGGTAGAGGTCGATGTAGTCGGTGTCGAGGCGGCGCAGCGAGTCTTCGACCGCGGACGCGATGTACTTGCGCGAACCACCGGCGCGCATGGGGCCCTCGCCCATCTTCATCGCGAACTTCGTGGCGATAACGACGTCGCTTCGCTTTCCTTTCAGAATGCGGCCGAGGAACTCCTCGCTCATGCCCGCGCCGCCATACACATCGGCCGTGTCGAAGAGGTTGATGCCCTCGTCCAATGCCCTGTGCACAACCGCCTGCGACTGGTCGTAGTCGCAGCGCATGCCGAAGTTATTGCAGCCCAGGCCCACAACCGAGACCTGGAGGCCGGAACGGCCAAGGTTCTTGTACTCCACGCGAAAAGCCCCCGGGAACGAATGGGGGAAAGTATAGGGGCCAGTGCGGCCAGCGGCGTTCCCACGAGCGATAGATGGGACGGCGCTGGCGTCCCCAGAAAGTACCGTAACTTCTATAGGAATCATTCACGGGGCCATTGCTAATTTTGTGCGCGTATGTACAATCCTGCCCAAGCCACAGCCTGCCGCGACTAAGGAAGGGTTGAATTCATGGCGAAAGACAGGTATTGGGCAAGCGCATTCTCACGCAGGCAGATGCTCACAGGCGGTGCAGCCGCCGGGATTGGTCTTACCAGTCTCGGGCTCGTGGGTTGCGGCGGTGGTGGTGACGGCGACGAAGAACCGGTCGACCTGGAGAGCGTGCCAACCGCCGACGCGACGACACAGCAGAAAGCACAGAGCATTCTCTGGCCTCGCGAAGACACAACGGCGAAGGCCACGAAGGGCGAGATCTACCAGGCCTACATCACCGCCGATGTCACCAACCTCGACCCGCTCGCCTCGCCGTCGTTTACGGCGAACGCCGCTGGCTCGTGGTACTACCCGCGTCTCCTCTCGTATAAGCCCGGGTACAAGGTTCCCTCGAAGGGTGAGGTGCAGGGTTACCTGGCGGACAGCTGGCAACAGCCGGAGCCGACGAAGGTCATCTTCAAGCTGCGCCCGAACGCCGTCTGGGAGAATAGCGCACCGCTGAACAAGCGCCCGATTGACGCCGAAGATGTCGTCTTCTCGTGGACGAAGTTCGCCGCCAAGAACACCTCGCGCAAGGACCTCGCGAAGCTGGCCGACAACCCGAACGGCCCGGTCGAGGCGATGACCGCTATCGATAAGACGACGGTCGAAGTCCGGTTGCAATACCCGTATGCGCCGTTCCTCAGCGCGATGGCATATTCGCGCTACCTGCAGGTCATGCCTCGCGAATCCGAGTCAGGCGGGTACGACCCACGGAATGAAGTGCGGAGCGGTGGCCCCTGGATCCTGAGCAACTACCAGCGCAACGTGACCTTCCAATACCGGAAGAATCCCGACTACTGGGATGCCAGCAACGTGCTGATGAACGGCTTCGACATCCCCATCATCCCTGAGTACGCCGCCGGCCTCGCCCAGTTCCGCGCGAAGAAGATCTGGGGCTTCGCCGTCCGGCAGGAAGAGATTATCCAGCTCAAGAAGGATCTTCCCGAACTCGCGATCGACCAGGCGGCCCACGGCCGGACCTGCTGGATCACCTACTTTGGCCTGAAGCCCGGGACGCCGTTCGCCGATGACCGCGTCCGCCGGGCCGCTTCAATGCTGATCGACCGCGACCTCTGGATCGACACGTTCTACAACGTGTCCGAGTTCCGTACCGCGGGATACCCGACCGATGTGCGCTACCACAGCCACATCTCCGCTGGTTGGGAGGGCCTCTGGCTCGACCCCAAGAGCGCGGAAATGGGTGAAGGCAAGGCCAACTTCACCAAGAACGTCGCCGATGCGAAGAAGCTGCTCGAGTCAGCCGGTTTCACCTCGCCAATCGAAACCGAAATCGCGTGGATCGCCACCGGCCAGTATGGGACCACATTCCCCAAGCAGGCCGAAGTGTTCAAGGGGATGTTGGAAGAGGGCGGGCTATTCAAGCTCAAGCAGGTCAACCCGGACTACCAGACCGACTACCTCCCGAAGTATT
>CAYYDX010000108.1:0-9505 GCA_964470735.1 uncultured Anaerolineaceae bacterium
CGAACTGGCCACGGCGCACGGCTCCATGAACCACGTGGCCTTCGACGTTCCGCAGGAGCGCTTCGACGAGTACCACGAAAAGCTGAAGGCGAAGGGTGTCCACGTCACGCCGATCCTCAACCACGACGATAGCCCCCGCCAGGTGAGCAAGGACGTCCACCCCGGTACCTTTGTGCGTTCCTTCTACTTCCAGGATCCGGACGGTATTCTGCTCGAGTTTGCGACCTGGACTCGTGTGCTTGGCACTCCCGAAGACCTGAAGGCCGTGCCTGCTCGCGCGGAGGACAAGGACCGCTATCTCGGCCTCGTTCGCTCCGCGAACTGACCGTAAAGCTGCACCACACGACGAAGGGCCAGCCTCAAGCTGGCCCTTTTGTCATTCCGGCTGGAGCAACTCCCGCAGCCGCCGGGTGGTCTCTTCCGGGCGCCCCAGATCCAGGTGAAGCAGTTCAGACGAAAGTGCCCGGTAGAGTTCGCGCAGGTCGGGCATCGACTCCATAGCCGCGAGATGGCCCTCGATCGTGGCGATGTCGCCTCGGGCGAGCGGGCCCGTGAGCGCACTTGCGAGCGGCAGACTCGCCACGTTGTTCGCGGCGGCGAGCAGGAGCGGCGCCAGTGCCTCGCGCCCCGTCTCTTCCGGCAGTCCGGCTTGCTGCCAGAGCCGCGTCGCAGCCGAGGCGAGGGCCACGACGTGGTTGCTCATGAAGACGGCTGCCGCGTGGTACAACCTCCGGTCGACACCCTCAAGCCCGAAAGCAGTTGCACCCACGGCGACAACGGCCGCCTCGAGATAGCTCCCGAGCGGGCCTTCTGCCTCGACCCCGCAATAAATCCCGCGGAAGCGCAAAGGCTCCGGGGTTCGCGAAGGGAACGACTGGAGCGGATGCAGGCAGCCCGTCAGCGCGCCTCTCCCCACCGCCGGTTCCAGGGCGGGCAGCGGAAGCGCGCCGCTGCAGTGGACTACGGCCTGCGCCGGCCGCCAGGCCAGTGCCTCAGCCAACGGCCCAATCTGAGCGTCGGGGACGGTGATGAAGACGAGGTCACACGTGTCCACGACCGTGTCAATCGGAACGCTGGAACAGCCGAGCCTGTCCGCCAACTGCCGCGCCGATGCGGCGTTCCGGCTCGCAACGGCCCTCAACGGGTAGTCCGCCTCGACAAGCGCCGCGCCAAGCGATGCCGCCAGCCTGCCCGCGCCGATGATGCCGATGCTGTCGACGACCAGTTCCATCGGCGGTAGCAACGCATGCTTCGCCCATGGTGGTCAACCCGGCTTACGTGGTCAGCGCGCGACCTCGGCGAGGATTTCGATGCCGCGCCGGATGCCGGCTCCGTCGACGCTCGAGTAGCCCATGAGGAAGCTCGCGCCCGGCGGTGGCTCCCCCGCGTAGTACGGCGCCGCGGAGTAGATGCCAACCCCTTCGCGCCGCGCAGCTTCGATGAAACCGTCCGCATCGGTCACGCCGCTGATGTTCACCAGGACGTGCATGCCGCTCTCGGTGCCGGTAATGCTCGCGCCGTCGCCGAAGTGCTCAGCGAACGCCGCCAGCATCGTTGCCCGGCGCGTCTCGTACACCTTCCGCATCCGGCGCAGGTGGCGCTCGAAGTGGCCCTCGTCGATGAACAGCGCGAGCACCGCCTGGTAGAGCAGCGCAACGTGGCGATCGGTGAGCCACTTCGCGGCTGTGATCGCCGGCTGGAGCGCGGGCGGCGCGACCATGTAGCCGAGCCGGAGCGCCGGCAGGAGCACTTTCGAAAGTGTCCCGGTGTAGATGACGCGCCCGCCCTCGTCGAGCCCCTGAAGGGCCGCCAGGGGCCTGCCCTCGTAGCGGAACTCGCTGTCGTAGTCGTCTTCGATGACGACCGCCCCGGTCCGGTTCGCATGTTCCAGCAGTTCCAGCCGACGCGCCGCCGACATCACCGCGCCGGTCGGAAACTGATGTGACGGCGTTACATAAATCACTCGGGCGGCATCCGGTATGAATCCGACGCAAATCCCCTCGGCGTCGCAAGGAACGGGCTGTAAGCGCGCGCCGACGGCCTGGAACACCGCTCGCGCGCCCCGGTACCCGGGGTCTTCGAACGCAACCACGTCCCCCGGGTTCACGAGGATTCGCGCAGCCACGTCGAGCGCCTGTTGCGAACCGTTGACGATGAGCACCTGCGAGGCATCGCAGCGAACCCCGCGCGAACGCTGCAGGTACCGCGCGAGCGCCTCGCGCAACTGTGGCAGCCCCTCGGTCTGGCCGTAGCCCAGCAACTCCTTGGGCGGGTAGTCGAGTACGCGTTTTGTCAGCGTTCGCCAGGCGTCCAGCGGGAACTCGTCGAACGATGGGGTGCCGTAGCGAAACTCGAACTGGGACGCTCGCTGCGTCTCTTCGTCGATCGTGGTCGGAATGCCCTCCGCGATCAGCCGTTCGGCGAAATCCGAAAGCCGTGGCGGCATGCTCGAACCCGGACGCGCGCCGTTGTTCGGGAAGGACTCGGCCCGGAACGCGCGGTCTGGCAGATCCGGTGCGACGTACGTGCCGGAGCCGTGGCGTGCGGAGAGGTACCCCTCGGCAATGAGCTGTTCGTACGCCTCGAGCACCGTGTTGCGGGCGAGCGAGAGGTTCGACGCGAGGACGCGCGTCGGCGGGAGCCGCTCTCCCGGCCGGAACCGCCCGCCGAGGATGCTTTCGCGGATGGTTTCGGCCAGCCGCTGGTAGGCCGGCCGCGCCGGGTCGTTCGGGAGTTCGATGACAATGTCCAAGGTTGAATGGTAGCAGTGACCGATGGTGATGCGGGCGTGGCGAACCTCACACTTCTGGCGGATTTTCGCTCGTTGGTTCCATGCATCCGCCTCCCGGTGGTTCCGGTAGCGGTCATTCCAGGATGCATAATCAAACTATGGAAACCGTGCTGTGGAACTCTGATGTCCGCTTCGTCCCGGCACTTGCCCTCCTGACCGTCGGATGCGGGCTGTTCCTCGCTGGCGTGTGGCGCCAGGCCCGCAGCCTTCGCCTCCCGATGGAGACGCGCGGGAAGAACCACTCCTGGCTGCGGGCGATGCGCCAGATGATCCAGGGAATGTCCGTGCTCGCCGTCGGCTTCGGCTGGGCCCTGCAACTGCCGGTAGCCATCGCTGCCGGCGCCATCTTCGGGTTCGAAGAGACGATCGAGACCAGCATCGCAACGTGGGCGCTCAAGCAGGAGGCAGAAGGCCGCGAAGGTTTTGCCTGATGTCAGGTTCAGTTCGTCCGGCGAAGTCGCTCGACCGCAAGGTCATAGTCCGCCTGAAGTCCCATCCAGAAGCGGGCCGAGATATCGCCGAACAGAGTTTCGAGTGACCACGCCAGTCCAGCAGAGAGCGGCTGACGGCCCTCGCAAACCGCCATCAGGTCTTCCTGGGACATCTGCATTGCCGCAGCGGCCGCTCTGACCGACAGGTCACGTGCGACGAGCTCCTCTAACAGGAGACCGCCAGGGTGTGCGGGTGAGTCGCTCCAGATCCGCGATTTAGTCGCCATAATGGATGAGTCACTTCCTCGACCCGTGTGGAGTCACCGTCGAACGTAAGGATAACGCGCCAACGCAAGTCCAGCGCAATGGCCCATTGCCCCGCTCGCCCACCTTTCAAGGGGTGAAGGTGCAGCGACCGGATTGCCATCAGTTCCCGCTGGTCATTGGCACTGTAGAGCGCATCGATGACTCGACCGTACCGGAGTGCGACTTTGTGACCCCAGGTGCGGATACCCACCACTTGGGTGCGATAGCAGGCTTCGAGATGGTTGTTGGCGAACTCGACCTCCATCACCCGCTCCCCAGCCGCGCCTCCACCCACGGAAGGATCATGTCGATCACCCGTTCCCGCGGGTCCGCCAGCTTCTTCCCCTCTGCCCCCACCGGATAGAGGTAGTGGTCCGCCCACGGCAATTCCATGAATGTCTTGTCGGCGGCGCCACTCTTCTCGAGAATCTCCCGCTGTTCCGCGGGGAAAATGTCGCAGTCTCCGTCTGCGAAGACGATGAGCGTCGGAACCTTCACATGCTGGATGGTGTCCGGCAGGTCAGCCTGCGAACTCGTGCCGCTCCACGTGCTGAGCCAGCCACGCGGCGTCATTACCCGTGCCAGCCCGCCCGGCCCGTAATTGCCAATGATCGGGTCGGCCGGCGAGAAGATACTGCCGAGTGGCCGGTTGCTGGGATCCAGCGTTGGGTCGAGGTAGGCAGGGTTGGCAAGCGTCCGGTAGATGACCATGTACCGCCCGAGCCGTCCCCTGCGCGCGATCATTCCCTGCGTCGCAGCCGGGAGTGACTCGAAGCCGGGCGCGCGAAGCTGGCCACGGAAGTAGCTGTGTTCGGCGATTGCGTCATGCGCGATGCTGTCCAGTCTGCGGCTGCGCTCGACCTGCAACTCCCGGTACTTTGCCAGCCAGTTGCGGTCGTAGGCGCTCGGCTGAGGAAACGGGTGATAGCCGTTCGCCGGGTTGTACATGTCCCAGCGCGGGTCGGTGCTCGTCGGGTCGTTTTCGTTGGTCACGCTCGGGTCAAGCACGTTCAGCATGAAGCGGCCCTCACCGAGGTGCGCCGCGACCGCGATATAAAGGTCGCCCTCCGGCATAACTTCCTGCGTCAGGTCGATTGGCTCCCCGCCGGGGGTGGTGCTGAGGCGGTCGGCTGGCGCTTTCGACGCCTGCGACTGATAGAACGAGAGCAGCGACCCGCCGCCGCTATTCCCAAGCAGGACGATGCGTTCGAAGCCAGCTTCCTTCAGTCGCCGCATCCCCGCGGCGATGTCGAGCAGGAGCCGCTCGTGGACCATGTCAGCGTCGTTGTTGATATAGCGGCTGTTCTGCCCGAAGACCGCATACCCGCGGGCCGTCAGTGGCGGCACTACGTAGTGGCGCGTGAATTCGCCACGCGGGTGCATCAGGTAAAAGCAGGTCTTCGGCTCGTTGTTTGCCGGCCGGTAGAGGATGCCGAAGCTCTGGGCGGTATCGGTCGCGTCGAGGTAGTGAACCTCCTTGCGAACTGAAGGATCGAGGTAGGAGAACGCGAAGGGGAGGCGCCGGGCGCGCTCCTCGGTGGGGTGGGACATTCGTTACCAGCCGGCGAAGAGTGTTGCGCCGGATTCTACGGTGCACCGCCCTATGGCAGTACGAACTGCCCCTCCAGCTACCGTGGAGCCTTCTTGTTGATCTCCTGCGCCGCGAGCTTTCGCACCGCATCGGTGTCCGCACCGTCCGGGCCAATCACGTACACGATGACCACCGCGCGCCCCATCCGGTAGGCGTCGGTGTACACGCGGTATCCCTGGGCGTCGGCTTTTGCCGTCTTGTAGCTCTTCGCCTGGTCAGCCTGGAACACCGGGCTGTTCTCATCCTGTGTCGCGTTTGGCCCGAAGAGATCTGGCGGCGGGTTCTTCAGTGCTTCCGCGATCACGCTGTACTGGCTGGTCGCCGCCTCGACGGATGGGTGGAGGTTGATGTCGGTGCGGGCCGCGGCGACTTTCCCGGCGCCGCCTTTCCCGGCGTATTGCACCGTGAACGCATCCTGCGTCTGCGTCGACCCCGCGGCTTTTCCTGACTGCGTAATCGTCAGCCCCTTCGAGCTGAGGTCGGGCGTGAGGTCGGCGGCCGTGGCAGCCGGCGCGCCGCTTCCCCCGCTCGCATCTTTCCCGCCGTCGTCGTCACCGCCGCACGCCGCGGCGAGGACGCCAGCGCCGAGGAGGAGGAAGGCGACCGCGGCTAACGCATAGCCGCGACCTGCGCGATGAGGTCGGCCGCCTGCTCGGGATTCAGATGATCGGTGCTGACGCACAGGTCGTAGGTGCACGGAGTGAGCCATCCTGTCTCGTAGAAGCGGCGGTAGTAGTCCTGCCGTTCGCTGTCGGTGCGTTCGATGATCTTCAGGGCTTCTTTTTCGTCCACACCCATGCCCGTGGTTATCCGGCGGACGCGAAAGCTGTTGGACCCCGTGACCAGTACCCGTACCGTATCGAATCGCTCTCGAAGGATCACCTGCCCGGCGTGGCCCACGATGACACAGTTCCCCTGGTCGGCGGTCTGGCGAATGACGTCCCCGACGAACTTCCGGTAGTCGCCCGACGTGTAGAGCGGGCTCGTCGTCAACGGGAGCGGATCGGCCCATGCGGCCGCTGGCATCGCCGGGTTCCGCGCCAGCGCTTCGAGAAGGCGCGTCACCAGCGACGGCGTGTGTTCGGCCTCTGACACAGTGTCCGGCGAGACATCGGCATCCCGCGCCGCGTCCTGGATTACCTGGTAGTCGATGAACCGGAAGCTGAGCTTCTTCGCGAGTGCCCTCGCGACTTCCTCCCCGGCTGTGCCGACCTGGCGCGAAATGCTGATCACGCGTGTGTTCATTGCGGAGCGCCTCCATGGCGGTGTTGCGTGCGGATTGTAGGCGATGCTGGTTTCTAGCCCACTGAAGTCGCAACCGGGACGAGAGCGGCGGCCGGCTCGCGTCGCTCGCGGCGACGTTCGAGCCAGTGCCAGGCGGCGATCCCTACGAAGGTCGCCAGCGCGTGCTGGAAGTCGAACATCCGGTGCCAGAGTGCCAGCCGGACAACGGAGAAGCCCACGAGCGCAGCCAGCCCCGTCACGCGCCAGCGAAACGGCAGGCTGCAGCAGAACGCTGCCAGGCAGGCGAATCCGCCACAACTCGACCCCGAATCCGGCAGGCCGGCGAGTCTGCCCGCCGTCGCGTTTCCCAGCCACCCGGCCCCCTGCAGCGCAAACAGCACCGGGAGCGTGCTGAGCCAGTCCCCCATGAAGAACAGCGTAATTGCCCTCCGCGTCCCCTCGCGTAATTCGTACATGGGCACGACAACCGAGGTGAGGCTCAGGATCGTCGGCGAGAATCCCGGGCTTGTCTGGATGAACGGGCTGACCACGATTCGGTAGAACTCGAAGTGCGTCAGCGACTCCCAGTTGAGTGCGAGGTGGCGCTGAAGCTCCGGGAACAGGCTGTGGTCGAAGTGGGTCAGCGCTTCGAACGCCACAGTTACGCAGGCGAGGGCCACCCCGAACCACGGTCGCCGCGGCCTCATGCCCCAACCCTCCCGGCGGTGGACGCCGGGCGGCGCCAGCGTGGAAGACTGACATGGACGGGAAGGCTCCCCGAAAGTTCGCCCGCCCGCGCCACCGCAATGGCCAGGGCAGGCAGTTGCACCTCGCTGCGGTAGCAGAGGTAGCGCGGTTGCCAGTCCGGCTTCCATTTCTCCTTGAACGCGCGGAGCCCCTGGAAGTTGAACGCCCGGCCGCCGCGTTCGTACAACTGCCGCAGCGCAAGCCCGGTCAGCCCGCCGGCATCGGTGTTCGAGAGCGGCGCAAGCCCCAGGTTCATGCCCGTGAGCCCCTGTGAGCGGAATCGCTCGATGAGCCCTACGAAGAGCAGGTCCATCGCCCCATCGACCGCGTCCGGGCGGCGGCGCATGAGGTCGAAGTTGCCGTCGCTGCTGTTGTACGAAGGAATGATGTTCGCGAACGCCTCGATCCGGCCGCCTGGCGCCCGCACCACCGCAATCTCACACGAACGAATATAGGCACGGCTGAATGCTCCCAGCGTAAAGGCCCGTTCGCGGTGCCCGCCGTCTGCGAGCCATGCCTCGGAAATCACTTTCAATTCGGCCACGACCTCCTCGGCCACTGGCGCCGCCAGCGTTTCGAAGGTGTACCCGTCACGGTCGAGCCGGTTGACGGTGTTGCGCAGGTGTTTGAACGGCTTCCCCGTCAGTGCGAACTCCTGGACCGGGATCACCGCCTCTTCCCCGAGCTTGAGCGCCTGCAGCCCGGACTCCCTTAGCTCGGCGGCGCCCGGCTCCGTGACCTGGTGGAAGCAGAACGCCCAGCCGTTCAGGTCGCAGAACTCCGCGAATTCGCGGATCACGCGCGCCCGTGCCCCGGCCTCGCCGACAGGTTCGCCAAGCGCTACCGCTGCATGCCCGACCACGCGGTAGCTGATGAACGCTTCACCGTAGCTGGCGAAGAAGTACGCCTTGTCTGGCAGAAGGTGGAAGTAGGCGATCGATGTCGTCGCGTACCGCTCAAGGAGGCTCTCCACCTTCCGAAGCTCCTCGCGGCCGCCGGTGCGCCGCTGGATCACCGGGTGCAGCAGGTGGTAGGCGCTGACCAGGAAGACCGCGATGGCCGCGGCCCTTACCGAGTCGATAAACCAGGCGCCGTGACGCGTGACCGGGTCGATAGTGGTCGAGGGCAGCACGAACAGCAGGCGAAGACCGTCCTCGAGCGAGTCCGCGAACGTGGTTCCGCCGGCAAAGTGCCGGTCGAGCAGGTACAGCCCCGAGACGCCGTAGCAAAGCACCCCGATCTCGCCGAAGAACAACCAGGCGACTCCCTGGCGTGCGCGTGCGGGGTCGCTGCGCGCGGGGAAACTCGGCGTGAACGCGAGAAGTGCTCCGAGAAGGCTGGCGTTCGCAAGGATCCCCACATAGTCCACCCGCTTGAATGGGTGAGCCGCGAGGGCAGCGATCAGCGCGACTGTCGAGATCAGCCACGCCTGGCGCTTGCCGTGAAGCAGCCCCGGCGCCGACGCCACCAGGGCAATTCCCGCAGCCAGCAGTGCGTATCGCGACGACGTGACCGCTGCGTGCGGGATGGCTTCGTGGATTGGCCCAAGGCGAAGCAGCGGGTGTCGTCGCGCCGCGAACAGGATATTGAGCGCCCCGAGAGTTGCCGCGCCGGTCGCGAGCACCCTTCGCCGCGTTGCGCCACCGATTCCGGGCCGGCTGGGACTTTCGGTGCGCGGCTCGCCCCGGCCGAGGACGTGCATCGCGGCCGCGCCGGTTGCGAACGGAACCCAGGCTTCGAACAGCCGGTAGACAACTACGACAAGCGCCGCACTTGCCGTGTTCACTCCTGCCTGGCCGAGTGCGAGCCCCAGGCCCGCTTCGGCGAACCCCAGCCCCGCCGGCAGAAACCCCACCGTCGAGAACAGCACCCCCGCCACGTATGCCAGCATCGGCGTCGCGATGCCGGCCCGCCCCGTGAACGCAGACAGCGTCGCCCAGAGCGTGAACACCCCGACGACCTCGACCACCACCGCGTAGCCGACGGGCAGCGCGAACGCGCCCGGCCGCGAGAGCAGCGTGCGGATCGACTCGTACAGTTCCTTTGGTTCAGCGCCCGGCCCCTCGGCGAAGCCATCGCGGCCGGCGAGACGGCGAATGCGTCGCCAGACCCTTCCGGGGAGCGCGTGGAGCCAGTAGAAGGCCCGCTCACTGCGCAACGCTGTGGCCATCACCGCGATGCTCGCCACCGTGTAGGCGCCGAACACCCCCGCCGCGACAACCTCGACACCCGTGAGCTGGCCGGTAACAGCGGCGACCGCCAAAGCGAAGGCCAGGAACACCGCGAACACCAGATGCCCGAGTTGCGCCGTCGCGAAGTAGCCGAGTACAGCCGGCGCCGCCGGTTGGCGTGACCGCTTCGCCTCGGCCACCACGACCGGCATTCCGCCGAGGCCACCCGAGTTCACAATCGCCA
>CAYYDX010000109.1:0-9155 GCA_964470735.1 uncultured Anaerolineaceae bacterium
ACGTGCGCGTCCGGGCGGTGCTCGAATGAGCGACCTCTGGCGGCTTACCGCCCACGAAGCCCACGAAAAACTGCGCGCGAAGGAGTTCTCCGCCGTCGAACTGACGCAGTCCGTGCTCGACCGGATCGCTGCCGTCGAGCCGCGTGTCCACGCCTACATCACCACCACGCCCGAACTTGCACTCGCCCAGGCGAAGGAAGCCGACCAGAAGTACGCAAGCGGCACAGCCACGCCCCTGACCGGCATCCCGGTCGGCGTGAAGGACCTGATTGTTACGAAGGGTACACGCACGACCGCGGGTTCGAAGACGCTCGAGAACTTCGTTCCCCCATACGACAGTCACGTCTACGAACAGCTGCGCAAGGCGGGCGCCGTGATGGTTGGCAAAGCGAACATGGACGAATTCGCCATGGGCTCGAGCACCGAGCACAGCGCGTTCGGCGTCACCCACAACCCGTGGAACCCCGACCTCGTGCCCGGCGGCTCATCGGGTGGCTCGGCCGCTGCCGTGGCTGCGGGCGAATGCCTCATTTCGCTCGGCAGCGACACCGGTGGTTCGATCCGCCAGCCGGCGTCGCTCTGCGGCGTCGTCGGCATGGACCCCACCTACGGCCGCGTCAGTCGTTTCGGCATCGTCGCGTTCGGAAGCTCGCTGGACCAGGTCGGGCCAATTGGCCGCGACGTCGAAGATGTGGCGACGATGCTGCAGTGCATCGCAGGGCACGACGAACGCGATAGCACGAGCAACCCCGAACCCATGCCCGACCTTCGCCACTACCTCGGGCGAGATGTCCGCGGCATGAAGATCGGCGTGCCGAGGGAGTACTTCATCAGCGGCATGGAGCCGGGCGTCAAAGCACGCATCGATGAGGCACTAAAGACACTCGAAACATTGGGTTGCGAAGTCGACACGTCGCTCTCGCTGCCGAGCACCGAGCACGCGCTGGCCGTGTACTACATCATCGCGCCGAGCGAAGCCTCCGCGAACCTCGCCCGCTACGACGGCGTGAAGTACGGCTTCAGCGACCGCTCCGACCCCTCCATGTGGGACAACATGGAGCAGACTCGCGCCCACGGCTTCGGCAATGAAGTGAAGCGCCGCATCATGCTCGGAACCTACGCCCTCTCCGCGGGCTACTACGACGCGTTCTACCTGAAGGCCCAGAAGGTCCGCACCGTCATCAACAACGAATTCGCCGCCGCCTTCGCGAAGTACGACGTCATCGTCACGCCCACGTCGCCAACAGTCGCCTTCCCCATCGGCACGAAAGTCGACGACCCCTACGCCATGTACCTGAACGACGTCTACACCCTGCCCGCTTCCGTCGCCGGTCTGCCCTCGATCAGCGTGCCCTGCGGCTTCAGCGAAAACCTCCCGGTCGGACTCCAGGTCATCGGCAACTTCAACGACGAGGGCCGCATCCTCCAGGTGGCCAGCGCCTTCGAATCGGCGTCGAAACAGGCGAACCTGCTGGCGAACCTCTAGCCCGGCCGGGCTGCCATCCAAGGACATCCGTCTGGTTGAAGAACCAATTTCAGCCAGTCGGCGAACAAGAGCGTCTGCTCACTACCCGCCATCAGCTTGGGGCAGCTCAACTGCCAACCCTGTCGACAACCGCAACGGCGAGCACCAGCCACAGGCCAGCACTGAACCCGAGCAGTGCCGCCAGTGCCTCAACCCTGGGCGAAGACCGGCGCTCGGCCATGAAGCAGGCGACCGTTAAAACGGCGATGCCCGGTACCAGCGCCGCTCCATAACTGGCGAGCCCGAGAATGGCCACACCCAGTGTGAGAAACGTGTTGAAGAGCAGCACGTCTCGTCTTGCGCCGGCGGTAACGGTCGATAAAGAGATCACAACGTATCCGACCGTAACGGCTATCATTCGTTCGGCATCGGAGAGCAAGCCAACGGCTAGTAACCCGGCGGCATCCAAACTGACACCAAGTAGAGTCACCAACATTGGGCGAGCAGTGGAACGGGCCTTCGACGGGAACTTGCTCTCCAGCAAATGTCTCCCGTTCACTCCCAATGTATGTCGTGTGTAGTATATGACCAGTTGCCTGGAACTGTACCTGTCAAACCAAACTCTGCATCACAAAAACCATCACCGTAGACAATAGTGTTCGCTTCATGCGTATGACGATACAGGTGCAGATTCCAAACAAACTGAGCCATGCCGAATCCCTGCAAGGCTTGGCAGGTACGTACTGGCCATAATAGTTCGCGGTTACCCAATCCACTTGCCAGCCAGTATCGCCCGGAACGGCATAAACATTAGCCGCTTGCCGTTCCGTTCTGTCGGCCCCTAGCTCTCGCAGCACCCGCAACCGGCTGTAAGTAAGCCAACTCCAATCCAACGGTTCCCTGTCCTGCATAGCACTTCCGCCTCCGTGGAAAACGCGCCAGGGAGAGAATTCCGCTCCTCACAGCGCCCCACGAGGCCACCATACCCCTGGGTTCCCAACGAAATCAATCCCCGGCATCCTCATCCCGAATGACCGCCCTGCGCCCCCATCCAGCAGCACAAGTAGCTCCGTCCCTGTACACTGCACATTCGTTATGACGCGTCTCGCGCTCGTCTGGACCGCCCTCAGCGGTCAACCTCGCCGCTTCATGATCCGCCGCCGGATTCGGAGCGCAAAAATCCAAAGCAAAGCTGGCCCCACCGCCGCCAGCCACACACTAACAATCAGGGCCGACACGGCGAATCCGGCTCCCGCTTGGACCGGATTCGCCATCTTATTGTGGTAACCTCCTCCAACCTCGTCGGCCCTCGAAAGCTGAATTCGAAGCCAGTCGTACAGGGGAAGCGCCACGTAATCAGTCCGAAACCAATGACGCCAACAGCTGGTACACTTCCGGTTGAGACGGCGATGCTGGTCCCGTAACTGTGACGAGGAATCCACGGTGCTCCGTAAAGACCCAGTACCCGCTAGCCCTGTCCGTGGCCTGGAAGTAGGCGTCTACGCCAGCCACACCGAGGTCGATCTTCTGCGCCCGGTCGTCCGGTGCAGCGAACCGCACTCCGGCCTGCTCAATGCGGAGATTAACCTGTCCCTGTTTGGCCGAGTCAGCTGGACCATACGAAAGAACTGCAAGCTTCATCGCATTCGGCACTCCCTCGGGCCCGAGTACCGAATCGACGAAATCGAGCTTCAAGGAATACGGGACTGATGCAGGCAGCTTTACCTCAAATCCGACGCGCTTGGACACTTTGGCGACAGCATCTTCGGCGGAGGCTGAGGCAACGACAGCACCGTCCTCACGAACCTGAACTTCACGGGCTTCGGTCGACTCTGGACTAAAAGCGAAAGCAGCGAGAATTATGCCGGCAACGGCGCCGGCGGCCGGCAGTCCAATCCAAAAAAGCTTGCGGTTCATAATTAACCTCTATTTTCTAGTTTGGGCCGTGAATGATCACGTAGGACCGAGCCTGGCAGGTGGAACTTCCGAAGTTCCCCCACTGCGACATGACGTATGGATTGTAGCCTGGATTCTGGTAGTTGAGGTTCTTGTAAGGGTAAAAAGCAGGAGACGATGTGAAAGCGTAACCCAGAGGCTCGATATACGACTGTGTGTTATTCGCATTTGTTCCGTCGACCAGCCAAGTAGCACCCCACACGAAATCCCATGGAGAATTTTCCCAGCTACTGTATGGGTTCACGATCTGAATCTGAACCTGAGTTTGAGGGTAGTATCCATGAATACCAACTTGGATGCTATGGCTCCAGTTGTAGCCCTGGAAATAGCAAGTACCGGATCCGTACGGATACGAATAGTGCGTTGCATATCCAGTGCTAGGATAAACATGGACAGTGGACGCTGCTACCGCAAATGCGAATATGGAGAGGGCGACTGACATTGCAAGCAGAATCGCTATACTTCTTCGGTAGCCTCTTGCCCGAGTAAACATCGGCATCCACTCCTATTATCGGTGGGAAGAAGTTTGCGTTCGCACCACCCGACCGTCACCACACCTTCCGTACCCTTATCACCTACCTTCCGTATCCTTCTTTGCCCATTCCGGCCTGCTCCAGCACCCACTCCAACCACAGTCCACGGTTCTGCCGCCACCAGCCCCGCATCTCCCGGACTGAAGCCAGGCCCGCCTGAATCTTGATCGCTTCGACGGCGCTTCGCACCCCGTCGTACGTCACGCCCAGTACATCAGCCGCTTCCCGTTCCGTTCTGTCGGCCCCCAGCTCTCGCAGCACCCGCAACCGGCTGTAAGTAAGCCAACTCCAATCCAACGGTTCCCTGTCCTGCATAGCACTTCCGCCTCCGTGGAAAACGCGCCAGGGAGAGAATTCCGCTCCTCACAGCGCCCCACGAGGCCACCATACCCCTGGGTTCCCAACGAAATCAATCCCCGGCATCCTCATCCCGAATGACCGCCCTGCGCCCCCATCCAGCAGCACAAGTAGCTCCGTCCCTGTACACTGCACATTCGTTATGACGCGTCTCGCGCTCGTCTGGACCGCCTTCGCAGCGGCAAGCGGCCAGCGAAATTTGTTGGCGGCGATGTAACCACGTCTCCCCTCTCCATGCGATGGAGAGCAGAATCCCTACCGGCGGGTGAGGTCATCGGCAAGTTGTGTGATGAAGGCCGCATCCTCCAAGCCGCCAGCGCCTTCGAAGCGTTGGGTGGACCTTGGGGGCCCACGGTTGCGGCTGGTTCCCACAACCACCATCCACGTTGATACGGCTTTAACGTGAGACCCGGCACCAGCAATCTACCTGGCGACTAGAAAAGCTATCATCGTGCCGGTCGCCGCTGCAACGGCCAGTGCGAACGCTGACACGCTCATCGTTCGTCCCAGCCAACTGGGCGAGTGCCCGGAGGACAAGTGGGCGGCGCAACCCACCACGGCAGCTCCAACGAATATCGGAGCTGCGATGGCTATTGCGGCAGCGCTCGCCAAAAGCAAGATCCAAACGAACCATGCAACGAATCCAAGCACTGGCTGTCACTTCAGCGCATCAAGGGAATTTCGTCAATAATCGTAGCCACCCAAAGATGTTCCCAGAGTGCTACCCCGTTTCGACGGCGCGGGCTACGCTCACCGTTATGACGTGCTGGCTGCTCATCATTACCACGGTGTCGGCGGTCGCTGCCTGGTTCACAAGTGGCGAATGGCGCTGGGGTGCAGCATCCCTCGCCTGCGCTTCGATCCTGGCGCTCGGCGTGAAAGTGCGTCGCCACATCCGGCGGCGCGTTGCCACACGCACCCTCGCCGGCCTGCGTTCCCTCCACCCGGACGACTTCGAAGTCGAGGTCGCGCGCTGGCTACGCCGTGAAGGGCACGTTGACCCACCTTGAGCTTGGGTTGTGGTTGCGGATGGGAGTTACATGACCCAGGCCCAGAACCTATAGGCGTGTTGCCACCCCGCGGTGAGGTAATTGGGATGAGTCGTGCCTTCGCAGTCGTTTCCCTGCACCGGTGTGCAATATGCCGCAGTATTTTGAGTCGCGCCGCCCATCGGCTCTTGATGAAGGTGCGCTCCGGTCCACAACGGCAATTGCGGTCCCGAGCCGTCCGGATCGGCGGCACAGGCGGTGAGCTCCGTGGATGAGGTAGTTCCCACAGCCCCAGCGTGCCAGGCGCCATAGCCAACGCCGTTGGCAGGAATATTGAACGATGCGCCCGCCCAGGACGATTCCGAGTGAACGTAGCGCCAGCCGCCTCGGGGTGTCCCATAGGCATCAATCACCGGAACCTCGAGTGCTTTGCATGTGCCGTTTGCCGTGTTGATCGTGCCGTACCCGAGGGGGCTGTAGACGTTGTCGCTCCGGTATCCGAACGAACGCCAGTGGATATAGGCCCCGCCGGAGTTGGCCCAGTCGAGGGCACTGCCGAAATTGGGAGGATCCCCCACGCAGGCCGTGTGCCAGCCGCAGTTCATCGTCTGGCCGGCGCCTGGATGTCCGTACAGAATGACGTAGACGGTGGTCGCATAGGCCTTTTCGATGGATCCGGGCCAGCCGATTGGGAGGAAAGCCCCCATGCTGAATCCGAGAGCGGCCACCAAGGCCACCAGCCGTGTCTTTCTAGGCAGGCCTGTCACTTGACGATCCCTTCTGCGACCCGCCGAAGTTCCTCCAGCGAGAGCCCCTGGCCGAAGACGCGTGTGACGTATTCACCTTGTGCTACCAGCACGGCGCTCTGCCCGACGGCGCCGACGACGGGACTCCCGAATGCGGCCGGCTCGCCGGCAATTTCGCCGACCGACCAGCGCTCAGCGGACATGTGTGCAGACACCACGCGTTCGCCGCGGTAGCGAAGCACCGAGACAGTCAGGCCTTGGGAGCTACCGTCCGACCCTTCCGGCGCCTCGATTTCGAAGGTTCGCTCGACCGAGATGAGTTGGCCATCGCACACAACCGCGACGGAGTTAGCCGCTATGCGATCAACGTCACCGGTCGCCACTCGTCCGGGTGGGAGATAGTCGGGCGAGATTTCCAGCGGGGTGCCCTGCGCAGCCAAAGGCGGCTTTAGCTGAATGTCCTTGCATCCCTGAGCCACGTCGAAAGGAGCCACCTGAACGCGAAACGAACCCACAGTCCCCTCAAATGGGCCCTTGAGACGTTCGGCATTGAGGTAGGGCACGTACCACCAGGGCTGCGAAACATCTGGTGTGGCGCCGGGGGCTGGTGTGACATCCGCACCGGGTGGATGGACGAGAGCTGGACCCCGGCCCGGTCCCTCGCCCGGCGGGTACGGAGGCCATGCAGCCTTGGCCGTTGGCCCCGGAGCGTCCGGCTGAGCATGCACGGCGCCGTCGTTGCCCTTTGCGCCGAGTGCCGCATAGCCGACTGCACCGCTACCCACGAAAACAAGGGCAAGGAGCGCGAGCATCCGCGCTCTCCCGCGTACGCGGAGGCGAACTTGAGACCAGATGGCTTTCACCTCACTCCTCCTGCGAGACTGGAGCAATGTTCCGTCACTCCAGAGCGCGGCTCACCAGACCAGCCGTACTGTTTTCACCCTACCCCGCGTCGCGCCAATCGATCCCGCCCTGCTTCGCGCACCACGCAAGCCATGCCTCCCGGTGGCCACGCCACCACCAGCGAAGGTCCTTCACGGAACTTACTCCGAGTTTCGACTTCAGGTCTTCGACGTGCCCGCGAACGGTTGAATACTCCACTCCGATGTTCGCGGCGGCTTCCTTTTCAGTGTGTTCAGCCTCTAACTCGCGCAACACAGCCACCCGCGCATAGGTAAACCAGAGCCAATCCACTTGTGTCCTGCCTTGCACGGCCACGGTTCGCCTCCCGTGAAACTCGATGTCCCCGGGCGGCTGCTGCCGTCCGCGCGACGCTCCGCACAGGTGACACGATAGTCCCTCGGACCACCGAACTCAATGTGCCCAGGGTAAATTCCGCATGGATGCACGGAACCCGACTCAGACATCCGAAACCCGGCGCCTGCTACCCCGTTTCGACGGCACGGGCTACGCTCACCGTTATGACGTGCTGGCTGCTCATCATTACCACGGTGTCGGCGGTCGCTGCCTGGTTCACAAGTGGCGAATGGCGCTGGGGTGCAGCATCCCTCGCCTGCGCTTCGATCCTGGCGCTCGGCGTGAAAGTGCGTCGCCACATCCGGCGGCGCGTTGCCACACGCACCCTCGCCGGCCTGCGTTCCCTCCACCCGGACGACTTCGAAGTCGAGGTCGCGCGCTGGCTACGCCGTGAAGGCTGGAGCGTCGAACACCGCGGGGGGACGGGCGACGGCGGCATCGACCTGGTGGCCACCCGCGGCCGGGAGACCCTCGCCGTCCAGTGCAAACGCTACGCCGACACGGCAGCGGTCAGTTCAGCCCAGGTGCGCGATCTCTACGGCGCGGCTGTTGCGACAGGTTCGACTCGCGCCGCGCTGGTGACCACAGGCCGAATCTCGCGCGCAGCCACGAACTGGTGCGAGTCCCTCCCGGACGGGCCGCGCCTCCAACTGTTCGACGCGGAAGCAGTCGGCCGCCTCGCCATCGGCGAGCGGCTCATTGGCGCATGACGCTGGTGGCGCCGCGCCTGTACGCTTTAGGGGTGGAAGCTCCCGAACACGTTCAGCAAACCCTCGAAGCGCTCGGCCTGCCCGGCCGCGTGCAAACCTTCGACGAAAGCACCCACACCGCCCAGGAAGCGGCCAACGCAGTCGGATGCGAACTCGGCCAGATCGTGAAGACGCTCTTCTTCATGGCCGAAGGCCGCCCGACCATCGCGCTCGTCGCCGGCGACCGCCAGGTCGACACATCCGCGCTCGCCGAACTCCTCGGTGTCGGCCGGAAGCGCCTCAAGATGGGTTCACCCGACGAAGTGTTCGACATTACCGGCTACCGCGTCGGTGGCGTGTCGCCGGTCGGTTGCCGCCAGCCGTGCGACGTCGTGGTTGACGAGAGCCTCCAGCGGTTCGAAGAGGTCTGGGCGGCGGCCGGCGCGCCCAACGCGGTCTTCCCTGCTCGAACCACCGACCTGATCGCCGCGATCAATGGCCAGTGGGCGGCCATCGTCAAGGCGCCGGCGTGACCGGGGCGGCGGCTACAGCGGGCGCGCGCCTTCGCCTTCCGCCGCTCGTCGCCGCGCTGCGCCCCTACCAGTGGCCGAAGAACGTCATCGTTTTCGCCGCGCTCATCTTTTCAGCCGGTGACGCGTGGAAAGCGTCGAGCCTCGATACCCTCTGGCCGTTGCTCGGCCGCACCGCCGCTCTCTTCGGCCTCTGGTGCATGGTTTCCAGCGCCACCTACCTTATCAATGACATCCGCGACCGCGAGAACGACCGCCTGCACCCGCGCAAGGCTCGCCGGCCGCTCGCCAGCGGCGACCTCGGTGTCCGCCCGGCGGTCGTCGCCGCGATCGGCCTCATGGCGACCGCCCTGCCGCTCACCTTCGTTATCGACGTCATCGCGGCCGTGATCCTCACCGGGTACGCCGCCCTGATGACGCTCTACAGCTTCGGGCTGAAGCGGGTCGCCATCCTCGACATCATTATCCTCACCGGCGGGGTCGTGGCCCGGGCGGCTGCGGGCGCGACCGCGATCGACGTCCACATCTCGCCCTGGCTCTACGTCTGCACGAGTTTCGCGGCGCTCTTCCTCGCGACCAGCAAGCGCTGGGCCGAGTATCGCCAACTCGGACCCGAAGCGATGCGGCATCGCC
>CAYYDX010000110.1:0-8973 GCA_964470735.1 uncultured Anaerolineaceae bacterium
GCGCACGTCGGCCACGGTGCGGCAGATGCGGATGTGGCCGTCGCTGCGGTCGTCGATGCTGAAGACGTCGTTCATTTCGTCCATCGCGTACGCGAGCGCGTTGTACTCGGCGCGCTCGTTCGAAAGGTAGATGGAGGTGAAACAGCCGCCGAGGCCTCCGCGCATCGCACGGGGCAGGTCGACGTGGCCACGCTTGTCCGCGTCGGTTTCGGTACTCGCGGCGGCATCGGCGAGGAAGTCGCGGCCACCACGCGGGCCGAAGACTCCGCCGCGCGGCTTGATGGCGGTGATGAAGTCCTCGTGACCGTCGAACACCGGTGGAAACTCGCGGTTGAGTGGCGGATACATGGTTGGCTCCAGGGCGAAGGTGAGCCGTTAGCTTATCGGGCGCGGGAGTGGCGCGCCCGTTTTGGCCGCGAGTCGTCTACGATGCACGCCGGATGACCGAATCGACGCTGCCGAGACCCTCACGCGTGCCGCCGTGGCTGGCGCCCGTGGTGCTCGCCGTGCTGCTGCTGGTGGCGTTGCTGGCGGTTGTGGCGTTCGCTCGAGAGGCGGGGAAGACTGACGTGCCTGCAGAGCCGGGAGCGTTCCAGAAGCCGCCGCCGCCCGGCTACGCGGCCTTCGACGTCCAGCAGATCCAGGGCGGCACGCTCACACTCACGTCTGGCACGGGCGCCGCAGCCACGACATCCTCCGTTTCGGTGGGCGCGAATGACCGGGTCTGGTTTCTGCGGCAGGCGTCGATCAGCGATGTGAAGCCACCGATGGTGGTCAACGTGATCGCCATTCCGAACGAGGTGCGCAACTACACCATCCACCTGCTGGCTTTCGGGCCCGTCCCTGCCGCCGTTAACTTCGAGGGGCCATTCATCCCGCTCGCGGACGGCTTCGGGGGCTACGAAACTTCGCGCGATACGACGGAACGCGCGGTGGTTTCCGCCGTGCTGGAGTCGTTTGACGGGCGGAACGGCGTGACGAGAAGCGCGAGCGGCGCCGGAACGCTCTACCTCGACCCGGGCGCGCCTGTTCGCATGATCGAAGTGGGCAGCCTTGCCGATATTCACCCTGGCGACCGGATCGCGTTTCATATCGGCGCCGATGGCCAGCCAGACCCCGCGCAGGGTGTGCTCGTGCTTCCCGGCGGCGCGGAAGCGAAGTAGGGGCGCAAACCAGGGGTTATTCGGTTCGAAGGGCAGCCGCGTCGCTGGTGCGGGTGATGAGCCTCGCGGCGAAGACCATCGCCGCGACGAAGACCGCGAGGACGACGAGGCCGCCCGCGCCCACCAGCAGCCACTCGGTTCGCAGCAGGAACGCCGGCTCGGCACGGCGGCCACTTTCATCGACGTTGAGGAACGAGAGCATGCGCTCACCGACGAGCCGTCCGAGGTAGCCCCCGGCGAACAACCCCAGGATCGCGACGATGGCGTATTCGAAGGCCAGCAACTGCACCACCTGGGCTCGCGAGAGGCCCATCGCACGGAGGACCGCGAACTCACTTCGGCGCCGTTGCACCGCAACCCAGAGGGAGACGAGCAGGGCGACCGCGACGAGCAGGAGCACCGCTCCGAACGCCAGGTAGAGGATGCCGGCGCCACCTGCGGCGATGAGCGGGTTCCGTTCGAGGGAGGCGAGCACGGTGCGGCTGTCGTGGACGGTGTCGAGCAGATATGGCTGGTCGCGCAGTGCGTCTTCGAGTTCGGCAGTATCGGCGCCACGTTTGAGCTGGAACCAGGCTTCGTTCATACCCGCGGGCAGGTTGAGGTCGGCAGTTCCGAACCAGGAGAGCAACTGGTCGCGGTTGAAGACCACGCCCGGCCCCTCCGAGGTATCGAGTGTGGACATGAGCTTGAAGGTGCTCACGAGCCTGACCGGAACCAGCAGGTCGCCGGCGACGACGATAACGCCCGTCCCGCCCGGTGGGATCCCCGTTGCGGCGCTGAACGACTCGCTGGCGACCACGGGAAGCGGGATGTTCTCCTGCGCCAGGTAGATCCCCCACGTATCCGTGCTCTGACCGGCCACGCGGGTGAGTTTGCCCGCGCCCTTGCCCGTGACGACGTTGTCGCGGGTGACTTCGAACCTGTCCTTGTTCACGAGCTTCGTCGGCAGGGGTTCCCAGGTCACGCCGCCTTCGAAACCTTCGACGAGTTGCTTTCCCGTGGGTGTGAGAGCCGACACGTCATCGAACAGGAAGGTGAGGTCCTTTGCGTTGAACCGGCTGCTCGGCTCGGTGATGACGATCGACATGAGGGTGAGCGGTTCGGGCAGTTCACCTTCGAAGTTCCGCCGGATCTCGCCGGTTAGTTCGTGCCAGCCGACCCCGTCGAGTTTGCCCATCTCGATCATCTGGTAGTTCTGGTCACGGTCGGCAACACGCACCCAGAGGGTCTGGACGGCGCGCTCGTCGGTGGAGTTGACCTGGATGGAGATGCCGGTCGCGCCGGGCGGGAGCGGCTTGCCCCGCAACGGACCCGGGGCGCCGAGATGGCCGAACAGCTGTTGCGGGCTTTCGCTCGAGAAGTCGCTTCGGAACCAGAGCATTGCTGGGGCAACGTCTGGGTCCACGCCGAGGACCTGGAAGGTGCGCGTGCTCGTGCCGGCGATGGCCGGGCCACCTGCCTGGCGGACGACGCCGGTCGCGCGGGCGACGCCGGGGAGCGCGTTCAGCGCGGCGTCGGAGCCTTTGCCGTTGAGACCGTAGTCGCCGGTGCTCGCGCCGCTCATGCGCCACTCGACGCCCGCCTGGTAGAGCGCTCGCTGGTCGAAGGTCGCCTTCGCGGTCTTCGAGTAACTGGCGGCGAACGTGCCGACGGCGACCGCCATCATAAGGAGCAGCGCGAGCCGGGCCGAGTTGCCCGGGCTTCGCGCAACCTGCCAGAGGCCCACCGCGACAGGCGGACTCGAACGCCCGGCGAAGAGACTTGCGCCAATGCGCAGCACAATCGGGTAGACGCGGAGGATGAGGGCCGCGGCGGCGAGCATGAGGATGGCCGGTGAGGCCAGCAGAAGCGGGTCGGAGGAGACGCCGCCCGTGGCCGAAGGTTCGAAGACGGTGCCGCGCTGCTTGAGTTCGAACAAGAGCAGCGCGGCCAGACCCGCCAGGGCGAGGTCGAGGTAGTAGCGCTGGAGGAACGAAACGCCCGGGCGCGCCTGTTCGCGGCGGCGGACGACGGCGCTTCGCCCGGCCACTACGAGCGCTGGCAGCAGCAGCACGAGAATCGAGAGTGCCACTCCGATCGCGGCGAAGCCAAACGCGGAGAGCGGGATGGTGGCCGGCAGCAGTTGCCCGTCGTTGACTTTTTCGAACGTGGGCGTGAGGCCCAGCCCGGCGGTGGCGGCCGCGGCGAGCGCCGGCGCGATCAGCATGCAGGGGATGCCGAGCATCAGGCCTTCGAGCAGGTACATGGCGCCGACCTGGAAGGTGGTGGCGCCACGGCTGCGAAGGAGCGCTATCTCGTCGGCCTGGCGTTCGACGATGACGAGCGCCACGAGGATGACGTAGAACAGCGCCACGGCCGAGACTTCGAGCAGGAGGATGGTGAGCGGCGCCTGCTGGTAGCTCGCGCTCGTGCGGTAGTGGTCGAGGACGTTCGTGAGCGGGCTGTACGACGCGCCGCCGAGCGGCTGGAACTCGTAGTAGAGCGACTGCAGGTCGTTCCGGGCGCGTTCGAAGTTCGTTCGCGAGAGCAGTTTCGGGTTCGCGTAGGTGTGCCAGGCAGTTTCCGCGAGGTAGCCGGGATGGTCGGCAGCGAAGCTGTTTAGCAGGGTGTCCTCGGTGGTGAACATGGGCATGATCGGCCCCATGTCCGGGAGGATGCGGAACGGCTCAAAGTAGGCATCCGTGAGCGTTACCCAGTACGGGTCATTGTCCGAGGTTGGCTCGACGATCCCGGTGATTTTGGCGGTGAAGCTGTACGTGATGCCCGCGACGGGGGTGCAGGGCGGTGGCGGTGGCTTTTCCTCGGAGGGTATCTCGCGGAAGCAGGTGTCGAAGTCTTCGACCATTTTCAGCACCTGGCCGACCTGGAGGCCGGAAGCCTTTGCCGACCGCTCGCTGATCGCCACCTCCATCGGTTCGCCGCGAGCGGTTGGTTTCGGGTAGGCGCCGGCGACGAGCCGGGTGTGCTCTTCGTAGCCGGTGAGCGATTGCAGTTGTCCGAGCGGGGCGCCCGTGGGGGCCGGGTCGGCGCCATTCGGGCCGATGAAGAACCGCCCTGTCCGCAGATAGCGCGCTTCCGAGGCTTTGAACCAGCCGATGCGTTCGTCGATGCGGCGGGACACTGAGGCTTTCAGCGCCTGGCCCTCACTCGTGTTCAGCGGCACAGCCGCGAAGGAGACGCGGTTTCCCGGGCTTGCGTTCAACTCGTCGCGTACGGTGAACGTCAGTCCGAGGTCGGCCATCGTGCGCGCGTAGACCGGCGCCGCCGCGAGCAGCGAGGCGGCCATCAACATGCCCAGCCCGAGCACGCCCAACAGTTTCCAGTTGCGGCCGCTCCGCCGGGAGAAGAGTCGCCAGGTGCGCAGCATGCCTCGCATCGCGCAGAACTGTACACAAGCTTCCTGTTCCGGGGGCAACGGCCACGGCGGGCTTTACAGTTGAGCAGGAGCTTTTGGCGCGGGTCGGCGGCGCCTGCTAGTCTCCCGCGAAACCATGAACACCGTCGCGACCATTCTGCGGATGGTCTTTCGCCGCAGTCTCGCCAACCGGAAACTCCTGGCAACGGTCATCGTCGGGGTGGTGATGTCGGCTGCGCTCATGTCGAGCGTGGTGCTCTACTCCGATTCCATCCGCGACCTGGGGTTGCGGTACGCGCTACGCACCTCCGACCCGCTCGACCGCAACGTCCGCATTACCAGTTCGGGTCGGCCCGGCGCGCCGGACTATGCACCGCGTAGGGCGACGGTCGACACGACGCTGCGGCAGCACCTCGGGCCGGCACTTGGCGAAATCGTCCACTACGGGCGTTCCGCGACGTTCTACCCGGCGCCGCCGGGCGAAGCGTTCCCGGCCGATGATGGGCGGCCGCGCGCCCATTTCCAGTTCGCCGACCGCCTCGATTCGGAGACCAGGCTGGTGGAGGGCCGGAAGCCCAACCCGCCTGGAAACGATTCGCCACCCGTGATCGAAGTGATGCTCGGAAAGGCGGCGGCCGAAAAGCTGGGGATGAAGCTCGGAGATTCGTTCGACCTGCATCCGTTCTGGCGAACCGATAAAGCGCCCGTGCGTGTCACTCTCGTGGGGCTCATCGAGCCGCGTGACCTGTCGGACCCGTACTGGTTCGGAAAGACGGATCGTTTCGTTTCGGACACGCAAAACTGGGACACGTACCCGTTCTGGGTGGACGAAGCGACCGTGAACCAGGTGCTGGGAAGCTACCTGCCGGACATGGACAGCAGCGTGGAGACGTACGGGCTGGTGGCGATCGGGCATATCAACGCGCGCAACGCTCGTTCGATCGAGGACGGAGCGCGGTCGCTGGATTCGGCGATGCGCGAGAACGTGAACGGCGCTGCGGCGGAGACGAAACTCGCCGACATCGTTTCGAGCTACCGCACGAAGCTGTTCTTCACCCGGCTGCCGCTGTTCGCTCTCATGCTCCAGGTGGTGGGCATCGCACTCTACTACCTCGTCATGGTCTCCACGATGCTGATTGAGCGCCAGACCGGGGAGATCGCGCTGCTCCGTTCGCGCGGGGCAAGCAGCCGCCAGGTGGTGGCGATCTACGCGATCGAGGGGCTGGTGATCTGCGGTGCGGCGGCGCTGCTCGGGCCGTACATCGCGAAGCTCGCCATCGCCGTGCTGGGCTACACGCCGCCATTCGAGAACCTGAGCGGAAACTCGGCGCTCGAGGTGCCGATGTCGAGGCTGGCGTTCGCCTCGGCCGCTGGTGGCGCCTTGCTGGCGTTCGGCGCGCTGCTCATCCCCGCGTGGCGCGCCTCACGGCACAGCACCATTGACTACAAGCACTCGCTCGCGAGGCCACAGACGCAGCCGCTGTTCTTGCGCTACTACATGGACCTCGTCCTTGTGGGTGTTGGCGCGTTCCTCTTCTACCAGTTGCGCGAGAAAGGCTCGCTGGTGACGGAGAAGCTGTTCGGCGACCTCTCGGCCGACCCGCTACTGCTCGCCTCACCGACGCTGTTCATGCTGATGGTCGCCCTCGTCTTCCTGCGGTTGTTCCCGCTGGCACTGCGGTTCGTGGCGTGGGCGACGCATCGCATGGAGAGCCCCACCGTCGCGCTTGGCCTTTCGCGGATGACGCGTGCGCCGATGCAGTACAGCCGGCTCATCCTGCTGTTGCTGTTGGCTACGGCAGTGGGCATGTTCGCCGCCGGCTACCGGGCCACACTCGAACGTGGATACGACGACCGCGCGGCGTTTGCTTCGGGTGCTCCGTCGCGCCTGGAAAACATTCGCCAGCCAGCGAATGTGACCGACGGGGCCATGCTCGATGCCGTTTCGAAAGCGACAGAGGCGACGGATATCTCGCTCGGTTCGCGCGGGATCGGCTCGTACAACATCTCGCAGTACAACTCGCAGGCGCTCACGGTCGATGCGATCGACACATCCACTTTTGCGAACGTTGCCTACTGGCGCGAGGACTTCGCCGGGCCATCACTCGAGTCGTTACTCGCACGCCTGGCGGTCACGCCCGATACCAGCATCACCTCACGCATGATCCCTGTGGGCGCGCGAACAGTCGGCGTGTGGGCGCAGTTCCCGCTCAACCGGAACGTCGCGACGCTCGGCCTCCGGACGCAGGACGCCGGCGGGCTGTACTGGGACTACGCGCTGGTCACTCCAACCATTCCGAAGCCGGGCGAATGGGCCTTCTTCACCGCCGACCTGACGCGCCCGGCGCAGTTGCGGTTCAACCCGCAGGCGGGCTATTCCACCCAGACCGAGAAGCGAATCGACGCGCTCTACGTACGCATCACGGGAACTCCGCCGCAGGTTCCCGAGCGCGTGAACGTCCTCATCGACGACCTCCAGGTCTCGACCGACACGAGTTTCGACGACGCGCGGGTCATCGAGCCTTTCGACAATCTCGGGCCGTACGCGTTGATCACCGGCGCGTCGATCGGCGACCCGGGAGCGATTTCGGTGGCGCAAGAACAGGGCCACGGGGGAGGCAACGCAGCGCGAATCTCGTTCACACGAACGCGAGGTCTGTCCCCGATCGTTGGCCTGCGGGGGGCTCGAACGAATGTCCCGCTGCCGGTCATCACCGAGGACGAGTTCCCGAAGGTCTCGGGGAAGAAGATTGGGGACGAGTTCACGATTTTCATGAATCGCCAGTACGTGACGGTGAAGCTGGTGGGGACGTTCACGTACTTCCCGGGGTACGACCCTTCGCGGCCCGAGATCCTGTTTGTGACCGACCTCCGGGCGGCTCGTGAACTGGCGGCAACCATTCCGTCTTCGTCGGACGGCATCTACGCCAACGAGGCATGGATGTCGCTCGCCATTCCAGGTGTGATGACGAAGGAGAAGCTGCAGGCGCGTGGGATGCAGGCTGACGGGATGTTCGACCAGCGCGACCTGCGCGCCGCCCAGTCGGCCGACCCGCTGGTGGCGGCGAGTTGGGAGGGGATCCTCTTTCTCTGTTTCGCAGCGGTGTTGCTGCTCACGGGGCTAGGGTTCGCGGTCTACGCCACGCTGGCCGCCCAGTCGCGGTCGCTGGAGTTCGCTATCCTGCGGACGATGGGCTATTCGAGCCGGCAGGTGCTGGCGCTGGTGAGCTTCGAGCAGGTGTTCGTCATCGTCGCGGGGGTGGTTGTCGGCACATTCCTCGGATTCCCGCTTGGCAGGCTCATGATCGGCTATCTCGGCGTGACAGAGTCGGGGGCCGACCCGGTGCCGCCGCTGGTCTCGCAGGTAAGTTGGAGTGCAGTGCTCACAGTGTATGGATTGCTGGCAATCGTGTTCGTCGGCACAATCGCGTCACTCGCGGCGGTCTATTCGCGGCTGGCCGTGCACCGCGCCTTGAGGATCGGGGAGATTTGATGGTCGAGCACACCCCATGCACGTGCGCGCAACAGGCGGCGCGATGAGCGACGACCTCTACATTCGCTGCGAAGACCTTTTCAAGATCTACAAGACGGCGAACCTCGAAGTGGTGGCGCTGCGCGGGTTGGACCTGAAGGTGGCGTCCGGCGAATTCATGGCTATCGTGGGCGCCTCTGGTTCGGGCAAAAGCACGCTGCTGAACATCCTCGCGGGCCTCGACAGCCCGTCCGCCGGGCGCTGCTTCGTCGGTGGCGAAGACCTGCTGACGATGTCGTCGCGCGATATGGTGCGGTACCGGCGGAAGAAGGTGGGCTTCGTCTGGCAGCAGACGGGGCGCAACCTCGTGCCATACCTCGACGCGGTGCAGAACGTCGAGGTGCCGCTGGTGCTCGACGGGATGCCGGCGGGGGAAGCCCGTGCGCGCGCGACCTACCTGCTCGAACTCGTGCTTATGGGCCACCGGTTGAACCACCGGCCGGAGCAACTCTCCGGCGGTGAGCAGCAGCGCGTGTCGATCGCCGTAGCGCTGGCGAACAACCCGCCGCTTCTCCTTGCCGACGAGCCAACGGGCGAACTCGACTCCGTCGGCGCCGACACCGTTTACGACGTGTTTCGCACGCTGAACCGGGACCTGGGCACGACCATCGTCATCGTGACGCACGACCCGGATATCGCCGCTCGGGTGGACCGTGTGGTGGCAATTCGCGATGGGCGAACGAGCACCGAGGTGTTCCGGCGGGTGCGCTTCGAAGGGAACCAGACCGAGGTTGTCCACGATGAGTACGTCCTCGTCGACACAGCGGGCCGCCTGCAGGTGCCACGCGAGTTCCTCGACCGGCTGAACATTCACGAGCGCGCCCGTGTGCTCATGGGCGAGGGTCGCATCGAAGTCCTGCCAGATGGAACACCCCGTGTTGCGCGGAGGGACGGCTAGTGGCCGGCAGCGCCATCCGGGTGAA
>CAYYDX010000111.1:0-2728 GCA_964470735.1 uncultured Anaerolineaceae bacterium
TCCGCCACCGCAGGCCGGATCCTAGCGGATCCGGCGCCTTCCAACTTACAAGGGGGAGCAGGCGCGCGGCCACACGGTAGTGCGTGCCCACCTCGGTTCGGAATCAGGGTCGTAGGGGCGTATTGCAATACGCCCCTGCTCTCACGCCTTCCCCACGATCGCGCGGAGCCCTAAGCCGAAGCCGAGATCCAGGCGGAGACGGCCCTCACCCCCCGGCCCCCTCTCCCGACTTCGCGGGAGAGGGGGAGGTTCTTGCACGGCGGCGCCGTACTCGCATGGCATCCGTCGTAGGGGCGTATTGCAATACGCCCCTACCAACTCCTTCGTGGACGGTGTTCGTTGGATCGAACCGTTGCGGTAGCGCGTGCCCTGCGTGACCGTCGGGCGACGGTTGTTCGTGGTTGGTACACCGGTCGTAGGGGTGTATTGCAATACGCGCCTACGAACTTCGTGGACGGTGTTCGTAGGATCGAACCGGTGTGGTGGCGGTGGCTATCAGGCCGTGGCTTCGTCCATGCGCAGCGAGACGGTCGACGCGAAGATGAGCCAGATGAATACCGGCATGTGCGCCGGGAACGACAGGCCCACCATCGCGAGCAGCACCGCGAGCGTCGCGAACACGGCGCTGACCGCTGCGAACCACTTCGGCAGGTAGCCGCGGAAACCGGCGACGGCGCTGGCCGCGGCCGCCAGGAATCCGAGCGTCCAGCCTGCGAGCGAGACATCCCAGCTGAACGCGTACATCGCGGCATGCACGCTGTCGTCGTAGTAATCCATGCTGTCGAACAGCATGGCCCGGAAGACGGCGGCGATGACGAGCGCGCCCGCCGTCGCCAGCAACGCGCCATAGGCGACGTCGGGCACAAGGCTTTCGGGCATACGCGACCGGAGCGCGCGGCGGTACCCGGTGGCGAAGACCACGAGTGAGGCGGCGGCGAGGAACCCGAGGCCGGAACTGACCTGGCTGATCCAGAGGTTCCTGGTGGTGTCGAGCGCCTGGACAAGGCGGGCGGGGTCCTTCGACTCACCGTCCGAAATACCCATGAATGCGGGCGCCCAGTTGAAGGCGAACCCCAGGATGAAGGTGAAAAGTCCGGACCATGCCCAGAACTTGCCCGGGCGGCTCATGGTGGCCGTTCGGGCCATGGATGGATTGGCTGTGGCGAGTGCCATGTGCGGTAGTGCTCCTTCGCGTGTTGCGGTGTTCGCTCCCCGAACCCGATTCGAGATTCGCGCGGGGGACAGGAACATTCCGTGCGCTACTTCACGCAGCGGACCGGTATCCGCCCAAAGGTGGAGCCGCCGGCGCCGCCCGGTTCGCCGCTTGCGAAAGAGGCTCTACTATCGCTCGCATGCGTGTCTGGTCGAACGAAAATGGCCGCTGGATCGAAGGAGACGCGGGCGTTGGCCTGCGCTGGTACGACCTCTGCAAGGACGACGAAGCCCCGCTGCGCGACCTCGCTGCGAAGCTCGGCCTGCACCCCCTCGCCGTCGAGGACTGCCTCTCGACCTATCTCCACGCCCCCAAGCTCGAAGACTTCGGCGCGTACCTCTTCATCATCCTCGCCGACATGGTCGCGAACGACGGCAGCCCGATCGTCCAGGAACTCGACGTCTTCCTCGGCAAGGAGTTCCTCGTCACCTACCACGACCGCCCCGATCCGCCCGCGGCCATTGCCGCCGTGGCCGGGGCGATCGAGAACGGGATGAATCTCCGGCCCGGCGCGTCAGGCATCTTCTACGAAATCGCCGACCGCACGGTCGACGCCATGATCCCGATCGTCACCCGGATGGGCGAGGAACTCGACGAGATCGAGGACCGCATCCTGCTCTCGGGGAGGGTGGGAGAGGACCACCGGCTTGTCCTGGCGCAGCGCGGGTTGGCGGGGAAGGTGCGGCGGCTGCTCACGCCCGAACTGCAGTTCATGGTGCGCCTCGGGCGTGGCGAACTGTCCGCGATCGAACCCGCCGAACGTCCCTATTTTCGCGACGTGTACGACCACCTGCTCCGCGTCGACCTCGGGCTCGAAGAATTGCGCGAGGACACCGAAGTCGCGCTGAGCATGTACCTGAGCGCACTCAACAACAAGCTGAATGAGGTGATGAAGGTGCTCGCGGTGGTCTCGGCGCTGGCGCTGCCGGGCACGGTCATCACCGGTGTGTTCGGCACGAACTTCGATAACGTCCCGGGCCTCCACAGCCAGGGCGGTTTCGCGCTGATGATGGCGAGCATTTTCGGTGTGGCCCTCGGCATGGCGTACTTCTTCAAGCGCCGCAACTGGTTCTGACGCGTTGCCACCGAACCGCCAGATACCTCCAGATCAGAGCCGCGCCCGCAAGGAAGCGGCTGCGGTTTCGGGCGGAGCAATTCGTAGGGGCGTATTGCAATACGCCCCTACCACGTTCGCCGGAAGCGCACTCCCGAATGGCCACGGTTTCGTGGCTGGCGAGACCATGGTGCGCGAGGGGACCCCCGTGCGCCGACATCCCACCGCTCCGTACCCGTCGCGGCTCGGATGATTGACTCTTCGGGCCGGTGGTCGCTCCCCGGATGGTAGGGGCGTATAGCAATACGCCCCTACCACGTTTGCCGGCGGCCTGCGTGCGCCGGCATCCCACCGCTCCGTACCCGTCGCGGCTCGGACTGTTGACTCTTCGGGTCGTTGGTCCCTGCCACGTTTGCCGGCGGCCTGCGTGCGCCGGCATCCCACCGCTCCGTACCCGTCGC
>CAYYDX010000111.1:2828-8938 GCA_964470735.1 uncultured Anaerolineaceae bacterium
TGCCGGCGGCCTGCGTGCGCCGGCATCCCACCGCTCCGTACCCGTCGCGGCTCGGCTGATTGACTCTTCGGGTCGGTGATCCCTACCACGTTTGCCGGCGGCCTGCGTGCGCCGGCATCCCACCGCTCCGTACCCGTCGCGGCTCGGATGATTGACTTGTGCTGGTCGGTGGTCGCTCCCCGGATCGTAGGGGCGTATAGCAATACGCCCCTACGACGTTTGCCAGCGGCGCCTGCGGATTCGCGTCTCTACGGGATGACGATGTTGAAGTTCGCCGTGGGGGCTTCGATCATCCCCGCGAGCGCTTCGTAGAGGCCGGGCGTGCCTTCGACCTTGATGGCGCCGGAGGCGATGAGCGCGCTTGCGGGCGCCGCGCCGAAGAGCGTCATCAGGAACTCCGGCCGGGTGAGCCGGATGGTTGCATCGGCCGTGGGTTCGCTGACACCCTCTTCGTGGACGAGGACGCAGTTGGCGAGGCTCACCACCAGCCGCTCGTTGCGGTCGGTGAGTTCGATATTGAGGGTGAAGGCGTGTCCTTCGGCGTTCGCCGGGTCGAGCCGGACGGCGGCGACGTCGAGGATCATGGCGGTGGTCGCCGCGCCGAGGACTTCGGGACGGAACGGCGCGGGACGGGGTGGCTGCGCTTCCTGGCGAAGCTCCTGTGCGCCGTTCAGATAGATGTTCCGCCAGGAGCCGGCTTCGGCTTCGTAGCCGAGGCGGGTGTAGACGCCGGCCAGTGCGTCGCGCGCTTCGGCCGTGTCGCCGCCGGCGAAGATGACGTGGTTGAGCAGCGTGGCGGCCCAGCGAAGTTCGCCGTTCGCGGCGGCTTCCCTGCCGCGCGCGAGCACCGCCGCGGCGCCACCCATCGCTTCGACGTAGCGCGCGGACTCCTCTTCGATGGGCAACCGCCACAGGTTCACGGGGTTCGCGTCGTACCAGCCGAGGTAGCGCTGGTACACGGCTTTCGAGTTGTGGCTCATCGTGCCGTAGTAGCCGCGGTTGTAGAAGCTCTTCGAAAGCGAACCGGGCAGACGAATCTCCTCGGCGATCTCGGTGGGCGTGAGGCCGTTGTTCATGAGCCGGACGGTCTGGTCGTGGAGGTACTTGTAGGCGTCGCGGTGGGAGCGCAGGAAGGCGGTGATCTCGGCCTGGCCGAACCGCGGGATGCCGTGGGCGGCGAACATGGTGTCGCTGCGCCCGGCGAACAGGCGGATGGCTTCGGTCAGGTAGTCGGCCCAGCCCTTGGCGTTGCGCACGAGCGCGCCGCGCGCGGGGAGGAGGTTGTGCATCGTGAGGTTGGCGTTTTCGGCCATGAAGACGGCGCGCTTCCGGGGGAGGTAGAAGTTCATCTCCGCCGGCGCTTCGGTCTCCGGGGTTACCTGGAACTCGAATTCCAGGTCGCCGATCGTCAGCGTCTGACCGGTGTGCGTAATGTCGAGTGTGGGCGCGATGAGCGATGGCGTGCCGGTCGGGATGCCGGGGCCGAGGCCGGACGTGACCTCGCCTTCGGGGCCGCGCGGGAGCGTGCCGCCGAACTGGAACCGCGCGCGCCGGAGCATCGCCGGCCCCGCGATGATGTTCTCGGAGACAGCCTCCTTGAGGAAGCCCTCGGGGGCGATGACCTGCACCCTGCCGGAGTCGACGTCTTCGGGCGAGATGATGCCGCGCACGCCGCCGTAGTGGTCGGTGTGGCTGTGCGAATAGATGACCGCGAGGACTGGCTTCGCGCCCAGGTGCTCCATCGCCAGTTCGAAGGCGGCGCGCGCCTGTTCGACCCCGGTCAGCGGGTCGACGACGACCCAGCCGGCGCCCGCATCGAGGAAGCTCACGGTCGAAACGTCGAACCCGCGCACCTGGTAGATGCCATCGGCCACCTTGAAGAGGCCGTGTTTCGTGATGATCTGGGCCTGGCGCCAGAGGCTCGGGTTCACCGTGAGGGCAGCCGGGCCGTGGAGAAAGTCGTAGGAGCGCAGGTCCGATGTCACGCCCCCGGCGTCGCGCGGGATGACCGGGTCGGTGCGGGTGGCGATGAAGCCGCGGTCGGCGATCGCGCAGTCGGCGCGGTCGTCCGCTGTGAGGAGGGCTTCGAGTTCGGCGCGAGTGCGCTCGGCGGCGGCGCGTTCTGAGGATTCGGTCACCATTGTGGCCTCCGGCGGCCCGGGCGCTCGGGGCGCCGAAAAGGGGTCGGGGCGCAACGTAGCCCAACGGCGCGAAAAGGTAAAAGGGCAACCTCGCGCTGTAACCGCCGGGTTCCGTACCATTCCCCGCCATGAATGAGCAGTACGACATCATCATCGTTGGCGGCGGGATTGCCGGGAGCGGGCTGGCGACCGCGCTCGCACGCGGCGGCAAGTCCGTCCTGGTGCTCGAAAAGTCGCTCGAGTTCCGCGACATGGTGCGCGGCGAGTGGATCGCACCGTGGGGCGTGGTCGAAGCGCGCCGCATCGGGATCTACGACGACCTGCTGACGGCGAACGACCACCACATCGCACGGCACATCGAGTACGGCGACGGGCTGGACCCGGCCGGAGGCGATGCGCGAGGTCTCGCGCTGGCGATGCTCCCGGGCGTGCCGGGGCCGCTCTCGCTCGGTCATCCGCAGGCGTGCCAGGCGCTGTTCGAGGCCGCCGTGGGAGCGGGCGCGACGGCGGTTCGCGGCGTCGAAGAGATCGAGGTCACGGCAGGACCGGCGCCGGCGGTGCGCTACACCGTCGATGGCGAACGGCGGGCGGCCCGCGCGCGCCTGGTGGCGGGCGCGGATGGACGAGGCTCGGTGGTGCGGCGGCAGGTCGGCGCGGAGTTGCACCAGGACCCGACGCACCACTACTTCGCCGGGCTGCTGGTCGAAGGCGCCGATGACTGGCCGGTCGACGTCCAATCGATGGGCACCGAGGGCGACCTGCAGTACTTCGTGTTCCCGCAGTCGCCCGGTAAGGCGCGGCTCTACCTCGGGTTCCCGACCGAGCAGAAGAGCCGGTTCGCCGGGCACGACGCCGCGCAGCGGTTCCTCGATGCGTTCCAATTCGCATCGGTGCCGAACAGCGGGTGCATCGCGGCAGGGCGCGCGGCGGGGCCATGTCACGCCATCCCGAACCAGAGCACGTGGGTCGACAATCCGGTTGCACCGGGCGCGGTGTTGCTCGGTGACGCGGCGGGCTACAACGACCCGATCATCGGGCAGGGGCTGGCGGCGACGCTGCGCGACGTCCGGCTCGTCAGCGAACTGCTGCTCCGTTCGGATCGCTGGGAGACGGGGCTGCTCGAACCGTATGTGGAGGAGCGGCGGGAGCGGATGCGGCGGCTCCGCCTGGTCGCCGCGATGGATAGCGTGGTGCATGCGGAGTTCGGGCCGGAAGCGACCGCTCGCAAGCTGCGCGTGTTGCGCAACCCGGAGCTCACGATGCCGCGCGGCGCGGTGATGGTCGGGCCCGAGCTGCTGCCCGCGGAATGCTTCACCGAAGGCGTCCTCCAGGCAGTCCGCGAAGCCTGAGCGCCGGACACCCAACAAGGCCCCCGGTGGCTCGCGGGGGCCTCGCTGGAGAGGTAGGGAGTTTCTTCGAACGTTAGACGGCGATGCCTTCGCGGTGGCCTGTGGGAGCCGCTGACCGGCGGCTGCCGAAGACACGGAAGAAGCGATGGCGGACTGCGTCGTGGCCGTTGAGGGCGCTGGCGTAGTCGATCCCGGCAAGCTGGCTGGCCATCCGCGTGAACTCGGCGGCGGCCGGCGCGGAAGCGCGGTACATCACGACCGGCACGCCAACCTGCGAGGCCTTTCGCACGTTGCGGTCGAACGGCACTTCGAAGGTGACCGGCCGGCTGATGGCGAACTCGACGTCCTGCTTCGTGCCGCTGCCGGGCACGTCGTGTCCGTGGATCAGGTTCACGAGGACGCGGTCTTCGTCGAGGCCCTTGAGCGCCAGGTGCTCGACGAGCAGGGAGGTGTTCTTCAGGCTGGTGAGGTCGGTGCTGGTGACGACCACCACCCGGTCGGCCATCTCCACCGCCGCGCCGACCACATCGTTGAAGGTGCCGGGCGTATCGAGGATGACGACATCGAAGATGGTGGCGGCGAAGCGCACCATCGCCTGGAGTTGCTCGACCGAGCAGTTCAGCCAGCTGCGGTAGTCACGCGGGGCGGGGAGCACGTAGGCGCCGGAGTCGTGGCGCAGGAGCACCTTGCGGAAGACCTCGCGGTCGAGGTACTCGGGGTCGCGGGCGACTTCGGAGACGGTGTAATCGGCGCGAACGTCCATCATCACGGCGACATCGCCGAAGCGGGTGTCGAGGTCGATCAGGAGGACGCTCTTGCTGCCTTCGAGGGCGATGGTGGCCGCGAGGTTCGTGCTTGTGGTGGTCTTGCCGACGCCGCCCTTCTGCCCGACGACGGCGATGATGCGGCCACCCTCTTCTTCTTCGACGGCCGGGGCGGCAAGTGAGCGGGCCTTGTGGCGGGCGCGCCCGGCGACTGCCTTCACCTGCTCGCGAGTGATCTTGCCGTGGAGGAAGTCGTTGACACCGGCCTGCATCAGTCGCCGCTCGATGGTCGGCGACCAGGAACCTGCATAGGCGACAATGAGCGAATCGGGAGCGGTAGCGCGAGCGAACTCGATGACCTGCATCGCACGCTGGATTGGCTGCTCAATCGCGACAAAGACGAGTGCTGGTTGCATCTCCTGGATGGCCTGCTGGGCCGCAATACCGAGCGCGCGTTCCGCGATGACCTCGATGCCGTCCTGCTCCAGCTTGATGCGCATTAGCTCGCGCACCTGCTCATCGCTATCGACAAGCATCGCTTCTGGTTTTGAGCCACTCATTGTTCACCTTCCGTATCCTGTGTGCGCCGCTCGTCCATCACATATTCACCGCGTGGCCACACGTTGAAAACCCCTTTTCGGGGCGTTGGAAGAGTTCCTACAAAGTTCAAATCGGCGTGTCACCAGTCGTCCACGCAGCGTTCACTCAAGTTGCGCTGGACCGCGGTCGAACGGGCCTGCCCGGGGTTGAAATCGAGCGGGGCAACGCGATTCAGGCGGGCGCACTCCACTTTTCGAACCGCGGCCAGGCGGTTGGCGTGCCCCAGTTCTCCCAGTGCGTGTGGAGCGCGCGTTCGACGCCGAGCCGGAAGAGCGCTTCGAACTCGTGCCCGCCGAGGCGGCCGCCGCAGGCTTCGCGGACAATCGCGCGCTCACCCGGGTCGTCGGATTCGACGGCAGGCCCGGTGATGTAGAACTCCTCGCCACCGCCATCTGGCGGCGACGTGTGCAGCGCGTAGCGGCCGTCGCGCCTCAGGTCGTGGTACTTCCAGCCGAGGTTCACGACGAACACATAGAGCCCGCCCGGCGCCAGCACGGGCATGACCGGGTGGACGCGCGGGCCGCCGTCTTTCCTCACGGTCGCGAGGTAGGCGACGCCGCCCCCGGCAGCGAGCAGCCTCTGCCCGGCCTCCGCCAGCGCCGGCGCTTCACGTTGTAGATCCGACCACCTGGCCATCGGCTTCGCCTCCTGGGTGTGCGGCGCGGATCCTCAACCGATTTCGCGACAACTGGTGTCGAGTTTAGCCCCCGTCGCAATCCCACGGCCGGGCGCAAGAACAACCAGCGCTCGCACCGGCCGCTGCGCGCTTTGATAATGCGCGAATGCCGCCAGCCAACCCGCCGCCCCCGCGCCGTGTCGTCATCGACCTCGGTTGTGGCTGGCGCAAGAAGCCCGGCGCAATCGGCCTCGACATGGCGCGGATCGCCGGGGTCGACATCGTCGCGGATGTTTCGAAGCCGCTGCCGTTGCGCGACAACTCGGTCGACGAGTTGCAGGCGTCCCACATCGTCGAGCACGTCGACGACCTGATGGCCTTCATGGGCGAGATCTGGCGCGTCTGCAAGCCGGGTGCGCTGGTCTATCTGCGCTTCCCGCACGGCACATCGAAGTACGTCACGTGGAAGGACCCTACGCACCGGCGCGGGGTACTCCTGGCGACGTTCGAATACTTCGACCCGGCAACGTTCGATGGCCAGGCGTGGGGCTACTACCACCCGGCGAAGTTCGAAACCGTGAAGCGCCGGATCGCCTTCAACATGAACGCCGCCCCGTGGCCGGCGACGCCCGGGCGGCGC
>CAYYDX010000112.1:0-8468 GCA_964470735.1 uncultured Anaerolineaceae bacterium
CATTGAAACGTCGACGGTCATCGGCGTAGCCGTCGGCGATCCCTTGCGCGGCCTGGCGTGCGACCCGGTGCACGAAGGGCGTCCACGGTCCGCGCGCGACGTCGAAGAACCTCCGGCGCTCGAGGAGGGCGAGAAGGACCTGCTGCTCGGCATCCTGATGGTCGGTCGGGGAAAGCCGGAGTGTTCGTGCGATCCGGCGCGCCTGATACGCCGCGGCCGCCATCATGACCGTCGCCAGCTTCGTGGTGATCGGGGTGGGCCCGCGCACCGTGGGCCGGCAGAACGCCTACACCATCGCGCTCGCGTCAGCTGTTCCGCTGCAAGCGATCTCGGTGTTGCTGACGCCGATCAGCCGGCTGCTGATCACGTACACGGCAGGGCCGATACCGGGGCCGGAACAGTCGAAGGCGATCGGCGCATGGCTGGCTTCGGGCGGGCACTGGCTTGGCCTGCACGGCACGTCCGGTGGGAAGGCGGTACGGGTCGACAACGAAGACGGGCGGCGGGCGATGCTTCGGCTCGACCACCACGAGGTGCTCGGCGGGTTCTTCCTCAACCATCCGCCGGTGCGGAAGTTCGAAGTGAAGGTGCACAGTTCGGACGACCGGCTGACGGATGGGCTGCCGGAAACGTTCGTGACGGTGGATGAGCCGTACATGGTGGAGTGCAGCGACCCGAAGGCGCGGATCCTGTTGACGGCCGAACTGGGGCCGGACAACTCGCCGCGGAAGTTCGGGTTCCAGTACGAGAAGGACACGGCGCTGCTGCCGGACGGCAAGACGCGGGTGCTCGGGTACACGCGCGATGTGGGCGAGGGCGGCGTGACATACGTGGCGCTCGGGCACTGCCATACGCCCGAGACGAGCGTTCAGCCGTTCGTCGACAAGAGCGTCGACCCGGAAGGGAAGACGCCCCCGTACATCCGGACGACGTGGGAAGCGCCCGCGTACATCTCGCTGCTGCGGAACAGCATCCGCTGGGGCATGGGGTAGCGGTCAGGCGGGGGCCAGGGCCTGGAGTTCGGCCATGCGCTGCGAGAACAGTTTGCCGGTGGTCATCGCGCCATCGACTGGCAGGCAGGCCCCGGAGACGAAGCTCGAGGCGTCGCTGGCGAGCCAGAGCGCCGCTTCGGCGACGTCGCGAGCGGCGCCGGAGCGCGGGATCGGCTGGGCTTTCGTGAACCCCACCTGGAGCATCGGGATCATGGCTTCGGCGGCTTCCTGGGTCATGCCGCCGGCGCGGCCGAAGATGGCCGTCGGGATGGCGCCCGGGGCGATGGCGTTGACACGGACGTTGTCTTCGCCGACTTCGTTGGCGAGGACGCGGGTGACGTGGATGACGGCGGCCTTCGCGGCGGAGTAGAGGGTACCGCCGTAGCCGACACCGATGCCGGCGACGCTGGCGGTGTTGATGATGCTGCCCGACTTCTGCGCCTTCATCACGGCGGCGGCGTGCTTGGTACCGAAGAGCACACCGCCGAGGAGGAGGTCGACGACATCGTGGTAGAGCGCGGGGGTGAGGTCGGTGATGAGGCCCTCGGCGTGGCCACGGCCGGCGTTGTTGAACATGCAGTCGAGGCGGCCGAAGCGTTCGACGGCGAACCGAACCGCCGTGCCAACCTGGGCTTCGTCGGTGACGTCGGTGTGGATGAATGCGACGTTGGGGCCGAGTTCATCGGCGAGTCTTGCGCAGCGGTCATCCTGGACGTCGGCGAGGACGAGCTTCGCGCCCTCCCGGGCGAAAAGGCGTGCCGATTCGGCGCCGATACCGCTGGCCGCGCCGGTGATGACGGCGACCTTTCCTTCGAGCATTCCTGTCATGTGATTCGTGCCTCCATTGGTTGTGCAAAGCCGCGTCCCGGCGGCTGAGTCCCCGGGTTATGCGCGCGTGGCGTGGATGAAGAGCGCGAGGAGTTCGCGCGTGTAGGCGGCGACATCGAGGTCCGGGTTGTTGGCGAGCTGGTTCGCGAACCCGTCAATCGCGGAGCGGAGCGTGATAGCCATCACGCGGGGGTCGAAGGCGCGGAACTCACCGGTCTCCTGGCCCCAGCCGAACATGGCGGCCGTCCCAACGATGAGTGGCTCCTGGTCGTCGGACTTGAAATGGGGCTCACCGTTGGGCTTGCGGAAGTTGAGGATGATGTCGGTGATGGCGCGAGCGGCCACGCGGTTCTGGTCGATATAGGCGATGTTGCCTTCGATGTAGGCGGTGAGCATGGCGGTGGCGGTGGCGGCCGTTTCGAGCGTGGCGAGCATCCGGGTGTGGCCAGTCAGGAAGAACGAATCGACGACGGCGCGGACGAGGTCGTCTTTGCTGGGGAAGTAGTAGCCGATGACGCCCTTGGAGATGCGCGCGCGCTCGGCGATGCGGGCGAGTGAGGCGTTGGCGAAACCGAGGTCGGCGATGGTTTCGGTAGCGGCGGCGATGATCTGGGCGCGGCGGGCCGCCTCGATGAAGGTGGGCGTTTCCCGGACGGCTGCGCTGGATTTCGTACGCACGGTCAAAATGTAGATCGCTCGTACGACAGCCGTCAAGGGGGAGTCCCGGCGAGCGGAAACCGGCCATGGTGTGGTTGAATCCGTGCACCTCTTCGCTGGAGACCAGAGATGACCCCGTACGAACGGATTGATCACGCGATCGATGAAGCGAGCGCAGCGCTGCGCGAACTGAGCATGGAGATCCACTCGCACCCCGAACTGAACTTCGAGGAGCACCACGCCCACCAGGTGCTGACGGACTACCTCGACGGCGAAGGGTTCGAAGTGGTGCGTGGGGCGTACACGATGCCGACGGCGTTCAAGGCCGTTGCAGGGAACGGTGGTCCGACGGTCGCGGTGCTTTCGGAGTACGACGCGCTGCCCGGCATCGGGCACGCATGCGGGCACAACCTGATCGCGATTGCGGGGGTCGGCGCGGGTGTGGGGCTACGGGCCGGACTCGAAGGCGTACAGGGGACGGTCGTGATCCTCGGCAGCCCCGCGGAAGAGGGCGGCGCGGGCAAGCAGATTCTCATCGAGCAGGGCGCTTTCAACGGTATCGACGCGGCGCTGATGGCGCACCCGGCGCCCGCGGACAGCGCGACGCCGAAGGTGCAGGCTCTTCAGGCGCTGAAGGTCGAGTACTTTGGCCGGAACGCGCACGCGGCCGCCATGCCGTGGAACGGTGTGAACGCTCTCGACGCACTGGTGGCGGGCTACAACGCGGTCTCGATGCTTCGCCAGCAGATCAAGCCGACCGACCGGGTGCACGGCATCTTCACGGACGCGGGCCTGAAGCCGAACATCATCCCGGACTACACGGCGGCGGACTACTACGCCCGCTCGGCGACGATGGCGGAACTGGCCGAACTGAAGGCGAAGGTGCAGGCAGCGCTCGAATCGGGCGGGGCCGCGACCGGCTGCCGGGTAGAACTGACATGGGTGGGCAGGCCGTACACGGATCTTGTTTCGAACGACCCGCTGGCCGGCCGCTATTGCGCGCACATGGCGGAACTGGGGCTGCCGGTGGCGAAAATCCCGTGGTTCGGGGCGAGCACCGACATGGGGAATGTGAGCTACGTTGTGCCGACGATCCACCCGATGTTCGGCATTCCCAGCGACCCGTTCAACGCGAACCACACGCAGCCGTTCACGGCGGCGGCGGCGACGGAGGAGGCGCACGAGCGCGCGATCCGGGTGGCGAAAGCGATGGCGCGCGCGGCCTACGACGCGATTACCGAGCCGGAACTGCTGGCCGAGGTAAAGCGCGACTTCCTGGCCAATGTGCCGGCCCCGGGTGATCCGCTGCGGTAGGTGGTGCGCGGTTAGAGACCCAGGCGGCGGTCGTTTTCGGCCCAGGCGACGTCGTTGAGGGCCATGAGACCGCCGGAGACGAGCGAGTGGCCGCCGAGGAGCACCGGGACCGGCGCTTCGGCGGCGGCCCTGGTGAAGCGGCGCAGGAACGGGTCTTCGATGGCTTCCCAGGCGAGGAGGTCGCTCTGGAAGCGGTCTTCGCGCGAGGGTTCGACGCCGAGGTGCGCCTCGATGACGCGCGTATCGATCACCGCGCCGTCACCGAGTTCGGCCAGGCGCTGGAAGAAGCGCTCGACGCCGACTTCTTCGATGAGGAAGCCAAGGATGCTGCGCGCCTGGTAGCCGGCGGGCACCGTGGCGAGGCCGCGCTCTTCGGCGAAGAGGCGGACGCGGCAGGCGGTTTCGCGTTCGAGGTACTGCCACGCCTGGCTTCCCCCGATGCGCCCGGCAACCACCACCTGGCGCGTGCGATCGCAGAGGAGGGGCATGAACGCGCGGTAGCGGCTGGCGGTGGCAGAGGCGGGCTTCGCCGCTTCGGCGAGTTCCGGTGGGAGTCCTTCGGCGAGCGAGAGGACGGCGAGGTCGCTCGGTGTGTCGAGGTCGAACTGGGTGGCGGTGGTGCGGGGGAGGATGACGGATGCGAGACCGGCATCGTCGCGCAGCCTGCGGGGGAGCAGGTTGTCGCGGGCGAGCTCGCCACACTGCTCGATGGCGGGGCCGGGCGTCCAGCCGGTGAGGTCGGCGGAGAAGAAGTTGTTCGTGACGAAGCGGGGGTCGCGGGAGTCGAGTTGTTCGACGACGAGGCGGAACTCATCGACGCCGAGGAGGGGGACGGAGCCGGAACCCATGGTCGCAGGGCGTTCGAGACCGTAGCGCGCGACGATGCCACGGAGGCGGGCGGCGAAGTCGAATGGCTCACCCGGTGCGTCGGCGTCGATGAGCAGGCCGGGGAAGAGCGGGGCGAAGGCGCCGGGCTGGTCGGTCGCGACGATGACGGCTTCGAAACCGGCAGCGAGGGCGGAGCGCGCGGTGTTGCGCGCAGCGGCGATACGGGCGGTCGCGAGCATCTGCTCGGCCGGGCCAAGGCCAGTTCCGCCGTGGAAGATGACGAGGACCGGGCGTTCGAACATCAGTCGCAAGCGTAGTGCCGAACGGCGGTGGGCGCACAGCGCGGGGAGGCTGCTGGCTGCCTATACTGGAAGTGTGGCGCAGGCGAACTATCCCGAGTCGATCCAGGGCGAGGGGCTGGAATTGCGCCCGTGGGACGATGACCTCGCGCTCCAGCTTGCGAACTGGTCGGTGCGGGGGTTCCCGTTTCACGCGTTCGACCTTGGACACCTGAAGGATCCGGTGAAGCGTGCGAGCGCGGTCGCCGGGTGCCGGGAAGAGGGTCCGCACCGGCACTTCATCGCGGTGGAGGACGGCGTGGCCGTGGGGCGGGTGTCGGTGAACCTGCGCGACCCGGCGGGGTGCTACCTCTGGTCGGTGCATGTGCCGCCGGAGCACGAAGGGCGGGGTGTCTGCCGGCGGATGCTGGCGGCGCTGATGGGGTACCTCGAGACGGAGTAGCCACGGCCGAGTTTCATCCTGACGACGAACAGTTTCGCGGAGCACGCACACCGGGCGTACCGGGCGGTGGGCTTCGAGACGGTGGAGACGCGCTGGCACTTCGACCGGGAGATTGCGGAGGCGCTGTGGCGAGTGACGCCGGCGCAGCGCGAGCCGGTTTCGCGGCACATCCGGTTCCAGGATGGGCGCTGGCAGGTGCGGAACTTCATCATGCGGCGGACGCCGGGTACACCGATGATCACGCGGTTGACGACGCCGCGAGCGATTGAGGTGTAGGGCGGTTTCAGGCAGGTGATGAGCAGGCGAACGGCGCCGGGGGCGTAGCCTCCATTACTGTCGGGCCACGGATCCCTGTTCGACCTACGGGTTGCGGGCGAGGGCGACGGTGATGTTGTCGGGGCCGCCGGCTTCGTTGGCGAGTTCGATGAGGCGGCGGGCGGCGGCTTCGGGTTCGAGGCGGGCGATGGTTTCGGCGATGGTTTCATCGGCGACCGGGCCGAAGAGGCCGTCGCTGCAGGCGAGCAGTGTTTCGCCGGGGGCGAGGACGAACGGGCCGGCGATATCCGGTTCGACGCTGGTTTCGAAGCCGATGGTGCGCGTCACGACGTTGCGGTAGGGGTGGAGGCGGGCCTCGGCGGGGTCGAGTGCGCCGGAGTCGACCTGTTCCTGCACCCAGGAGTGGTCGCGGCTGAGGCGTCGCAGGCCAGCGGGAGTGTGGAGGTAGAGGCGGCTGTCGCCGACGTTGAGCCACCAGTATTCGGCGCCGCGGAGGAGGGCAAGGACGAGGGTGGTCGCGGCGCCGTTGGCGCCGAGGGTGCGTGCTTCGGCGTGGAGTTGCCAGTTGATCTTGCTAACGGCTGTGCGCAGCGCCGTTTCGGGGGCGGCGTCGGCGAGGAGGGGGCCGAGTTCGACGCCGAGGAGTTCGATCGTGCGTTCGCTGGCCCAGTCGCCGCGGGCGTGGCCACCGAGGCCGTCGGCGACGGCGAGCAGGGTCCAGTCCGGCGTCCCGGCGAGATGACCGGCGACGTACGCGTCTTCGTTACGACGGCGGCTGCGGCCGATGTCGGTGCGTGCTGCGGTCTGGAGTGGTTGGGTGGTCATGGTGGTTCGGGCTTGCCGTGTAGGGTAGCGTGCAGCGGGCGTTTCGGGGCCGGCTGGATGTGCGGTGTTCGCGTGGGACGGGGTGGGAGGTGGTGAAACTCGACAGGATTTGTCGCGTTTCGGCGGTATGCATAACCGGTGGACTCCGTACAGGAAGCATCAAGGATTCGCGGACGCGACGATAACGGATGGAGCGGCTATTCTTATTCGTCTACGGTGCCCCCGGGATCGCACCGGGCGGGCACTATCACCCCGCCGATCGTCCCGCCGGGGCTATCCCTCTCTGGAGTCCAGGTCATGAAAGTCGTCTTTTTCGAAGACGTAGAAGGCACCGCGCAAGTCGGTGAAGTGAAGGAAGTGAAGAACGGGTTCGCCCGCAACTTCCTGCTGCCTCGCGGAATTGCGGGGTTTACCTCGCGCGATAACCTGCAGCGGGCGAACTCGCTCGCGCAGAAGGAAGCGCGGCGCCAGGAAAAGCTCGACGCGGAAGCGCGCGGCGTTTCGGCGAAGGTCGATGGCTACAAGGTGACGATCGAAGCGCGCGTCGGGGAGACCGGCCATCTCTTCGGTTCGGTGACCAACCGCGACATCGCGGAACAGCTGACGGCGAAGACGGGCGTCGAGGTCGACTCGAAGATCGTGCTGCTGGCGGAGCCGATCCGGGAGATTGGCGAGCGCCAGGTGAGCGTGAAGTTCACGCGCAACGTGATCGCCACGGTGACGGTCGACGTCGTCCCGGACGAAGCATCGCGGCCGGTGGTGGAGAAGCTGCTGGCGGAGCGCGCGGCGCAGGCGGAGCTCGAAGCGAAGCAACTGGCGGCGGCGGCGAAGGCTCGCGAAGAGGCTGCGGCGGCCGAAGCCGCGGCGACCGCGGAAGCCAGCGAAGAAGCGTAATCAGAGGGAAAGGAGGAAGCAGGGACCGAGGCTTTCGCACTCCACGCGCGGACGCGCCTGCCCGGTTTCCTCCTGACCCATGACTCTCGCTCAGCTCGAACGTCTTCCCCCGCATGACATCGAGGCAGAGGAGGCTGTGCTGGCCTCCCTGATGGTCGATCCCGACGCGATGCTCGCGGTGCAGGGTATCGTCAAGCCGGTTGACTTCTTCCGTGAGAAGAACGGCTGGGTGTACGACGCCTGTGTCTCGCTGTGGAACCGCGACGAAGTGATCAACCAGATCACGGTGGCGCACGAACTGGCCTCGCGCGACCAGCTCGAAGAGGTCGGCGGGCAGGTCTTCCTCGCGGATATTATCCGGCGCCTGCCGACGTCCATCGGCGCCGAGTTCTACGCCCGGATCGTCAAGCGCGACGCGATGTATCGCGGTCTGATCCACGCGGCGACGGGCATCCTGCAGATGGCGTATGAAGCGCCGGCGGACATCGACAGCGTGTTTTCGAAGTCGGAGACGCTGCTGCAAAAGTTGCGCGGCGGCGAGAACTTCCGCGACTTCGTGCATATCCGGCAGCTGCTCGATGCATTCCTCGACCAGGACCCGGACGAAATCGAGCGGATCGAGCTTTCGGCGATCCGGACAGGGTTCAGCGACCTCGATACGCTGCTTTCGGGACTGAAGCGCTCCGACCTGGTGATCGTGGGCGCGCGGCCGAGCGTGGGGAAGTCGAGTTTCGCCCTGGGGATCGCGCGGAACGCGGCCATCGAACAGAGGGCGAACGTGGCCTTCTTCTCGCTCGAAATGTCTTCGGAGCAGCTGGCGACGCGCCTGCTCTCGGCCGAGGCGCGAGTTGAGAGCACGCGCCTGCGGATGGGCCAGAACACGGAGATGGAAGAGCGGCGCGTGGTGGCGGCGGCGGCGCGGCTTTCGGAAGCGAACATCTGGTTCGACGACACGGCGATGCTAACGGTCGCGGAATTGCGGGCGAAGGCGCGGCGGCTCGCGGGAGAGGCGAAGCAGCTCGACCTGATCGTGCTCGACTACCTGCAGTTGATGCAGGGCGAGAATGCGGGTGGCCGGGAGAACCGGGGGCAGGAGATCAGCTACATCTCGCG
>CAYYDX010000113.1:0-2820 GCA_964470735.1 uncultured Anaerolineaceae bacterium
GTTCCACAGGTTGACGGTCAGCGTGTATTTGAACTCCGGGGTTGGTTCCAAGAGCTCGCCGAGTGCCTTACGGGTCCGGGGGATGACCGGGAATTTGAACGGCGTGGGGATGCGGAAGCCCACAATATAGATGCGCTCGCGATGCTGAGGAACCGCATCCTGGCCGTCAATAATCTTCCAGTGCACGTCGTATTGAAGGTCGTTGGTGAGCGTGTCGATGATGGTCTCGAATGTGCGCCCTCGATCGTGGCTTACCAGGTTCTTGACATTCTCGAGCATGAAGGCAGCCGGGCGCTTCGCGTCGATGATACGTGCGACATCGAAGAACAACGTGCCCTGCGTCTTGTTCTTGAAGCCGTGGGCGCGGCCGAGGGCGTTGTGCTTCGAAACGCCAGCGATCGAAAAAGGTTGGCAGGGAAAGCCTGCCACGAGCACATCGTGCTCCGGGCAGTCCTCCATGTTGGTCAGTTGAGTGATGTCGCCGAAGATCTCGCCATCGAAGTTTGCACGGTACGTCTTCTGTGCATACGCGTCCCATTCGGACGTGAACACACACTGGCCACCTGCCTCCTCGAACGCCAGGCGCATGCCGCCGATTCCAGCGAAGAGGTCGATGAAAGTGAAGTCACTCATGCCGATAGCACCCACTTACGGTGCCATTCCAAGGCATCCGGAGACGGTGCGGGAAAGCCGTTCGCTGGGGCGCGGAGTGGTGTCCCATCCACATCATTCAGTAACGTGTTGCGATTTTCCGACTGTGAGGCGGTCACGACGCGCCAGCATAGATTGGGGTCAACGAACATCACCTTGCGGTCAAATGCCCAATGGTGTGCGCGGCAGAGACAGAGGGCGTTCCTGAGGTCGTCAGGCCCTCGCATTGCGACAGGAACTATGTGAGCGGCCTCGGGTTCCGAGATTGGATCCGGGCCCGGCATGCCTAAGGGAACGAGCCAGCCTACTCCGCAGGCTGCACAGGCATGGCCGTATGCACGCTTCACCAGTCTTGCGAAAGCTGCATCTCGCAGGAGGCGGCGGTGGTCTGAGACTGACCTTGTGCCGCCGAAGAGCTGAAAGGTGCCCGAGGAGGACTTCTCAATGTCATCCATTTCCTTGCGGATTCCAGCGAGACTCTCCGGAGGTGACCCCGCGATCCCCCAGCGCGCACCGGGGTTCGAGGCGAGAATCGATTTGTGCGTGGTGGTGCCTGATCTGATGAGCGTGACCCTGAACCGATCGACAGTTCCGAGTTGCCGTTCGAACTGGAGGACATCATCAACCGACGCCCTCGCCAACAGGGCTGACTCAATGTTCTTCGTCAGTCTGTATTCCGGGGGGCGTTTGTTACCCCACGTCTGGTAGTGCCAGCGGGAGGTCACTGTTGCTACGGGAGTCGACCCGTCGAACAAGTCGAGCACCACGGGAGTCTCTTCCGTAGGCCCGGCGGAGGGTGGAGGGAGAGGAGGCAGGTACGGAAGCAACGCCTTGGGAATGACCACACCCCCCTGGTGCGTGTCGACCCCAAGATCATTCTTTGGCAGCTGCTTGTAGAACGGTTGGTCGTAGAGCGGCAATGCTGCACCCGAACGCTTGTTCTCCGGAGACTACCCAGGCGAAGCCATCTCGGCAACAGACGTCTCGCACCCCCTGTTATAATCTCCCTGCTGGTGGTTAGCACTCTTCCGTTGGGAGTGCCAAACTGGTAGAGTAGGGTTGATAATGACGTTGTCAGAGCGCCGTGCGCGCATCCTCGCTCTCATCGTCGATGACTTCGTCGGCTCGGCTCAGCCTGTCGGGTCGCAGTCGCTTGTGGAGCGCCACCAGCTGGGGCTTTCGAGCGCGACGGTGCGGAATGAGATGGCGGCGCTCGAGGAAGAGGGGATGATCACGCACCCGCATACGTCGGCGGGGCGCATTCCGAGCCACCGGGGGTACCGGTATTACGTTTCGAGCCTGATGCAGGAGCGGGATCTGACTCAGCAGGAGCAGTTCACGATTCTGCACCAGTTTCACCAGGCGTCGCGGCAGCTGGAGGAGTGGATCGGGCTGGCGGCGAGTGTGCTGGCGAACAATCTCCGCAATGTGGCGCTGGTGACGCAGCCGCGTTTGCTGGAGGTGCGATTGAAGCAGTTGCAACTGGTGGAGTTGCTGGAGAACCGGGCGTTGCTGGTTGCTGTGACGAGTGACAGCGGTGTGCACCAGCGGACGATCGATTTTCCGGTGGCGGTGCACCAGGAGTTGCTGACCCGGCTGGCGGCGCGGCTGAACGCGGAGTTCGGTGGCAAGACGGTCGGGGAGTTCCAGGGTCGGGACGGCAGCGCGGAGCCGCCGGGGCCGGTAGAGGCCACGGTGGTGGCAGCGTTGACGGACCTGATGTTGAAGGAGCAGGCGGCGCAGGTTGAATCACCGATCGTGGAGGGTGTCCGGGAGATGCTGCGGCAGCCGGAATTCGGCCACAGCGACCGGATGCTCGATACGCTGGAGGCGGTGGACGAGCGGCGTCTGCGGCGGGCGATCCCGTCGAGTGCGTTCGACCAGGGCGACGTGGCGGTGGTTATCGGCGACGAGAACCGGGAGGGGCCGTACCAGGATATGAGCTTTGTGCTCGCGCGGTACGGTCCGGAGGGCGGCGCCGGTGGTGTCGTGGGCATTTTGGGGCCAACGCGGATGCAGTACGGCGAGGCGGTGGCGAACGTTCGCTACGTGAGCGATGTGCTGACGGAGCTGATCCGGGAGTTCTATGGGGATGAGTAGCGACGGCTTCGCGATGGCCCTCACCCCCGGCCCCTCTCCCGACTCCTGCGTCGCGGGCGAGGGGAGTGG
>CAYYDX010000113.1:2920-8430 GCA_964470735.1 uncultured Anaerolineaceae bacterium
TGGCCCTCACCCCCGGCCCCTCTCCCGACTCCTGCGTCGCGGGCGAGGGGAGTGGTTTGGGGGAGGTTTCGTGAAAGGTATTGGAGGTGGACATGAACGATGAGAAGGACGAGGTCCGGTTCGTAGACAAACGGGCGGCGGCGCGGGCCGCGGAGGAGCCGGTGGCGGCGGTCGAAGGCGATGAGCTGGCGACGGCCGAGGCTGGCGAACTGGCGCAGGAGCGCGAGAAGGCGGAGACGTACTACAAGAACTGGCAGCGCGCGGCGGCGGATTTCGCGAACTTCAAGCGTCGCGTGGAGCAGGAACGGCAGGAGACGGCGCGGCTTTCGAACGCGGCGCTGGTGATCAACCTGTTGCCGGTGTACGACGACCTGGACCGGGCGGTCGGTTCGGTGGATTCGACGCTGGCGGGGCTGAACTGGGTGCAGGGCGTCTCGGCGATTCACCAGAAGTTCGGGCGGTTGCTGGAAGCAATGGGCGTGACGGAAGTTGCGGCCGAAGGCGCGGCGTTCGACCCGCTGCATCACGAAGCGGTGGGCCGGCAGCCGGGCGAAGAGGGCAAGGTGTTGCACGTGCTCCAGAAGGGGTACGAGCTGCACGGGAAGGTTATCCGCCCGGCGATGGTGATTGTCGGTGAGGGCGGGTAGGAATTCACGATTCACGATTTGCGATTCGCGAGTTTGACTTTGGAAAGGGAGAACTATGGCTAAGGTAATTGGCATCGACCTGGGGACGACGAACAGCTGCATGGCGGTGATGGAAGGCGGCGAGCCGGTTGTCATCCCGAACGCGGAGGGCGCGCGGACGACGCCGTCGATTGTGGCGGTGACGAAGGGCGGCGAGCGGCTCGTGGGGCAGGTGGCGAAGCGCCAGGCGGTCACGAACCCGGAGCACACGGTGTACAGCATCAAGCGGTTCATGGGGCGCAAGCTCGATGACCCGGAGGTGCAGCGGGATCTGAAGCTGATGCCGTACTCGGTTTCGGCGGCTTCGAACGGGGATGCGAGCGTGAAGCTCGGCGAGCGGCAGTACAGCCCGCCGGAAGTGAGCGCGATGATCCTGCAGAAGCTGAAGGCGGATGCGGAGGCGTATCTCGGCGAGCCGGTGAACGAAGCGGTGATCACCGTGCCGGCGTACTTCAACGATGCGCAGCGCCAGGCGACGAAAGACGCGGGGAAGATCGCGGGGCTCGAAGTGCTGCGGATTATCAACGAGCCGACCGCGGCCTCGCTCGCCTACGGCCTCGACAAGAAGGGCGACGAACTGATCGCGGTGTACGACCTTGGCGGCGGTACGTTCGACATTTCGATCCTCGAGATCGGCGAAGGCACGTTCCAGGTGCTGAGCACGAATGGCGACACGCACCTCGGTGGCGACGACTTCGACCAGCGGGTCATCGACTGGCTTATCGACGAGTTCAAGAAGGCCGAAGGGATCGACCTGCGGCAGGATCGGCAGGCGCTCCAGCGGCTGAAGGCGGAGGCCGAGAAGGCGAAGGTCGAGCTTTCGAGCGCGCAGTCGACCGACGTGAACCTGCCGTTCATCACGGCCGATGCGAGTGGCCCGAAGCACCTCAACATCACGCTGACGCGGGCGAAGCTGGAGCAACTCGTGGGCGACCTGCTGACGGGGACGCTCGAGCCGGTGAAAAAGGCGCTGGCCGACGCGGGCAAGAAGCCGGGCGATATCGACGAAGTGGTGCTTGTCGGTGGGCAGACGCGCATGCCGGCTGTGCAGAAGATCGTGGCGGACTACTTCGGGAAGGACCCACACAAGGGTGTGAACCCGGACGAAGTGGTGGCGATCGGCGCGGCGGTGCAGGCGGGCGTGCTGAAGGGCGAGGTGAAGGACGTCCTGCTGCTCGATGTGACGCCGCTGACGCTCGGCATCGAGACGCTCGGCGGGGTGATGACGCCGATTATCCAGCGCAACACGACCATCCCGACGGCGAAGAGCCAGACGTTCAGCACCGCGGCCGACAACCAGCCGAGCGTGGAGATCCACGTGCTCCAGGGCGAACGGCCGATGTCGAGCGACAACAAGTCGCTCGGGCGGTTCATCCTCGACGGCATCCTGCCGGCGCCGCGCGGTATTCCGCAGATCGAAGTGACGTTCGATATCGACGCGAACGGCATCGTGAACGTGGGCGCGCGCGACAAGGGGAGCGGCCGCGAGCAGAAGATCACGATCCAGTCGTCGGGCGGGCTTTCGAAGGAAGAGATTGACCGGATGCAGCGCGAGGCGGAGTTGTTCGCGGACGACGACCGGAAGAAGCGCGAGTCGATCGAACTGAAGAACACGGCGGATTCGATGGCCTACCAGGCTGAGAAGACGCTGCGCGACAACGCCGACAAGGTGCCGGCCGACCTGAAAGCCGACGTGGAGGCGAAGATCGCCGACGTGAAGGCAGCCATCGAGTCGGACGACGCCGACCGGATGCGGAGTGCGACCGATGCGCTGAGCAGCTCGCTCTCGAAGATCGGCGAGGCGGTGTACGGCGCGGCGGGCGCTGGCGAACCGGGCGCCGATGGGTTCGCAGGCGGGCCTTCGGGCGAGCCGGGTGGCGCGGAAGAGGGGACCGTCGAGGGCGAGTTCCGGGAAGTCTAGGCGAACTTCGAACGGCGAACGTCGAAGGGCGCTGAGGGGGCCGTCTGCCGGGAGGTGGGCGGCCCTTTTGGATTTGCGATTCACGATTTGCGATTTGCGATTCGGGGCGTTGGGCTAATCGGCGAGGCCGAGGACACAGAGGACGGACGAACGTCGAAGGACGCTGAAGGGGGGCGTCTGCCGTGAGGTGGGCGGCCCTTTTGGATTTGCGATTCGGGGATGCCGAAAGGCCGCTCCCTGCCTTGCGGTGGGTAGCGGCCCTGGCGTGTGGAGGTGTCTGTCGAGAACCCTGCCTGCGCATCCGTGTCACCGGGCTGAGCGCTGGCCCTTGCGGGTTGGCTATCTCCTCCCGGGAGAGGCCCCGGACTCGGGCTTGCGCCGTCGTTCCGGGACAAACTGCAGGCTCGCACCACTGCGCACAGCCGGGCCTTTCGGCGCCGGGGGCTTCCCGGCCGGGCTGCCTTGCGGCGCCTCACAACCGGTACCACCCTGCCATCGTGCTCCGGTTGCCCGGCGATGGCCCCGCTGGTGGTGGCGGCGCATCCGGGGCCGTGACCCCGAACCGCTTCGCCTTGGGCGCTTCCGGGCCGGTAAGCCCTTCCCCGCCTGCGGTGTGGTTTCGACCACCCCGCCTCCAACGCCGCGAAATGTACCGGTGGCGGAGCGGGCTTCCAAGCCTGTTATGACGCGTGGGAGGAGAGGTTCACGAAGCCTTGAAGATCGAGCGCATTTATCGTCGCGGGGCGTATCGGGAGGTGACAGAACGGCGATGGCGTGTGGGATCGGTTTATGTGGGCAAATTGGTAAAGATGGGTCGTGGCGAGTCGTAGAGCCGTATTGCAATACGCCCCTACAACGTGGGCCGACAGTTGGGGTGGCTGCGGCCGATGGGTGTGTTGGTGGCCACTCGCTTTCGCATTGCTGCCCGGGTTTGTGCCTGTTGGCGAGCCAGCGGCGTACCGCTCCATACCTGTCGCGGCTCTGATGGCGGGTTCAAGGCGAGCGGGCTTGTTGGGCGACGTGGTCGTAGGGGCGTATTGCAATACGCCCCTACAACGCGGGCGGACGGTTGGGTGGTCAGAGGCAGGGTGGTGGTTTCGGCCACCCGCGTTCGCATTGCTGCCCGGGTTTGTGCCTGTTGGCGAGCCAGCGGCGTACCGCTCCATACCTGTCGCGGCTCTGATGGCGGGTTCAAGGCGAGCGGTTCGGCTGGTGTGCTGCACACCATCAGGAGTGGTCTCAGAGGCCTTGCCAGCGCTGGCCGCCGGGGACGCGGACGAAGCGGCCGAGGCCGGGCGCCGGGAGGTGGCTCGCGCCGACGAGCGAGGCGTCTTCGACAAGGCGCGCGACGACCTGCTTGCGGGTGGCGAGGGCGATGCTGTTGTCCCAGTCGAAGCTGTTCGCGAGGTTCGGGTTTTCGGCGTCGACCGGCGTGATGACGACATCGCCGAGGACGAACCCGCGTTGGTTCCCCGACGTGATGACGACACTCGTGTGGCCGGGAGTGTGCCCGGGTGTCGGGATCGCGGTGAGGCCGCTGGAGATGGTGGTCTCGCCTTCGATGAGGTCGACGAGGCCGAGCGGTTCGAGCGGCATGACGTCGCGTTCGAACGAACCCATCCACGGCTTGCCGGCGGTCTTTTTCGCTTCGATGGCCTGGGCGCTGTAGTGGTCCCAGTCGGCGCGGGGGACGAGGTGGCGGGCGGCGGCGAAGATCGGCCGGGCGGTCTGACGGTCGATGTTCCAGCCGGTGTGGTCGCCGTGGAGGTGGGTGAAGAGCACGTGGGTGACTTCGGCCGGCTTGACGCCGGCGGCGGCCAGTTCGGCGAGGAGTTTGCCGTCGTGTTCGGGTCCCCAGCCCGTGTCGACGAGGAGGAGGGTCGCGCCATCGCGGACAAGGAAGCAGCCGAAGTTCAGGGTGACCGTGCTGTCGCCGTTGAGGTGGCCGGTGTAAGGGGCGAAATCGCTGACGCCGGGGTAGACGGCGTTGGCCGGGTAGGCCTGTTCGAGGTCGATGAGGGCAGTCATTTGGATTGCGCCGATGGAGACGGTTTGCATGGCGCGAAGTGTAGCGGCTTGCGCTGGCGGGTTCGCGGCGGGCGCCGGGCGCTGTGTGAGCGGTGTCACGTTCGAGGGAGGGGTGGTGGCAGGCTCAGTTGCAGGATGCAACCGTCGGCCGGTAGCCTCGGGGGAGAGACTGGAGGTGCGCGATGTTCGATCCCAAGGCTGACCGTTCGAATCCCGATTGGTGGCTGGAGCGCCAGAAGGACCGGTTGCCGGGACTCGTCGGCGTGCGGCCGATGGCGTTCGGTGAGGGCTGGGTCGAAGGGCGGCTCGACCTGCGCGGCGAGCTTCGCGCCCCGAACGGTTATCTCCACGCGGCGACGGTGATCGCGCTGGCCGACACGCTCTGTGGTTACGGGTGCGGGGCGAACTTGCCCGACGGCGCGACCGGTTTCACGACGATCGAAGTGAAGAGCAACTACATCGGCACGGCGACCGAGGGGACGCTGACTTGCCGGGCGGTGATGGTGCACGGTGGCCGTACGACCCAGGTGTGGGATGCGCCAGTGGTGCACGAGGAATCGGGGAAGACGATCGCGCTGTTCCGGTGTACGCAGATGGTGTTGTGGCCGAAGTAAACGGCGAAGAAACGACGAACGACGAACTTCGAAGGACGGGCGGTAGAAACGGCGAACGTCGGACATTGAAGGACGGTTGGCGGCACTGTCTGGTTGAAGCGATGCGTTCTTCGGTTGGCGTTCGCCGATTGCGCGGGGCGGAGATGCAGTTCGCACCCCCGTCCTTCGAAGTTCGTCGTTCGTCGTTCCGACGGTTCGTCGTTCGACGTTCCGAGGGTTCGTCGTTCGGCGTTGCCGCGCGTAGGATGCCGGGGAGTTCTT
>CAYYDX010000114.1:0-8154 GCA_964470735.1 uncultured Anaerolineaceae bacterium
TCATCTGTTCGATCTGGGACTTGCCGAGGCCGCCGTACTGCTCCGGCCAGGCGGGCGCGAACCAGCGCTTCGCGCCGAGCTTCTTCGTGAACTGGCGGGCGAAGGTGAGTTGGTCTTCGTTATCGAAGAAGTCGTCGTCGCCTTCGAAGCCGGGCGGGATCTCGGCCTTCAGAAACGCGCGCAGTTCGCTGCGCCATTGTTCGGTCTCTGCCGGGAACGTGAACTCCATCGCCGGGCCTCCTGTCGCTTTCGAAGGATAGCCGATACGGCTGAACTGTCGTGCGCCACGGCCGCCCGATTCCGGTAGAGTCCGGCGCGGAGGCTCACTCGTATGGATATCCGGCTCGATTGGCTCGGCTGCGCGACCTTCCGGCTCACGCTCGGCGAAACGGTCGTCTTCCTCGACGCGTACATGGACCGTGTGCCTTCGGCCCCGCCGGTCGGGCTGCGGGCCGCCGAGGTAACCAGGGCCGACTTCGTGCTCGTCGGCCACGCCCACTTCGACCACATCGCCGGGGCCGAAATCATCGCCAGGAACACCGGCGCGACGGTCATCGGCTCGCACGAAAGCTGCCGCGTGATGCGCGAACAGGGCGTGCCGGAGGCGCAGCTTGTTGCTTCCCAGGGTGGCGAACGCCACCGCCTCGCGCCCGGCGTGACTGTTCGCGTGCTTCCGTCGCTGCATTCGTGCACGTGGACCACCGGAGCGCTCGCGGCAACCGAGCCGGTGACCGGCGACCTCGGCCTGTGCGAGGACGAGCGGGCGGCGATGGCGGCCCGCGTCGGCCTCGGCGCTTCGATTGGGCGGCGCGCACAGGAAGGAGATGGCCCGGCGGCGGACCTGCGGGCGCACCTCGCCGGCGCGGTCGGCAGCGGCGTCACCGGTGGGCCGCTCGCCTACCTGATCGAGACACCGCAGGGGTCGATCTTCTGGCAGGACACCTCGGGATGCTGGACCGGCGTCCTCAAGGAACTCGAACCGAAGCCGGATGTCGCGCTGCTCGCCGCCGCCGGGCGCGGGAACATCGACGGCGAACCGATCCAGGGTTCGCTCGCCGGGTTCGTCGGCATCGAAGCGCAACTGCTCCAACCCAGGACGATCATCCTCAACCACCACGACAACTGGATGCCGCCGGTCACGCCCGATGGTGGCACGGACGTCGCGCCCATCCGGGCCGAACTCGCGCGGGTCGCGCCGGGAGCTACCCTGCTCGAACCGGGCTACATGGCGGGTACGCCGCTCCTCGCCTGACGAACAGCGCGCCGGTCAGTCCCCTGGCGGAGCCTCGTCGTTCGCTTCGGCCTTGCGCAGGAGCACGCCGACGCGCGGCGCCGGTGGCACGATGAACGGCCCGACGTTCACGAGGTCGATCGCGTCGAAGCCGGCTTCGGTGAAGAGCGCCGCCAGCCGACCCCAGCCGCGCAGGTCGACCTCGGCACAGCCGAGGCTCATCACGCGCTCGTGGAGGCGGTTCAGGAGCGAACTTCGCACCGGCGCGACATCGAGCATGAGCGCGGCGCCGCCCGGGGCGAGCACCCTGCCGACTTCGTCCGCGAACGCGCGGCAAACGTCATCGTCGAAGCGGTGCATGAAGTAAAGCGACGTGATGCAGTCGAACGACTCGTCGCGGAAGGGGAGTTTCTCGGGCCAGCCGACGACTTCGACCGGGCCGAGGCCGCCCACCAGGTCCACCGTGACCGGCGACTCGGTGAGGCCCGCCTTCTGGGCGATGGCGTCGGCGAAGGCAGCGGTCCCACAGCCGATGTCGAGGTAGCGCCGCCCGGGTTGCAGGTCGATGAGGTCGATGATGCGGTTGATGCGCGGCGTGATCAGCGCCATCGCCGCCTGCGAGTTGATCGCCCGCGCTGCATAGGCCGAGGCGCCGGTTATCCACTTCTCGCGAGCCGTGATGGCGGCCCGCCGACGCCGCATCACAGGGCGTACACCAGGCGCACACGCGCGTCCGCGGGCGCCGAATCGAGGAGGGCGCGCAGCGCGGCGGCTTCCCCTGGCAGTGCGGCCGCGTCGCCCCGGCGCGCGAACGTCATGCACATCGGGTCGGCGGCGAACGCACGGGCGATACCGTCGAGGTCATCGCGCAGGGTCGCTGGCGCCTGCCACGCGAGTTCGAGCTTCTCGCGGTCTTCGGCGTCTTCCGGTTCCGCTTCGTAGAAGGTCGTCAGCGCGCCAAGGCGGACGCGGTGCTCATCGTGCAGCCGGTCGGCGAGGGCGATAAGGGGGTGGGTGGCGCCGAACCCTCGCGAGACGGCGAACGACATGAACGCGACCAGGGCCGAGCCTCCGCCGGGGAGTTCGCGCCGCCCCGGGCTGTTTTCGATTTCGAGCCAGAGCTGCACGGAATATGAGGGTAGAGGCGCGGCGCGGGAGAGGGAAGGAGCGAACGGGCCGCGGCGGGCGACCGTTCGCGCACTCCCGCGCACTGGGCCACAATCCTCCCAATGGCACGGCCGTTCCTGAAATGGGCAGGCGGCAAGGCGAAACTCGCGCCGCGCATCCTCGATCGCGCGCCCGCGGCGTTCGACCGCTACTTCGAGCCGTTCGCCGGGGCCGCAGCCGTATTCTTCGCGCTCGATGGCCGCCCGCGAGTCTCTATCCTCAACGACGCGAACCAGGACCTCATCGAGACCTTCGCCGTGCTGCGCGATGACCCGGCCGGGCTGGTGGGAGAACTGGGCGGGCTCGCCGCCGGCTACCTCGCGGGCGACCCCGAACAGCGCCGCGCCTTCTACTACGCCGTGCGCGCCACATCACCGGGGACACCGCTGGGCCGGTCGGCGCGGTTCATCTTCCTCAACCGGACCTGCTACAACGGGCTCTTCCGCGTGAATGCCAGCGGTGGATTCAACGTGCCCCACGGCCGCTACCGGAACCCGCGCATCCTCGACGAGGCGCTGCTCGCCGGGGCGTCGCGCACGCTGCAGGGCGCGGAACTGCGCTGCGAGGACTTCGCGACGGTCTGCGCCGATGCGCGGCCCGGCGACTTCGTCTACCTCGACCCCCCGTACCACCCGCTCAGCGCTACCGCCAGCTTTACCGGCTACACCCGCGCCGACTTCGGCCGCGCCGACCAGGGCCGCCTGCGTGACGCCTTCGAGGAGATGACCCGGCGCGGTGTCGCCGCCGCGCTTTCGAACTCGGAGCACGAGTTTACGCGGCAACTCTACGGCGGCCTCGGCTACGGCATCGAAGTGGTGGCGATGTCGCGCGCGATCAACTCTCGGGGCAGCGCCCGCGCGCCCGTGCCCGAGTTGCTCATCGACAACTACGCGCGGGTTGGGCTGGGGCCGAGCGAAGGCTGACGGCGGGTCAGTTCGCCGCGCCGACCACCTCGCCCTCGGGCGAAACCGGCGCTTCGTCTTCCTGGCCCGTGATCCGGCCCTTCGCTGTGCTGCGGTAGCCCGCGGCAGGCACGAGTTTACCCACCTTGCCGAGGCCGAACGGCGGCATGTTGTTGTAGACCGCCTCGTACTCCCCCGCGCGCACCTTGTACGTTTCGTGCCAGATGCCGACTTCGCCGTTCGAACCGATGCGCTTGTTGAACTTCACCCAGTTCGGGAAGTGCTCCGCGTCCTTGCTGCGCGCATAGGCTTCGAGTTGTTCGAACGAGCGCCAGTACTGGATGAGCGTCGCCCCGCGCAGCCCGAGGAACTGGCGGTAGCCGAGGAGGCCCGCTTCGGGCCTCTTTTCGAGTTCGCGCAGCATTTTCGGCATCGAATTGATGAACCAGAAGTTGCGGAAGATCTTCCACGGCGGGCCGAACCGCGCGCCGATGATGAAGACGACGAAATCGCCCTCGATCTCCGCCGCCATTCGCTGCTTGATCACGTTGGCCATTGCATTCACCCCCGAAGCTGACACCGGATTGTAGGCGTGGCGTCAATCCCGCGGCGCAATGGTCAGCCGGTCTGGCCGCGGTTCCAGCGGAAGAAGATGCGCGCAAGCACGAAGCTGACCACGAACCAGGCCGTGAGCACCACGAACACCTCTTCGATGCGCCAGCCACCACCGTAATCGTCCTGCGCCACCCACTCGGGCAGGAAGACATAGCGGTACCCCTGGACCATCCACTTCAGCGGGAACACCGAGGCGACGACCTTGAGGAAGCCCGGCACCTGGCTGTACTGGATGAACACGCCGGAGATGAACTGGAGGATGAGGTACGGCGGCTGCACGACCGCCGGGGCCGAACTGCCGGTGCGGATGAGCCGCGTGTAGGCGATCCCGAGCAGCGAGCACGAGGCGACGCCGAAAACGAAGACCGCCACGAAGACGAGCCACTTCACCGGGTCGGCCGGGAGGTCGACGCCGTAGGCAGCGACGCCGATACCGAGGATGAGGATGACTTCGAGGAGCGAGGTGACCAACGCGAGGCCGATCTTGCCCGCGAAGTAGGCGCTGCGCGGCAACGGCGTGCCCGAAAGCCGCCGCAGCAGGCCGTCGTGCTGCTCGAGCGAGACGGTCATCGCAAGGCTCGCGAAGGTCGCGCTGACGATACCAGTGGCGATCATCCCCGGCACGAAGTACTGCGCGAACTCCACTTTCTCCGTGCCGGGTGGCCCATCGATTGCACCGCTGAAGACGGTGGAGAAGATGACCACGAAGAGCACCGGCAGGAGGAACGTGAAGAACACCTGCTCGGGCGATCGGAAGAACTGGCGCAGTTCGATGCGGGTGCGCTCGACTGACAGCCGTGCCAGCCGTCCGGGCGCGTTCGGGGTGAATCTCGCTACGGGGCTGAGTGCGGTCACGGTTCCACCTCCGACTCGCCGACCATGCGCAGGTAGATGTCTTCGAGGCTGGGCCGGGTGACGCTGAGTTCGGGGAGTTCGGCCTCGCCGTGGCCCGCCGCCCACGCGCTGAGCGCGGCCACCACGCGCGTCGGCTCGAACGTTTCGATGGCGAAGACGTCGCCGGCGCCGGGGGTCGCGACGATGCCCTCGGGCAGCGGTTTCCCGGCGAGTTCGCCGCGCGCCGCGAAGGTCACGCGGGCGGTGGCGCGCTGCCTTCCGCCGATGGTGCGCGGCGTGCCCACCTCCACCAGTTCGCCTTTGATGATGACGCCGACACGGTCGGCCAGTTGCTCGGCTTCATCGAGGTAGTGGGTGGTCAGGAGGACGGTCTTGCCGAGCGCGGTGAAGTTCCGCACGACCTCCCAGATCTGGCGGCGGCCCTGGGGGTCGAGACCGGTCGTCGGCTCGTCGAGGAAGATGATGTCCGGGTTGCCAATGATGCCGAGCGCGAGGTCGACGCGGCGCTTCTGTCCGCCCGAAAGCGCCTTGCAACGCACGTTCGCCTTCTCCGCCAGGCCCACCATCTCGACGACCTTCGAAACATCGAGCGGGTCCGGGTAGAAACAGGCGAAGTGCGCCACAACCTCGCGCGGGGTGAGCGCTTCGAAGAAGCCCGCCGACTGGAGCACGATGCCGACGCGCGCCCGCCAGGCCGCGTCACCCGCCACCGGGTCGACCCCGAGAACGCTCGCTTCCCCGGCCGTGCGGTCACGGAAGCCTTCGAGGATCTCGACGAACGTGGTCTTGCCGGCGCCGTTCGGCCCGAGGAGTGAGAACACTTCACCGACGGGAATGTCGAGGTCGATGCCCTTCAGCGCTTCGAACGAGCCGTACCGCTTGCGCACGCCCGCGGCGTGGACGGCGGTGGTCACGAGGCGGCCGCGCGGGCGCTCAGCCCGAGCCGCGCCCCGATGACGGCGGCCCGCCGCTGGAGGCGGTCGAACCGGCGCAGGTCTTCGATCCGGGCGAGGCGTTCGACGCGCGCGGCGTCGGCGGTGAGGAGTTCGTAGCGGATGCGGGCTTCTTCGATGAGCATGTGCGGCACTCCAGATAGTGGACAGTGACACTATCCGATAGTGGAAGTATCCTTGTCAATACCATCGTCCGGGGCGAATCGTGAAGATCTCTGAACTCAGCCAGCAAACCGGCATCCCCCTGCCCACGCTCAAGTTCTACCTGCGCGAGGGCCTCCTCCCGGCCGGTGCACGCAGCCAGCCCAACCAGGCCGACTACGGCGAGGCCCACGTCCGCCGCGCTGAACTGATCCGCGCACTGCGCGAAGTTGCCGGCCTCTCGATCGCGAAGATCCGGACCATCGTCGAGGCCATGGAGCACGGCGAGCCCACCTACGACCTCATGGGCGAGACCGTCGACGCGCTCGGCGGCGAAACGGTCGAGGCGTTCACACCCGCCCAGGCCGAAGTCGCGGGGGAGGTCGACGCGTTTCTGCGCGCCTGCGGGCTGCCGGTGCGGGAAGAATCGCTCGCGCGGCGTCAGATCATCGCCGCCTTCGCCAGCGTCCGGGCGATGCTGTTTCCGGGAGTCAGCGCGGAACTCCTGGCGCCGTACTACGCGGCTGGCGAGCAGATCGCGCGGATGGAGACGGCAGCGACCCCGGGGCTGTTCGAACTCGAACCGGAACGCGCGCTCGAGAAGGCGATGCTCGCCCTCGCGCTCTTCGAACCGATCCTGATCGGCTTCCGGCGGCTTGCCCACGAGCGCATCGTGCTGGAGCGGCTCGCGCGCGACGCCTAATCGACCAGCGCGTCGATCACCATATCGACGATCGCGTCCGCCTTCTCGCGCATCTCATCGTCAGTCGCATCCTGAATGGGATGGGGGACGAAGATGCGGCGGACTTCGGGCAGGCCCAGCGCCTCGGCCTGCACTTCAGCAGCGTCGATGAACTCGGACGACGCGATGAAGACCGAGGGCTTGCCGTTGATTTCGAACCAGGTCGTGTCGTGCACACTGCACGTCGTGCAGGATCCTCAGTCAGCGAGCGCTTCGATGACGAAGCCACACTCCTCGGCGATTTTCTGGCGCAGGTCGAGCGGGGCTGGCTTCGTGAAGGTGGGCTTGTTGTAGTTGCGGAACTCGACCGCGGGCAGGCGCTCCCGCAACCGCTCCTCGAGCCGCGCGATGAGGATCTCGCCGCGCGGCTTCGTGATGTTGAGCAACCCGACGACGCCGGAGATGCTCTCGGGCCGCGCGGTCAGGTTCCGGCGCACCGGCACGCGTTCATCGGTAGGGTCGAGGATCGTGGTCATGCGCGCGATTGTAGGGATGTGGGGCCGGGTTGGGTAGTGCTCTTGGTGGTAGGGGCGGGGAGAACGTCGAACGACGAACTTCGAAGGACGCTGATGAGATTTCGCCGCGGCTCTGATTCGCACGCCGCTGCAGGGCACTGTCACGCAGTCACGATCCGCTCCCGCGAGCTCGCGGTTCAGCCGGGGGTAGCGGCCAGGCCTTTCCTCTCTCCTCTCTCCTCTTTCCTGTCGCACTCTCACTCCTGGATCTTCACCGTCGTCATCGAACTCCCCATCGGCCCGCTGACCCAGCCGCCGAGGTAGGCGGCGAACTTGCCCGCCGGGCCCCCGGCCACCACGAAGGTGATCTCGGCCGGGTTGCGGAACTTCGGGACCAGCGTGTCGAGGCCGATGCGCGCGGCGTTGGCCGCGGAAAGCCCTTCGGCGCAGAACTCGTCGCGCAGGAGTTCACGAGCCGGGCGCGCCGACACCTCCTGGATGCGCGCGCGAACCTGGTCCTTCGTCCAGCCGTCCTTCGCGAACGTGTCGACGTGCTCCGGCGGGACGACAACGACGATTTCGCCGTGGCCGTACTGCTTCGGATGCCCGGCGGTCATGAGCGCCAGCCCATAACTCGTGGCGAGGCTCTGAGCGCCACGCGAAAGCTGGTCGATGATGGGCGTGGGCGCGCCACCGGCGTAGACGGTGACCGTGCTGTCCTCGCGGGCGAAACCACGCTCCACGTGGAGCGGCTCCCAGTTGCTGCGCTCTTCGAATTCGGCGAAGCAGAAGGTGAACTTGCCGGGCTGTCCGAGTGCCGCGCGGTCGACTTCGCCCGGCCGGCCACCGCCAACGTTGCGGACGATCAGTTGGACCGCCCGCCCGATGGTCGCGTTGGCGCGGTTCCCCTGGCCGAGGACGTTGAACGTGTAGTTCATCCCGATTCGGTCGCGAATTGGCCCGTTGACGATGATGATCGGCGTAGGGAAGTGCGTCGTCGCGAGGACGCCGTGCATGTTGAACTGCTCGGCGGTGACCGCTTCGACCACGGCGAGAACGACGGGCAAGTACTCCGGCTTGCAGCCGGCCATCA
>CAYYDX010000115.1:0-7867 GCA_964470735.1 uncultured Anaerolineaceae bacterium
AACTGCTCGCCTACGAGGTGGCTGTGCATCGTGGGTGCGATGTCGATCAGCCACGGAACCTGGCGAAGACGGTCACCGTGGAATAGGGCTAAACCGAGCACCAAACCGTCATGCCCGGCCGGGTGTGTTTCCCGCGCCGGGCACTATAATGCGCTGACCGAAGTCATCGGTCTGCGCTATGCGCGACCCGCGGAGGTATAGGCAGATTGGTTAGCATGACCCGTTCCGTGGTCTGGTTCTCCGAAGTAGGCCGGGAGGATCTCGGTCTGGTTGGTGGCAAGGGTGCGAACCTCGGGGAACTCACCCGGGCTTCTATTCCTGTTCCGCCCGGGTTCGTCGTGACGGCAGACACCTACTTCCGCTTTATCCAGGTCAACGCCCTCGAACCGCTCATCAAGAAAGACCTCTTCAATCTTGACGTGCACGACTCGCGGACCCTCAATGACCGTGCCGCCAACATTCGCCAGCGCATCATCGATGCTCCCATGCCCGCGCACATCGCGGCCGAGATCATGGAAGCCTACCGTGAACTCGGCGAGGGTCCCGTGGCAGTTCGGAGTTCGGCAACGGCCGAGGACCTGCCTGAAGCCAGCTTCGCAGGCCAGCAGAGCACCTTCCTCAACGTCGTTGGGGCTGAGAACGTAGTGCGCGCAGTCCAGGCATGCTGGGCATCGCTCTTCGAAGGCCGCGCCATCTTCTATCGCGAGGAAGCCGGTTATGACCACACGAAGGTCGGCCTGGCGGTCCCGGTGCAACGCATGGTGCAGTCCGAGAAATCCGGCGTGATGTTCACGGTGGAACCCGTGAGTTCGGACGCAACGAAAATCACGATCGAAGCGGTGTACGGCCTTGGCGAAGGGATCGTGTCCGGCGAGATTTCGCCCGACCTCTACCTTGTCAACAAGGAATCACTCGGCATCCTCGACAAGACCGTGACTCCGCAGGATCGCATGATCTCTCGTGCGGAAGGCTCGGACGGTGGTCACGAGGGCGCGAATGCGTGGCTCGACGTACCTGCAAGCCTACGTGAAGCGCAAAAACTGACTGATGCTGAGATTCGTGAACTCGCACGCATCGGCCGGTCAGTTGAAGAGCACTATGGTTCGCACCAGGACATCGAGTGGGCCTACGAAGGCGGCAAGTTCTTTCTGACACAGGCCCGACCGGTAACCACGATGAAGGCCGGGGCCGATGCAGAAGATGACGCCGAGCCCGAGACACAGCCAGTGCTTCTTAGTGGGCAGCCTGCAAGTCCCGGTGTTGGGGTTGGGATCGTTCGCGTCGTCCACGACCCGCGCGACATCGATATCGTGAAAGAGGGCGACGTGCTCGTCGCGGAGATGACCACGCCAGATTTCGTGCCAGCGATGAAGCGCGCGGCAGCGATCATCACCGAACGCGGCGGACGCACCTGTCACGCGGCGATCGTCAGCCGTGAACTGGGCATCCCGTGCGTCGTCGGCGCTGGCTCCGCGACCACGTCCCTCGAGGTCAACCGCCAGGTCACTGTCGATGGATCAGCGGGCAAGGTGTACGACGGCCGCGCCGAAGCTCGCCTGGCCTGGTACGAACGCCAGAAGCAGCGTTACGCGCGGGCTTCGGCGCTCAAGACGACCACCCGGCTCTATGTGAACCTGGCGGAGCCGGAACTCGCCGGTCGCGTCGCCGAGCGGAACGTTGATGGGATCGGCCTCCTGCGCGCGGAGTTCATCGTCGCTCAAATTGGCACACACCCCCGCCAGTTCATGGACGAAGGCAACGCGTCCGAATACACGCGCCAGCTCACGGAGGGAATCCGGGAGTTCTGCAGGGCATTCAACCCGCGTCCCGTTGTGTACCGGCTCACCGACTTCAAGACGAACGAGTACGCCAACCTTCGCGGCGGCGCCAAATACGAGGCGACCGAAGAGAACCCGATGATCGGCTACCGCGGCGCCAGCCGGTACATCCGGGAACCCGATATCTTCCGGCTCGAAGTCGAAGCCATCAAAGCCGTGCGCAAGGAGTTCAAGAACCTCTATGTGATGGTTCCGTTTGTGCGCACGGCGAACGAACTCAAGCGCGTGAAGCAACTGCTGGCCGAGCAAGGACTCGTCCGTGGCGATGACTTCAAGCTCTGGATGATGGTAGAGGTGCCTTCGAACGTCATCGTGCTCGACCGGTTCATCGATGTTGGCATCGACGGGATCTCGATCGGCTCGAACGACCTGACCCAGCTTGTCCTTGGCATCGACCGGGACAGCGAGGCACTCGCGGACACGTTCGACGAGCGAAACGAGGCGGTGATGGCGGCGATCCAGACAGCAGTCACTATCGCCCGGCGGCGCGGAATCACGGCCTCCATCTGCGGCCAGGCGCCAAGCGTCTATCCCGAAGTGACGGAAAAGCTGGTCGAATGGGGCATCACCAGCGTGAGCGTGAGTCCGGACATGATCGACCGCACCCGCGAAATCATCGCGAACGCCGAGGTAAAGCTGGGCCGCGCCCCGAAGTAGCCGGGTAGCGTCGCCGTCAGTCAGCCGCTGACTGACCTCGCCGTGAGCGAGGCCCGGAGCCATAGTCGTCGAACGCCGCGTCGCGTTCGAACACCGCGTTGCGGAAACCCACTTCGTTCGACCGCTCGACAAAGTCGAGGCCTTCCTGTGTGTGCCGTGCGACTCCGTCGAAGATGATTCCGAGCGTCCGAGCGGAGCGGATACCCATGTTCTCCGCGGTCTGGTTGCACGAAAGCTTGATCATCTGGAGTTGGTTGAGTGGCAGCCTTGCCATGCGCGACGCCAGTGCGAAGCAATGCTCATCGAGCCGGTCGCGTGGAACCGTTTCAAGTGCGAGTCCAATCTCGACTGCCTTGGCCGCCGGGATTTCATCACCGGTGAGCAGGTAGCGCTTGGCCTGCTGGAAACCAACCCGGTGTATCCACATTGGATTCGTCGGCACGCCCCATACGCGGGACGTGGGGTACCCGAAGACCGCATCTTCGGAGGCGATGATGAGGTCGGCCCACAGGACGAGGTCGGTGCCACCGCAGATGCACCACCCCTGGACAGCTGCGATCGTGGGCTTCGAGGCATACCAGAGCTTCTGATAGACATCGACGAAGCGGCTCATCATCTGAAGGTCGGCCGCCGAGTCCCAGGCTCGCTTTCGTTGCTGCTCCGCCGCCTGTGCGGGAGTAGCCCAATCCAGGCCATAGCCAGCACAGAACGCCGGACCGTCGGCGCGCAGGAGGATCACCCGCGCATCGTGGTCGCGGTCCGCCTCATCAATCGCTGCGCCGAGTTCGGCGGCCATGTCGGCCGTGATGGTGTTGTATGCCTGCGGTCTCGCGAGGGTAATCGTTCGCACGCCATCGGCGGTTTCAGTCTGGATTGCCTTGGCCATGGGGCTCCTCTGGGATTTCGGTGGCACGCATTCTATGCTTGCGGCCGCGTGAATGGAGGCACAATCGGTGATGGCACTGGAATCGACGCTCGAGGCACTGGAGCGCGGCCGACAGGACGGGCTGCACATCGGCTGGCAACTCTACGTCTCACATCGGGGTGAGGTCGTCGCCGACACCGCCGGGGGCGAGTCACGTCCCGGGACGGCGATGACGACCGACTCGATGATGATCTGGTTTTCAGCCACCAAAGCAGTCACCTCTGTCGCGGCCGCACAGCTGTGGGAGCGGGGCGAGTTCGAGCTGGATGACCCCGTGGTCCGCTACGTCCCCGAGTTCGCATCGCATGGAAAGGATGCCATCACCATCCGGCACCTGTTCACGCACACGGCCGGCATTCGCTATGCCGACTCCCCCGAGCGCGGGGCAGGCGCTGCCGCACTGGCTCAGTCAAGCGGCTACAGCCCGTTCGTTTCTTCGTGGGAGGAACGCCGCTCACGAATCATGGACGCCGAGATCGAACCCGGCTGGATTCCCGGCCAACGTGCCGGTTACCACCCGTTTTCCACGATGTTCCTGTTGGCCGAAATCGTTCAGCGGCTCGATGGCCGGCCGTTTAGCCAGTACGTGCGCGACGAGGTGTTCCTGCCCCTCGGGATGGCCGACTGCTGGATCGGAATGCCACCCGGAGCGTATCGAGCCTATGGCGACCGCATTGGCGTCCTGCACATCACGCGACCGAGGCGGGGCGCCATGCCGTTCCCCCGGGTGGACAGCGAGGAGGGCTGCGCGGCGTGCACGCCGGCCGCTGGCGGGCGCGGCCCGATGAACCAGTTCGGCCGGTTGTACGAGGCCATGCTGGGGCACGGCGCCCGAGACGGCGCCAGGATTCTCTCACCGCAAACGGCCGAGGCGATGGTCGCGCGCCACCGGGTGGGCATGCACGACCAATCTTTCGGGGTCGAACTCGATTGGGGCCTGGGCTTCATCGTCGATGCGTTCAACTACGGGCGCCATAGCTCTCGGCGAAGCTTCGGCCACGGTGGGGGCCAATCGTCCGTCGGCTTCGCCGACCCTGAGCATGGGCTGGTGGTGGCCCTCGTGATGAATGGCCTGCCGGGCCCGGCGGCGCACTACAGGCGTCTCGATGAAGTCAACGCATGTATTTACGAGGACCTTGGCAGTGCCAGGGCGAGCGACCCGGGTCGAACCCGTCCTGTGCCCGCTTCTGGCTACCAATAACCGGGATGGATTGCACGCCGCCGGCGGTCACGCGGCGAGTGCGATCATGTCCTCCGTCACCGACGCTTCGACGACGGTCTCGATGGTGTCGCTGAAGTCTGTCACGTTCGGGCTTAGCGCCAGCTTCGCGTAGAGCTCGGAGTGACGGAACGCCCGAAGCGAACGCTCGTCCTTCCAGGCGAAGAAGACGATCCACTCACCGGCGACCGCCCGCCGCGCCCGCGCATGGCGGACGAGACCGTCGTACTCCGAAATGCCAAGTCGCAGCGACTCGACGTAGTGAAAGGCCTGGCGGTCGGTCATGCCGCGAACGCTGAAGCTGATCGTCTGAATTTCCATGGTTGTGCTCCTCCAGATGGACGGCGGTTTGGGGTTTCTACCGTCCGGTAAGCACTGTTTCACCCGTGCCTGGCGTGCCTCCATGGCGCCGTTCACACAGCCCGTCCGTCTCCGTCGAAGGAGTGAGCGTGGGAGACTCGATTGGCGGAGCGCGACATCAGCTTTCGCGGTTGGCCGTACACTGGCGAGGTGAACTTGCACCAGGTGCGCCGCCGGCTCGAAGGCAACGAACAGCGCCTCAGCCCGTTCGCAGCGCGGACTTCGAGCAGCAAAGGACGAGCACGTCCGGAACCGCCGTCGCCGGTGCGCACCGAGTACCAGCGCGACCGTGACCGGATCCTGCACACGAAGGCCTTCCGGCGTCTCAAGCACAAGACGCAGGTCTTCATCGCGCCAGCGCAGGACCACTACGTGACGCGGCTTACGCATACGCTCGAAGTGGCGCAGGTAGCACGAACGATCGCCCGTGCGCTCAACCTGAACGAGGACCTCGCCGAGGCAGCCTCTCTCGGACACGACATTGGGCATGGACCGTTCGGTCACGCGGGGGAAGAAGCACTCGCAGAGTGCCTGCCGGAGGGGTTCCGTCACAACTACCAGTCTGTCCGCGTTCTCGATACGCTCGAGAACGGTGGCCAGGGCCTGAACCTGACCTACGAAGTCCTCGATGCGGTAAAGAAGAGTTCGAAAGCCCGCGCCGACATCTTCGCGGAGGGCTGGGGTGTGCCCGAAACGGTCGAGGGGCAGGTGGTCAAGACGGCCGATGCCATCGCCTACGTAAACCACGACATCCTCGATGCGATCCGGGCAGGCCTGATCACCGAGAACGACTTGCCCGACGCCTCCCGCAGGGAGCTGGGAGCGAACCACGCCGAGCGCCTCAACACGCTCATTTGCGACATTGTTGAAGCCAGCTGGGGCGCCACGGGCGCCAGCGAAGACCCGACCATCCGCTTCAGTCCACGCGTGCACTCGGCCGCGAACGAGTTGCGCGAGTTCATGTTTCAGCGCGTCTACCTCTATGACACCACACGTCGTGAGGCCGAACGCGGCAAGCGAATCGTCATCTTCCTCTTCCGCCATTTCGTGGCACACCCGGAGGGGATCTCACCTGACTACTCGCTGGCGGAAGACCCCGTCGATCACCGCGCGGCGGACTATGTGAGCGGGATGACCGACCGCTTTGCACTCCGTGTCGCACGCGAGTTGGGCTGTGCCGACGCCATCGATTGGAAGAACGATGGTGGGTAAACCTCACTTTTCTGGTTCAGTTATGTAGGCTCACCGCTCATTGCGACTAGATCGGTGTCGCCAGATACTCGGGTAACCCGCCATGAGTGATCGCTACAACGACGACTACCCTGAGGACGAGCCTGTCATTGGCGGCTCGGCGCCCTCGGCTCCGCCGCTCCCGCCACCCGCCTTCCCGAGTGCCGGCATCGGCTTCGATCAGGAACCGCAATACGCGGACGACGATGACGACGGCTACGCCGACGATGACGAGTACTACGAAGAAGACGATTATGACGAGTACTACGATGACGGCGGGGGTACTCCTGCGCGCCAACCGATGTTCTACGTCTTCATCGCCATGGCTGCCCTCGTCGGTGGCATCGTCGTCTTCCTGCTCTTCTCCCTGGTGAACAACAACGGTGGCAGCGACTCTGGCGGCAACGGCGGCACCAAGTTCGAAGTGAAGATCGACGCACCGCAGAAGGACAAGCGGATTGAAGTCGGCAAATCGGAAGATGTGAGCGTCCTCGCCACGGCCACGGAACCCATAAGCCGCTTCGAGCTCTTTGTCGGCGACAAACTTTCCGATTCCGTCGACGTGACCGAGACGCCGGCTGACAACAAGTACAGCGCCATCCTCCACCTGACCCTCCCGGCCAAGGGCAACTACGACATCTTCGTGCGTGTCACGGCATCGAACGGCGCCACGAAGTACTCGAGCAAGGTGCGCGTCATCGGGAGCGAACCCGTCGGCGAGCGGCCGCAAACCATCAAGGGCAAGGTTGCGACTGACACCACACTGCGGACGGGTCCGGGCGACTCCTTCCCCGAATCCGGCACCCTCAAGGGCGGCCAGGAAGTCACAATCCTCGGCAAGAGCCGCAACGTCGACTGGCTGCTCGTCGATTCGGCACAGGGCCCGCGGTGGGCGAAACGCGCCGCAATCGACCCCCTGGATTCGCTCGACCTTGTGCCGATCCGCGACGTGACCCCGACGCCGGCGCCAACTCAGCCGCCGACCAACACAGCCGTGCCTTCGCCGTCAGCGTCGCCTTCGGCCAGCGTCAGTCCCTCGCCGAATCCCAACTCTCCCGACTTCGTACCCGTCAACGCGGTCCTGATCGACGGTGGGACGACTCTGCGCGTGACCGTCCAGAATGTGAGCAACACTGCGTACAACGGCCCGCTGGTGGTCGGCGTCGGTGGTGACATCGCTGCCAACTCGATCGTTGTCGATGCGAAGCTGGCGGCCAATGGTGGGTCTGCAACGGTCGACTTCGACCTGAATCCGCCGGTCTCGCAAGCGGGCAAGAAGGCGCAGGTCACCGTTGACCCGGCGAATGCCGTGAAGGAACTACGCGAGGACAACAACAGCGCGACGTTTGTCCTGCCGCTACCGGAAGAAGCCCCGGACATCCAGATCCAGGCGCCCCAGGTCGCCGCCGCGGGTATCACGGTGGTGATCCAGAACACTGGCGGTCCGCTTGCCGCGTCGAGCGTCACCGTCCGCGTTAAGGTGGGCAATGGCGCTGCGGAACAGACGCAGAACATCGCACTCGCAAAGAACCAGACCGCCACGTTCACCATCAGCAAGCCCGGAACCGGCGCGGCCACCGCTGAGGTCGTGATCGCCGGTCAGGTGGTGGCGAGCGCCAGCTTCACGGTTGCCCCGTG
>CAYYDX010000116.1:0-7786 GCA_964470735.1 uncultured Anaerolineaceae bacterium
GGCATGCAGTTCCTCAGCCACAATCAGTACAACGCGACGATGAGCCTGCACGGCATCCTGATGATCTCGGTCGCTGTCGCGGCGGTCATCGGAGGCATCGGCAACTACGCGATTCCGTTGCTCATCGGCGCCGAAGACATGGCCTTCCCACGGCTCAACGCGCTGACCTACTGGCTGGTGCCGCCTGTCGCGGTCGCCCTCCTGGCAACGCCGTTCCTCGGCGGCATGGAGACGGGTTGGACCGCCTATCCACCGCTCTCGGTGACCACGAACAGCACCCAGACGCTGTTCGACGTCGGCATCATCACGTTTGGCCTGACATCGATTCTCGGTGGGCTGAACTTCCTCGTCACCATCATCTATATGCGCGCCCCCGGTATGACCTGGGGCAAGCTTCCCATCTTCGTCTGGTCGATCTTTGCGACCGCCTGGATCGCGCTGCTCTACACGCAGGGTTTCGCCGTCGCGCTGCTCCTCATCCTTCTCGACCGCGTCGCCGGCATGTCGTTCTTCGACGCGAGTTCCGGTGGTGACCCGCTGCTCTACCAGCACGGTTTCTGGCTCTACTCCCACCCGGCTGTGTACATCATGGTGCTCCCGGGCTTCGGTATTGCACTCGAACTCATCGCCCACTTCTCGCGGAAACCGCTCTTCGCCTACCGCTACGCGGTCGGCGCGTTTCTTGGCATCCTCGGCCTGAGCGGCATCGTCTGGGCGCACCACATGTTCACCTCAGGCATGCCGAACTACCTCCACGGCCCGTTCCTGGTCGCTACCGAACTGATCTCCATCCCGACCGGCCTGATCTTCCTCGCCGCCATCGGGACGATCTGGATGGGCAAGCTCTGGCTCCAGACGCCGATGCTGTTCGCCCTCGCGGTTATCTTTAACTTCGGCTGCGGCGGCGTGACCGGCATCTTCCTCGCCGATGTCCCAACCGACATCCACCTGCACGATACGTACTTCGTGGTCGCGCACTTCCACTACACCATCGTTGGCGGCGAAATCTTCGGCCTGTTCGCCGGCATCTACTACTACTTCCCGAAGATGACCGGCCGCATGTACAACGAAACGCTCGCCAAGATCCACTTCTGGTGGATGTTCATCGGGTTCAACGTCACCTTCTTCACGATGCACCTCCCGGGCATCCAGGGGATGAACCGCCGCATCGCCGATTACCAGTCGGGGCTGGACCTGGTGAACCTGATTGTGAGCCTCTCCGGCCTGGCTCTCGGCGCTTCGTTCCTCGTCTTCATCTACAACATGATCAATTCCTGGATCCGCGGCCCACTGGCCGAGAACAACCCATGGAACGTGCGCACGCTCGAGTGGCAGGTCTCTTCGCCACCACCGCTCGAGAACTTCCCGACGCCGCCTGTGGTCCAGGGTCACCCGTACGACTACGGCGTTCCCGGCTCGGTGCACGGCGTGTTCCCCGGCGCGCTCGGCGGGGCGCCGGTAGGTGGCGGCGGAGGCGGCCAGTGACCCCGACCGCATCCATTCGCTTCTCTAACCGGAGGAACCCATGAGTTCGGCAATGCAGAAAGGTCTCGTCGTCGCGGTGATCCTCGCCGTCCTGACGATCGCGGAGTACCTCTTCGCCACCTCCGTCACGCAGACGGAAACGCAGTTCATCGGCCTTGCGATCACCGCCGTCGGCAAGGCCGCGCTCATCTGCTACTACTTCATGCACATCTACCGGCTCTGGCGCGCCGAGGAGGCCCACTAATGGCAGTCGCCGCCCCGTCCGCTCACGGCCACCCAGCCCACAACTCGCTGAAGTTCAACCGGCTCGGCCTCTGGATGTTCTTCTTCAGCGAGTCGGTCCTTTTCGGACTGCTCCTGAGCGCACGCTTCTTCCTCGAAGGAATCGAACGCGAGCACGTTGATCAGCACCTTGGCCTGGCGATCACGATCATCCTGCTCCTCAGTTCGCTCACCGCGTTCACTGCCGAGACCGCCATCGAGCACAACAACCAGCGCATCGCCCACTGGTTCCTGATGGCGACAATCATCCTGGGCATCATCTTTGCGGCTGGCGTCGGCTACGAATGGAAGACCGCGCACTTCACGCGCGGCGAAGTGTTCGGCAGCGTGTTCTTCACGATGACCGGCATCCACGCGTCGCACGTCGTCAGCGGCATCGCCATCCTCTTCCTCGTCTGGATCCAGATGAAGCGCGGCCGGTTCAATTCGAAGAGCCACTGGCCGGTCAGCGGCGCCGTGATGTACTGGCACTTCGTCGATGTGGTGTGGGTCTTCTTCTATCCGGCACTGTACCTCGTCAAATGACCATTCTGCGAGCGCCCCTGTTCCGGTACCTTCTCGTCTGGGTTGCGGGCGGGGCGCTCGCCGGCTGGCTCATCGGGGCGCTCTGGTGGGCGATGCTGACCCCACGCGCGCCATCCGCGCCCGAAGAGATCACCATTCCGCCCGGCGCGGCCGCGGCCATCGCTCGTGGCGAACTCCCGCCGGGAATCCCTTCGCAGCTCTCGCTCAGTTCAGCCGGCAAGCTCCTCGTGGCGAATCTCGATAGCTCGGAACACCTCATCGCCGGGACGCTCGTCCTCCCCGGCGACACCGTCCTCGTCACCCCGAGTGAGAAGAGCGGGCAGGTCGCCTGCACGTTCCACCCCGGTGGCGCCATCGCCGTCAGCCTGACGAAGCGTCCACCGATTACGGTCACGTTCATCCCGGCGTTCCTGCTCGGGTCGCCGTTTGGCCTCGCATTCGGGGTCGCCACCTGGGTCGGCCGGAAGCTCAGCATGGACGATGGCGAACCGGCGCCCGGTTCAGCCTGACCGCGCTACCACCAGAGAATGTCGTCGAGCGGGTCCTCGGCGGTGTCGTGCTGCTCTTCGGGCGCATCGTCGCGCCAGAGGTCGGTCCCGAGGTACTTCCAACCACCGTCAGCGAACACCAGCACGATGTTGCCGCGTTCCATCCGTGTCGCCAGCCGCATCCCTGCGTGAAGCACGGCCCCGCTGCTGATGCCGCCAAAAATCCCCTCCTGCAGCATCGCCCGGCGCGCGTGGGAGAACGCGTGGCGGTTGCCCACGATGATCTTGCCGTCGAGCACCGACTCATCAAGCACCGGCGGGATAAACCCGTCTTCGAGCGAATGCAGCCCCTGGACGTGGACCCCGAGACGCGGTTCGACGCCGTAGATGTGGCAGCGCGCGTTCGCCTCCTTTAGCCGGCGTCCGCAGCCGGTAATCGAACCGCCCGTGCCCATTCCCGCGATGAACGCATCGACGCCGCCCTCATCCCGCAGGTCGGCGAGGATTTCGGCAGCGGTCGTTTCGTAGTGCGTGCGCGAGTTCACTTCCGTGTCGAACTGGCCGAGATAGTACGCGCCCGTTTGTGTTGCCATCGTCCGGGCCACTTCGCGAGCGCTCTTAATTCCCGCCTGCCGCGGCACACGGTGGATGGTCGCACCGTAGGCCGCCAGCAGTTCCTCGATTTCCGGATACACGCTCTCGGGCACGCACACATCGACCGGGTGGCCGAGCAGCCGCCCGAACAGCGCCAGCGCTACGCCGGTGTTCCCGGTTGAAGCTTCGACGATGCGCTGCCCCGGCTGTAGTTCGCCCGAAGACCGCGCCGATTCGAGGATGCGCAGGACGATCCGGTCCTTGATGCTCCCGGTCGGATTTTGCCCTTCGAGCTTGGCGAAGAGCCGCACATTCGCGTTCGTGTGCAGCGTTCGAAGCTCCACCAGCGGCGTGTTGCCGACCATCGCCGCGACCGACTCAAAGACCCGCATCAGCAAAGCGTACGGGAGAATCCTTGAACGCGAGAGCGCGCACTCCGCTATTCGAATTGTGGCGGTTCGGGGTAGTACTCCATCGCCTTCTGCGTTTGCATCGCCACTCCCGGCCCCCAGATGCGACCAGCGAGGTGGAGCGCCATGTCGATCCCGGCGGAGACGCCGGCGGCGGTGAGGATGCGGCCATTGTCCACGAAGCGCGCATCGTCGAGCACCTCGCAGTCGCCGGGACGCTTGAGGAGCTCGATGGACGCCCAGTGGGTGGTGGCTCTCAGTCCGCCGAGCAGCCCGGCGCTCTGGAGCACGAGTGCGCCGGTGCACACCGAAGTCGTGAACTCCGCGCTCGCGTCCATGCGCCTGACAAACTCGAGCATCGCAGGGTTGTTGCGCTCGGTGCGGGTTCCGAAGCCGCCCGGGACGATGATGATGTCGGCCGGCGGGCAGCCGGCGAAATCGTACTGGGCGACGACCTGCATGCCCTTCGCGCCGGTGACGAGACCCGCGGATTCGGCAACCGTGAACGCGTTCACCTCGCCCGGCGCCACCGCATTGACCATGGTGAACACTTCCCATGGCCCGGCGAAATCGAGCTCCTCCGCCCCGTTGAACAGCACGAACGCAACCGACTTCGTCATAAGACACCCCCAACGTCCGCTACGATCGTACGCCACGAGGCACACCGTGCAGAGGGCCAATTCGCCTCGAAGTTGCCGTCTGAGGCAGGGCAATCTGGCGAGGCAGCGGGTCTGATGGAGTGGTTCGGGAGGGATGAGCGGGGGATGGCGCCCGGAGCCGGTGACGCCACCCGCTGCGTGTTGCCAACCATCGCCACGAGCGACTGGAGGGCGCGCATTCCGCCCATCGTGCCCTTCGAACCGGGGGACGCGCCGGACCGCGGCATCCGCCTCGCGAGCGCGCGGAACGCGTGCCTGAAGGTTCCATTGATGATTATGACAATCACAGGCACGGTAAACTGATCACCTGCCTAAGCACTAAGCTTTTCCCGCACGAGCCCGATTTCTTATACTTGCGTAACCGGTCCGAATTGGATCAGGCGGGTGAACACATGAAAGTCCAGGTCCTCCAGGAAAATCTCCAGCGCGGCCTCTCCATCGTCGGCCGCGCCGTCGCCACACGTTCGACACTGCCGATCACGGCGAACGTCCTCCTCCAGACGGACCGCGGCCGCCTCAAGCTCGCCGCCACCGACCTCGACATCTCGATCTGCGCCTGGATCGGGGCCAAGATCGACGAGGAGGGCGCCACCACCGTGCCCTCCCGCCTCATCGGCGACTTCGTCTCCCAGCTCCCACCCGCTACCGTCTCACTCGAAGTCCCCGCGAACGGCCGTCAGATGCGCCTCGAATGCGCCCGCAACGACTCCACCGTCAACGCCATGGACTCCGAAGACTTCCCGCGCATCCCCGAACTGCGCGACGGCGTGAGCCTCCAATTCGATCCCAAAGCCCTCCGCCGCGCCATCGAACGCGTCGAATTCGCCGCCGCCACCGACGACTCGCGCCCGGTGCTCACCGGCGTCCACGTGAAGACTGACGGCGTGCGCCTCACCCTCGCGGCCGCCGATGGCTTCCGCCTCGCCGTCGCCGACATCACACTCGCCGAGTCCCCCTCGGAGTCAGTTGAAGTGATCATCCCCTCGCGTGCCCTGCGCGAACTCTCGCGCCTCGTCGGCGAATCGAACGAGCAGGTCGAGATGCGCATCAACCCGCAGCGCACCCAGGTCCTCTTCGCGATGACCGACGTTGAGATGGTCGCCCAACTCATCCAGGGCACCTTCCCGAACTACAACCAGCTCATCCCCGCCGACTGGAGCACGAAGGTGACCGTCAGCGTCGACGAATTCAAGCGCGAAACCCGCATCGCTGCCATCTTCGCGCGCGATGGCAGCGGCATCATCCGCCTCCAGATCAACCCCGGCGAAGGCGGCGGCCCCGGCCAGCTAACGGTCAGCGCCCGGGCCGACGAAATCGGCGACAACGAAGGCAAAGTCGACTGCCGGATCGAAGGCGACGCCTCGAAGATCGCCTTCAACAGCCGCTACCTCCAGGACGTCCTGAACGTCCTCAGCGGCTCCGTCGTCCTCGAAATGACCTCACCAAGCTCCCAGGGCGTCTTCCGCCCCGTCGACGAAAACGGCATCGCCGAACCCGGCTACGTCCACGTCGTCATGCCCATGTTCGTACAATGGTGAGTAAAAACAGGTAGATTACCAGCTAACGAGACAGCTTCTTTCGAAGCTGAAACCTGCAGATCCAGGGCATCAGCGACCAGTTTCATGTCCTCGCCGGCAGCCTGTTTCAGCCAGTCGCGAACGCCATCGCACAGCGCCTGAAGGTCCAGTTCCTGTAGTGGTGCCCTCACCTTTTGACCAGATGTGGCCCGCCGCGTGAGCGTGCGTTCGCGCTCCTGGCGCAACCTCATCAGCTCCTGCTCGAACGCGTCGTCTTCGATCTCGCTAGCCTGGTATCGACGCAGAATCTGCTTCCTCTCCGCGTCGAGCGTCGCTATCGGATCTTCCGCTTGCGGACCGGGATCCGGATCCACGGCCTGCTTATCGAGTTCAACGGCAATCAGCTCCGGGTGCGACAGGATGCTCGCGACCGCACCTTTGACGGCGCCTTCGATGGCGTCTGCGCGCACGTACCGAGATTCGCAGCGGTCGTTCCTCCGGCCCGAAAAGGCGCGGCGGCAGCGGTAGTACTGGTAGCGTTGCTGAAGCGTCTGCCCCACCATCGAAGCCCCGCACTCAGCGCAGCGGATGTGTCCGGCCAGTGCGTAAGTCGTATTGCGCCGTCCCATCCGAAGTCGCTCGGGATCCTGGAACCGCTCCTGCACGCGCTGGAACAACTCCTCGGAGACGATGGCCTCCGTTGCTCCCTCGATTTCGATCCACTCCTGCGGATCGCGCTCCGTCACCCGTCGGCGCCGGCGGCCGAGATGGGGATCGCGGACGTACGTCGCCGTCGTGCGCCGGTAGACCGTGTGCCCGGCATATGCGTCGTTCTGGAGCAGCTTGAACACCGTTGCGGTGTGCCACTGCTTGCCCATGAACGTCGTGATGCCGTCTTCGTTGAGCTTGTTGGCGATCCCGATGATCGAGGCGCCGTGGGCGAACTCGTCGAAGATCCGGCGCACCACCGACGCCTGCGGTTCCACCGGGGTGCGGCGGCCCGTGGCCTGATCGTACGTGTACCCGAAGATGCCCTTGCCGGTGCCTTGTGGCATGCGCCCGGCCTTCGCCCGCGCGGCCTTGCCCCGCATCGTGCGTTCGCGAATCTTCTCGCGCTCTATCTCGGCCACAAACGCCCGCGCGGCCAGGATGAAGCGGCCAACCGCGGTGTCCTCGAAGGTCTCGGTCGCGAACTCGAGCCGGAGGCCGGTCGAGGAAATCTCGTCGAAGAGCACGCCGATGTGGTTCTGGTTTCGGGAGAGCCGGTCGACCGCGTACGACAGGACGATGTCGACCTGGCGCTCGCGGACAAGCTGGCGTAGCTGTTCGAGACCGGGCCGCTCAAGCACGAAGCCGCTAGCTGCGTCGCGGATGCGGTGGAACACCGTCCATCCGGCCGCCTGAGCGAACGACTCACAAGCCTCGATTTGGGAATCGAGAGACGTGCCGTCGCGCTCCTGGGCGTCGGTTGATACTCGGGCGTAGATAGCGACTCGCATGGGAAGACCTCCGGGGAGGGACAGCGTACTCCGGCTAAACCTCTGGCGGACGCGTGCGCCGCTGCTGTTCGAGCACCTCGGAGAGCATCTTGTACCAGAGCCGGTTCCAGGCGATCGACCGCGGCGACTCGTGGAAGCGCGCCTCCAGCGGAATCGTTTCGCGAGGATCACAGTCCAGCTTGGTCGGCGCATGGGTCTCTCTGTGGACCTCGTGCGAATGACGGTTCGGCGTCATCGCGGCACCTGCTCCCTGGCTGCCAGCAACGAAACCCTGCCCACGCCCGGTCCGCATCTCCAAACCGTCGCGAACGCTCCGTATCTTTCGAC
>CAYYDX010000117.1:0-7674 GCA_964470735.1 uncultured Anaerolineaceae bacterium
GGGTTGCATCGTATTCCAGGGCGCTCACTTCGACGCCCACGTAGAGCGGCACCTTCACGTGCGAAGTGGATCTGAGCGGCCGGTTGCTCACGGCCAACGCGAGTCGGTCGGCATAGAGCCCGGCCTGGCGTCCGCTGCACTGGAGGAGGACCACGGCGAACGTCGATTCATCGAGGCGCGCGACAAAGTCGGAGGAGCGGGTGATGCGGGAGAGCGTTTCGACAACGTGGTCCACGGCAAGTCGTGCGGTGCCGGCGCCCCAGGATCCGCGCATCTCCTGGAACTGGCTGATCTTCACCACCGAAAGGGTCAACGCGTGGGAGTACCGTTCGGCGCGGGCAATGTCACGCGAGAGCGTATCGATGAGTTGCGCGCGTGTCGGGAGGCCCGTCTCGTCGTCGATAGCGGCGTCGTCTCGACGGCCCGACGCCTCGCGATGCGAAGGGGAGAGCGCTCGCACGCCATGGAAGACGAACGCACCGAGTCCGGCGGTCGCAGCCATCAGGATGAGACCGAGGGCGCCTGAAAACTGGAGCGCGACGCCCCCTTCGCAGAGCAACAGTACGAGCCCGAGCGCGACAACCGCGCGGCGGGTTATCGCATAGCGGCGCTCCGGCCCCTCCGGGATCGCGGCCGCGCCTTGGAACCAGTGGCCCAGGGTACGAATCATGCCACCCTTCCCGCCGGCCCGTTCGAGCCGTGCGTTGGGGGGATTATCGACGGCGAAAGTGGCGAAGATGGTCGACGGGCGGTGACACCGGGTGAGGGGTGTGTAACGGGAAGGTGGACACCGTCATACCATGGTTGTCGAAAAGGTGTAGTTGCGAGCCTCGCACAGGCGGTGTACGTTCGCCGCAGAACATTGCTGTTCGGGATCGCTGGGGGTGCCCTCGCGGGCTGAGATCAAACCCCTTGAACCTGACCACGTTGATACGTGCGGAGGAAAGCGATCGGAACCGCCACGCAGAAGTGCGCGGAGTCCGGGCTTTCCGGGCTCCTTTTTGTTGGCCCGGAGACGCCACCCGGCGCTCGGGCAGCGAGAAGGAGTCCGGCCTTGCAAAGGCTCACCCTGCTTCCCGTCCTTGCCGCAATCCTCTTTGCCATCGTCATGGCCAACGCCTGTGGCGGCGGTTCGAACAACAAGACGCTCACCGTCATCACCCACGATTCATTCAACCTCAGCGATGACCTCATCAAGCAGTTTGAAGCGGACAACGGCGTGACCGTGAAGCTGCTCCCGAAGGGCGACGCCGGCGCCATGCTGACTTCACTGGTGCTGACCAAGAAAAACCCCGAAGGTGACGTCGCATTCGGTGTCGACAACACATTACTCTCGCGGGCGCTCAAGGAAGGTGTTTTTGCGCCGTACAGTTCGCCGCTGCTTTCGAAGGTCCCGAACGAGTACCAGGCCGACAGCGCGAACCTCGTCACGCCCATCGACTACGGCTACGTAAATTTCAATTACGACATCAAGAAACTGAAGGACCTGAACGTACCGCCGCCGGCGCGGCTCGAGGACCTGCTCGACCCGAAGTACAAGGGGCTGGTTGTGGTCGAGAACCCCGCATCATCGTCTCCGGGACTGGCGTTCCTGATCGCAACGGTGGACTACTTCGGCGAGGAGAAGTACCTCGACTGGTGGCGTGGGATGCGGGCGAACGGTCTACAGGTGGCCGACGGCTGGGAAACCGCCTACAACACGAATTTCTCGCTTCACGGTGGCTCGCAGCCAATCGTCCTCAGCTACGCGACGAGCCCGGCGTTCGAACAGCTCTTCGCCGACCCACCCCGGCCCGACGCACCGACCGCGAACATCCTCATTGACAGGGCCGTATTCCGGCAGATTGAGTACGCGGGCGTTCTGAAGGGGGCACGCAACCCGGAGATCGCGAAGAAGTTCATCGACTTTCTGCTGAGTGTGCCGGTGCAGGAAGACATCCCCGGCCAAATGGCCGTCTACCCCGTGAACAGCGATGCGAAGGTTCCGGAGGCGTTCACCCAGTTTTCGCAGGTCACGGTCAAGCCAGCCAGCGTGCCGTCGACGGTCATCGCGGAGAAGAGCCGGACGTGGATCGACGACTGGACGCGTGCGGTCCTGCGGTGAACGTCCGAAGCTGGTTGCGGCAGCCGGTCGTCCTCGGCCTCCCGGCGGCGCTTCTGCTGGCGCTCTTCCTCGCCTACCCGCTCGAGGAGATCCTGCGGGCGTCGTTCGGGCGCGACGACGGCCTCGGCCCGCTGTTCGAAGACAAGTACTTCCTCGAACGGTTGTGGTTCACCACCTGGCAGGCTGCCCTGTCGACGGTGCTCTCGCTGGCCATCGCGCTACCGTTGGCGTGGGTGTTCGCCTGCCACACCTTCCCGTCGAAACGTGTTGTCGAATCTGTCCTGCTGATCCCGTTCGTCCTCCCGACGATCGTGGTTGCGGTTGCGTTCTCGGCGCTCATCGGCCCGAGCGGTGTCGTGAACGAGGCGCTGATGCGGCTCCCGGGTGTGAATAGCCCGCCACTCGCGCTGATGAACACGCTCTGGGCCATCCTGCTTGCGCACCTCTTCTACAATGCGGCGTTCTCGGCCCGGATCATCGCCAGCAGCTGGCGGGCGATCGACCCCCGCGCCGAGGACGCAGCCGCGGTTCTCGGCGCCGGCCCGCTCCGACGTTTCCTCCGCGTCACCCTGCCACAGCTTCGCAACGGCGTCCTTGCGGCAGCGTCCCTCACCTTCCTGTTCTGCTTCACGAGTTTCGGAGTCGTCCTCATTCTCGGCGGACCCCGCTACAGCACCATCGAAACCGAGATCTACCGCGAGTCGCTCTTTCTGTTCCGCCTGCCTATCGCCGGCGCGCTCGCACTGCTGCAAATGGTGGTGACGTTCTCGGCCATCGCGATCAATACCCGGCTCCAGTCGCGGGCGCCCACGCAATCGTCCGGTCGGCGCCCGGTCTCCTTCACCCCGCTGTCACTCCTCGCAGCGGGCACGACGCTTACGGTGGTCGCATTGCTCACGCTGGCGCCGCTCGCTGCGCTGGTCGAGCGGTCAATCCACACCGGGAGCGGCTATTCGCTGCACTACTACAGCCTGCTCGACGAGAACGTTCGCGGGCAGGCACTGTTCGTCGCGCCACTGACCGCGGTTCGCAACTCGGTTGTGTTTGCGTGCTTCACGACGCTGCTGGCCCTGCCCATCGGCGCGATGGCCGCGATCGGCGCGGTGCGAGGACGGTCGCTGTGGCTCGAAGCCCTGGTACAACTGCCGCTCGGGGTGTCGGCAGTGACGCTCGGGTTGGGCTTCCTCATTTCGTTCGGTGCCCCGCCGCTCAACTTGCGAAGCAGCCCGGCGCTCATCGTCATCGCGCACACACTTGTGGCCACGCCGTTCGTGGCGCGGACGCTGGCGGCGCGGCTGCGGGGACTCGACCCGAAGCTCCGCGACGCCGCTGCGATGCTCGGGGCGAACCCGCTGCGCACGTTCTGGCGAGTCGAAGCGCCGCTCCTCTCGGGGGCCTTCGCGGTGGCGGCGGTGCTGGCGTTCGCGACCTCGATGGGCGAATTTGGCGCCACGTTGCTCATCGCACGGCCGGAGTACCCGACCATCCCCGTGGCTATCTACCGCTACCTTGGACAGCCTGGCGCCACCAACTTCGGGCAGGCGCTGGCGATGGGAACCATCCTGATGGTGGTCACGGCGGTAGCGTTCTTCGCGCTCGAACGGGCAGGTGGACGGGAGACGCGATTCTAATGGAGACGCTCGAGGTCGAAGGGATCGGGTTCGAGGTGGGCGGGCGCGCCATCCTGCGTGACGTTTCGTTGCGTGTGGCACCCGGCGAAACAGTGGCCCTGCTCGGCCCGAGCGGTTCAGGCAAAACCACGCTGCTGCGCATGGTCGCGGGACTCGACCGCCCGACTACGGGACGAGTGCTCTTCGGCGGGCGCGACGTCACGGGTGTCCCGGCGCATCGGCGCGGGTTCGGCATGATGTTCCAGGACCATGCCCTGTTCCCGCACCTCGATGTTGCGGGGAACGTAGAGTTCGGCCTGCGCGAGTCTGGCTGGGATTCCGCGCGGAGAGCCAACCGGCGCAAGGAGACGATGGCGCTGGTCGGGCTCGAAGGCTTCGAAAAGCGCACGATCGAGAAGCTCAGCGGCGGCGAACGCCAACGGGTCGCGCTCGCACGGACGCTCGCGCCACGGCCAGCGCTGCTCATGCTCGACGAGCCACTCGGTTCGCTCGACCGCGGTTTGCGCGAACGGCTCGCCGACGACCTCCGCGTCATTCTGTCCGGGCTGGGCGTGCCTGCGCTTTATGTCACACATGACCAGTCCGAGGCTTTCACGGTCGCGACGACGCTGGCCATCATGAACACCGGCCGGATCGTTCGCACAGGAACGCCGCGCGAGGTGTGGGAAGAGCCACGAACGGAGTTCGTCGCGCGCTTCTTCGGGCTTGAGAACATCGTCCCGACGGAGCGGTTTCCGCAACTGACAGCCGCTGAAGCCCCCGCTCCCCTCCTGCTGCTGCGCGGGGAGGGCGCCCGCATCGCCGCCGGGCCGGGGCCGAACGTCGTGAGCGGCCAGGTCGCATTGGTGCGATTCCAGGGCGCCGAGACTGAGGTACAACTGGATCTGGGCGACGCTCGGCTTTCCTTCAGGTTCCCGTCAGGAGGGAACCTTCCGCAGGCCGGCGAGACCGCGCATATCCACGTGACGCGAGTACAGACGCTGGCGCCAGGAGACGGCAGCCTGCTGTAGGCTGGAAGTCCGCATGAACGGCCCCCTCGAAGGCATCCGCGTCCTCGATTTCACCTGGGCACTCGCAGGGCCATTCGCGACCATGCAGTTCGCCGACCTCGGCGCCGAGGTTGTGAAGGTCGAGTACCCGGAGACACATGAAAAGGAGCGGGGCTTCGGGCCGTACCACGACGGAATCTCGACCTTCTTCTTCAGCCCGAACCGCGGCAAGCAGGGCATCGCCATCGACCTGAAGACCGCCGAGGGCGTTACGCTGGTGAAGCGGCTCGCGCGCGAAGCCGACGTCGTCGCCGAGAACTTCCGGCCGGGAACGATGGACCGGCTTGGCATCGGCTACGCGGCCCTTCGAACCGAAAACCCTCGCCTCGTGTACGCCGCCCTCAGCGGCTACGGCCAGACCGGACCCTACAGCCGGATGGTCGCCGTCGATGCGGTCGCGCAGGCGATGGGCGGGACAATGTCGCTCAACGGTGAAGCGGGTGGGCCACCGATGCGCGTCGGCGTCAGCATCGGCGACATGACTGCGGGCCTCTATCTCGCCATCGGTGTACTCGCAGCGCTGCGCGCGCGTGACGTCACGGGCGAGGGCCAACTGGTCGACGTCTCGCTCATGGAGGCGCAGATGGCGCTCTGTGAGAACGCGATCGTGCGGCACAGCGCGTTCCACGACCACCCGACGCGCCAGGGAAGCCGGCACCCGCTGGTCGCGCCGTTCGGCCCCTACCCCACGGCCGATGGCTGGATCGTCATCGCGAACGTGAAAGAGTGGGAGCTGTTCGCCGCGCTCATCGGCCGCGACGACATGGCCATCGATGCACGCTTCGCCACCAACCGAAGCCGCCTGGAGAATGTCGATACGCTCGAGGTGGAACTCAGCGCGGCAATCCGGCAACGAACCACAGATGAGTGGTTCGAACTCCTCGAACCGGCGAATGCCTGCGCGCTCGGCAAGGTCAACACGATTGCTGACCTGTTCGAAGACCCGCACGTGGCCGCCCGCGGAATGCTTGTCGACATCCCGATGCCATACGGGAAGCCCGGCACGCTCACACTGCCAAACTCGCCACTGCATCTTTCGAGCACGCCCACCGTGGTCGGCCAGACGATGCCCGAACATGGCGGCGATACCGATCGAGTGCTCGCCCGCTGGCTGGGCATAAGCACGGACGAGACCGTGTCACTTCGCCAGCGCGGGATCGTGAAGTAAGCCACTGACGCTGCCGCGAAGGCGGTGTATGTTCGGGCAGGCAGCTCCGAGCCCAACGGCCCCACTGTGGGAGTCGCGGAGAGAGAGCGCACCAAGGAAAGGGCTTCAGCCACCTTCGCCGAAGGAGTGAAGCCACCATGTCCAGCCCCTGGAATCCTGATCAATACCATCGCTTCAAGAACGAGCGCAGCCAGCCATTCTTCGATCTGCTCAGCCTCGTCGAACCCGCGCCCGGCGGCCAGGTAATCGACCTCGGCTGTGGGACCGGTGAACTCACGAAGGTTCTGCACGAAACCGTGAGAGCGAAATCCACGGTCGGCCTCGACAGTTCGGAGACGATGCTGGCGAAGGCGTACGCCCACGCGGGTGACGGACTCAGTTTCGAATCCGGCGACATCGCCGGCTTCGGCGGCGCGTTCGACGTCGTCTTCTCGAACGCCGCGTTCCAGTGGCTGAACGACCACGAGACGCTCGTCCCGGCAATCGCCGCGCACGTGAAGCCCGGTGGCCAACTCGCCTTCCAGGCGCCGGCCAACGCCGACCACCCTTCGCACCTGGTCGCGCACGCGGTCGCAAAGGAAGCTCCGTTCGCAGAAGCGCTCGCCGGTTACGTTCGCATCTGGCCCGTACTCGCGCCCGAGCGGTACGCCGAGATCCTGGACGAACTGCACTTCACGAGCCTCGTGCGGCTGCAGGTCTACGGCCATCACCTGGCTTCGAGCGAGGGCGTCATCGAGTGGGTGAAGGGCACGCTGCTCACCGACTACGAGCGGCGCATGTCCCCCGAAATGTACCAGCGGTATCTCAGACGGTATCGCGAGCGCCTGCTGGCGGAGATCGGCGAACGTTCGCCGTACTTCTACGCGTTCAAGCGCATTCTCGTGTATGGCCGCAAGCTGCCGTGATGGAGGTTTCGGTTCTCCCGGCGTCACTCGAGGAGAAGCCGATCCTCTGGCGGCTCCTTCAGCTCTACCACTACGACTTCACGGAGTTCATCGAAGGGCTGAAGCTCGGCCCGGACGGCGAGTATCCGTACCGCTACCTCGATAGCTACTGGGCGCCGGAACCCGGGGAGCGGCGATACCCGCTCCTTATCCGCGTGGATGGCGACCTCGCAGGTTTCGCCCTTGTGCGCGAGGTGAACAGCCACTTCGTGATGGCCGAATTCTTCGTAATCCGGCCGTTTCGCCGCCATGGCGCCGGCGCCATCGCGGCGAAGGAGGTGTTCCGCAGATTCAAGGGCGACTGGATCATTCATGAAGTTCCCCGAAACCGGCCGGCCCAGCAGTTCTGGCGCCGCGTCATCGACGAAACCAGCGGCGGCGACTTCACCGAAACAATCGAGACCGACGGCGCATACACCCAGCGCTTTACCTCCCGGTGAACGCGAAAGCCCCCACTCGCACGAGTGGGGGCTCCGCGTCTCTTAGCCGTTTGGCCCGGGTTAGCGCAGGAGGCTGAGGACAGCCTGGCTGCTCTGGTTGGCCTGCGAGAGGACCGCGGTGCCAGCCTGCTGCAGGATCTGGTTGCTCACCATCTGGGTCGAGAGTTCGGCAACGTCGGCGTCGCGAATGCGGCTCTCGCTCGCCGTCAGGTTCTCCACCGACACGCCCAGGCTGTTCACCGTGTGCTCCAGCCGGTTCTGCGCAGCGCCAAGGTCGCTCCGCCGCGTGTTCAGCGTCGTGATCGCCCCGTCCACCTGGTTGATGAACGCCTGCGCCG
>CAYYDX010000118.1:0-7192 GCA_964470735.1 uncultured Anaerolineaceae bacterium
GTCAAGGGCTTCCCCTTTGCCACCGGGGTGCTGTCGGAGCTACTGGCGCGGGCGGATCTTCTTGTTGTCCCAGGTGACGGTGCGCGCCGGCTGGAAAACAACCCAACGCCAGTGACGGCCGCGGGCGGTCGACTCATTCCGGCGCGGCTCAGCGGGTTCGCCGTGGCCGCCAGCGTACTTCGAGCCCATCTGCCAGCGGACGGCTTCGAGGTGAGGGTCGGCTGCTTCGGCGGCGGCGTCTTCAAGCACAGTGGCCACGCCCTGGAACATCGCGCCCTGGAGTTCGGGGAAGCGCTCGTTGCGATCGACGAGCACCGTGCAGACCGTGTTGCGGCGCAGGTTGACGACCTTCTGGCCGCGGCAGAAGAAATAGACCTTGCCCCCGGCCCAGCCGAACCAGAGCGGGGTGAGGTTGATTCGCGTGCCGGGGCCGATACTGGCGACGCGCATGTTCCACGAGGAGAGCATCAGTTCGTCGAGTTGCTCGGCGGTGAGTGCGAGTTCCGGCGGGATAGGCATGCGTGCAGACCTCGATAGCTAACTGCGGAGATGATACGATGAGCGCCTTGCACCCGGGCGGGTGTGGTTCAATGGCAGAATGCGACCTTCCCAAGGTTGAGACGAGGGTTCGATTCCCTTCGCCCGCTCCAACTCAGTTCATTGCATTCCGGTGGCCCGGGAGCGGCGCTCAGGCCATGGCGCGCGTGTAGGTGGCAAGGTCGAAGTAGTCCCGCCAGACGCGAATCTTCCCGTTTTCCATTTCGAACACACCGACGCAGGGCAGGTCGACGTGCTTGCCGTTCGAATCCGTCTTGTCGAGGCGTTCGGCGAAGACAACGTCGCCGTTCGCGGCGATGTTCAGGAGTTCCCAGTCGGTCTTTTGCCAGACCGAGAGGAAACGCTCGATGGTGGTTCGGACGGCGGCGGCGCCCACCGCGGGTGGGCCGGGCATGTTGTGGTACGTGGGTTCGGCGGTGAAGTAGCTCATCATCAGGTCGGTGTTGAGTTTCGCCCAATCGGCACAGAACGCCCGGATGATGGCGGTGTTGTCGGCTGGCATGCGGCTCTCCGGTGGTTTGGTGGGCGGGATTCTACGCGATTGCGAATAGGGCTGATTCGCGGGCAAGCAGAAAGCCCGCTGATGGCCAGATCAGCGGGCTTCGTTTCCTACCAGGAGATGGCGGGAAGAGATGGAATATCAGGCGACGGCGGGCTCGCCGTGCTGCGGGCGCATGCCACGCACGGTGGCGGGAGTGAGGATGGGGCCGTTGGCGCGCGCTCCCGCGAGGTCGCGCTGGGCACGGCGGAGGAAGTCGCGGACTTCGAGTTCGCCTTCATAGCCGGAGAGCGAAACGACCGGGAAGAGCCGGGCCGCGTACTCCTGGGGGATTGCCGAGCCGAGCGCGGGGAGCATGTTGTCGGCCTTTTCGGCGGCGGTGTTCTCGGTGTCATCGGAGATGATGGCGGCGAAGATCGGACCCTGGAGATGGGCAACAAAGTCGCCTTCGCCAACGGCGTGGCGCATTGCGCGCGAGACTGCCGGGAAGAAACGTTCCTCGTTCGGCTTCACGCGGTCGAATTCACCGAAGTCGGTGAGGACGAGCGAGAAGCCGCGGCCGTTGCGGACGGAGCGCATCATCTGGCGGCGCAGTTCGAAAACGAAGTGGCGGCTGTTGGGCAGGCCGGTGTTTTCGTCTTCGTAGATGCGGCCGCGCATACGGTCGAGGGCGCGGTGGAAGCGGCGGCCCTGCTCGGACTGTTCGTACCAGAACTGGACGTGGATGCCGGCGAAGAGTGCGGTGGCGAGGCCGATGATGAGGAAGTTCGCGTGGCCGCCGGTGGAGATGATGGTCTGGGCTTCGACGCAGAAGATGATGAGCCAGAGGGTGAACGTGAGCGGCCGGAGCAAGCGCAGGAGCAGGGGCGACTCAACAGAGCCGAGTTCTCCCTGCTCGGTCGTTGGGAAAAGGAATGCGTTGAGCATCGGCGGCTTGTTCACGATGTGGGCCCTCTGGCGTTCTACATCTAAGGTCGAACGTTCGGGGGCGCGTGGACAGACTCTGTTTGTAAACCGTTCGTAATCTCTGGCGTCGAACCGGTGACCGCGGATGCGGCCGGACGGTTCAGCGGTTGCGAGCGGGTGTTTGGCGCAAGTACTCAGAGATGGCTTCGGCAGCGCGGCGGCCATCCGCCAGCGCGGTGACCACGAGGTCGGCGCCGTTCACGTTGTCGCCACCGGCGAAGACGCCGGGCCGGCTTGTGCGGCCGCCGTCATCCACCTGGATCAGCGCCTTCCGGTCGGAGCGGAGGCCGCTGGTCGTCTGGGGGACGAGCGGGTCGGCGCCATAGCCGATGGCGATTGCAACCGCGTCGGCGGGAATGATGAACTCGCTTCCCTTCACGGGAATCGGGCGGCGACGGCCAGATTCGTCCGGTTCGCCGAGTTCCATACGCTGGCATTCGACAGAGACGACCTTGCCTTCGGCGTCGCCGATGATGCGGGTCGGGAGCGTGAGCATTTCGAACTTCACGCCCTCTTCTCGCGCATTCTTGCGCTCCTCGCCACGGCCAAGCATCTCGGTTTCGGTGCGGCGATAGACGCAGCTGACGTTTTGCGCGCCGATACGAATGGCGGTGCGGACGCAGTCCATGGAGGTGTCGCCGCCACCGATGACGACCACGTCCTTGAGTGCGGGCAGCGGCTCGCGGAAGTTCTCCGGGAGCTGGCCCGCGGCGAGGTTGCCGCGGACGAGGAACTCGGTGGCGGAGTAGACACCCTTGAGGTTCTCGCCTTCGATCTCCATCTGGTTGCCGACGCCCGCGCCTGTGCCCACGAAGACCGCGTCGAATTCGCCCGCGAGCATCTTGTCGATGGTGACGTCGCGCCCCACGTAGGTATTGCAAACGAACTTCACGCCGAGTGCTTCGAGGTGTGCGATGTATTCGTCGACGATGTTCTTGCGCATCTTGAAGTTCGGGATGCCGTAGACGAGAACACCGCCGGGCTCGGGCCAGAACTCGTAGACGGTGACGCCGTGGCCTTCGAGTGCGAGTTGTTCGGCGACTGCGAGGCCCGCGGGGCCGGAGCCGACAACCGCGACGTTACGGCCGGTTGGTTCGGGCAGGTAACGCGGCATGGGGTAGCCATCGAAGGTCTGGCGCTGGGAGTCGGTGCAGAAGGCTTCGAGCTTGCCGATGGTGACCGGCGGCTCCTTCTGGCCGTTCGGGCGGATGGCGAAGCCGACCACGCAGGCGCCCTCGCAGAGCTTTTCCTGGGGGCAGAGGCGGCCGCACATTTCGGGGAGGTTGCTCGTCTCGCGGAACTTGTCCGCGGCGCCGAGGACATCGCCAACTTCGAGGAGAGCGAAGGCGCCGGGAATGTCGTTCGATACCGGGCAGGCTTCCTGGCACGGCGCGGAAGGACACTGGAGACAGCGCGAGGCCTCGACGCGGGCGGCGTTCAGGTCGAATCCGATATAGGTTTCGTCGAAGTTCCGCTTGCGAACTTCTGCGTCCTGCTTCGGGACGGGCTGAACACTGATGGCGAGACGGCGAGCTACTTCATGCGTCATAGGAGCACTCGTGCGCGGCAGCGGCCCTGGGGAGGGCGGCAACCGTTAATTCCTTGAATGAGGGTACAAGCATCGTACCGGAGCGGTGAGGGATGTCAACGAAGGCACGAGACAGGCGAAAATGGTCCACCAAACGGGAGAGAGGACCTTCCATGCCACGACTTGCGCCACTCGATTTCAACTCGTTAACCCCTGAGCAGAAGGACGCCGCGGATGCGATTCGCAGCGGGCCGCGAGGTGGCCTGCGCGGGCCATTCGAAGCATGGCTGCGCGCGCCCGGCCTTGCGGACACCGCGCAACGGCTGGGCGCCTACTGCCGTTTCGGGAGCAGCCTCCCGGGCGACATCAATGAGCTTGCTATTCTCATGACCGGCAAGCGCTGGGCCGCGCAGTTCGAGTTCTGGGCACATTCGCGGCTCGCGCTCCAGGCAGGGCTCGACCCGGCGATCATCGAGGCCATCCGCACCGGCGCCGAACCGCCGTTCGGGCGCGAGATGGAGCGCGTGGTGTACGACTTCGTGAACGAATACTTCGGAACCAGCCGCGTCTCGGATGCGACGTATCAGCGAGCAGTCGACACATTCGGCGAGCGCGGAGTCGTCGAACTGGTCGGGGTGGTCGGATACTACGGATTGGTGTCGATGACGCTGAATGTCTTCGAAGTCGTGTTGCCGGAAGGCGAAACGAACCCGCTGTAGCCCGGGCGTAGTGTGTAGACTCGGGACACACTTACCCAGCCGGAGCATGCCTTGGCTACTTTCACCGAAGTCCAGCAGTCGCTGAGCTTGCCGCTCATCTGCGCGCCGATGACCGCCGTTTCCGGGCCCGAACTGGTAACCGCGGCCTGTCTCGCGGGCATCGCGGGAACATTCCCAACCGGGAACTGCGGCAGCATCGAAGAACTCGACGGCTGGCTCACACGCATCCAGGGCGAACGTACGCGGGCACGTGATGCGGGCAAGCCGGCCGGTTCACTGGGCGCGAACATCATCATCCGCGGGAACAAGCGCATCCCGGAGGATATCGCCGCGCTGGTGCGGCACGGGGTCGACTTCGTCATTACGAGTGTCGGTTCGCCGAAGGATATCTGCGGGCCGCTGAACGACGCTGGCATCTGCGTGCTGGCCGATGTCGCTTCGATGCACCACGCCGAGCGGGCGCTGGAGGCGGGCGCGGGCGGGCTCGTGCTCCTGAGCGCTGGCGCCGGTGGGCACACCGGCTGGGCGAACGGCTTCGCCTTCGCGCGGGCGGTGCGGAGGATGTACGACGGGGCGCTGGTGCTGGCCGGCGGGGTCAGCGATGGTGTGGCGCTCTTCGCGGCGCAGGTGCTCGGCTACGACCTCGCGTACATGGGCACACGATTCATCGCGACGCACGAGGGCGCGGCTTCGCCCGAGTGGAAGCAGACGCTGGTCGACATCGAGTTGGACGAAATCGAGGTGGCGATCGCTCCGAACGGCGTGGCGGCAAGCTTCATCAAGGGCGGACGCGGGAGCGCCGGACACACGGTTTCGGGCGTGCGGCGCATCGCGAGCGTGGCCGAAGTCGTCGCCGAGACGGCCGCCGAGTACGCCGCCGCTCGCGCCGAGACGCGCACGAAGCTCGCGTAGTCCGCGGCGATCAGCTGGCTGCGCGGTCGTAGAGGCGGCCGCCGAGGCGGAGGAAGCGCACCGTGCCGTCGGCGTGGAGCAGGAAGTCGATCCGGGAGCCTTCCATCTCGGTGTCCTTGATCACGAACTCGAGGTCGCCGATGGGGTTGGCGTGGCGCCGCGGCGCGAGGTATTCGCCGCCGGTGAGCGCGTTGCGCGCGAACGCGTCGATCGTGAGCTGGCCGCTTTCGACCCCGATGGTGATGTCACCGCCCGGGCTGTGGTAGCTGCCTGCGAGCTTCTGGAGCGCCGCGTCGCCAAGTTCCCGCTCGACCGGGTCGACCCGCGGGATGCCGAAGCCGGCGAGAAGGTGGCGCTCGATGGCGCGGTTCACGGCGGCGCCATTGCTGCCGTTGGTGAGGCTCGCGATGGCGAGGTTGCGAGAAGGGACGACGACGAGGTTGGCGCGGTGGCCGTTGGTTGCGCCCCCGTGGCCGATGGTCTTCGTGCCCGATGCGTCCTGGAGCCACCAGCCGAGGCCCCAGGCGGGCGCCATGTTCGCGGCGGTGACCTGCCTGCGCTGCATTTCGGCCACGGCGCCGGCCGAGAGCACGCGGCGTTCGCCAGCCTTGCCCTCGCCCATGTGGAATGCGGCGAACTTCAGCAGGTCGCCGACCGTGCCGATGATGGTGCCGGCCGGGGCCATCGCGCGGGTGATGGTGTAGGGGCGGGCGACCTCCGGTTCGTCCGTGGTGAGGGTGTTGTAGCCGACTGCCAGTGGCCTGCTGGCGGCTTCTTCGACGCGGAAGGTCGAGTTGTCGAGGCCGAGCGGACGGAGGACGCGGTCGCGGATGGCGTCTTCGGCGGGCTTGCTATGGAACTTTTCGAGGAGCGCGCCAAGCACCTGGAACCCGGCGTTGCAGTACGCCCAGGTTTCGCCGGGCCGGGTGAGCTGGCGGATGCCGGCGAGTGCTTCGACGGCCTTGCTCAGCGCATCGTCGCCGGCGCCGCGGTCGCTGAAGTCGTCGCCCCAGAACCCGGTGTGGTGGGTGAGGAGGTGGCGGACAAGCAGGGCGTCGGTGGCTTCGGGAGTGCTGAGCCGGAAGCCCGGCAGGTAGCGGGTGACCGGCGCGTCGAGGTCGATCCGCCAGCCGTCGATGAGTTGCATGACGGCGGTGGCGGTGAACACCTTCGTGATCGACCCGATCTGGAAGAGCGTGTCAGGGGTTGCCGGCCAGTGAGCTTCGCGGTTGGCTTCGCCGTAGGCCGCGGTCTGGACTTCGCCGTCGTTGTAGACGCCGATAGTGACCGCGGGTACCTTCCAGCGTTCGAGCAACGGCGTGACCAGGTCGTGGAGGTCACGCTGGAGGGTTCGTTCGGCGGTGGCGGTCATCTGGCGGCGACTCCGGGTAAGCAGTGGCGCGCAGTATACCGGGGCGGCACTTGCCGGTTTGCGCTGCGCCAATCAGGCTTCCGGGTATACCAACGGGAGAACCATAGATGGGATACCGAGCACTCGTCGTCGACAAGCAGGGCGATGACTTCACCGTCGCCACGCGGGAACTGAGCGAGGCTGACCTGCCCGCGGGCGAGGTCACAATCAAGGTCGAATGGAGTTCTATCAACTATAAGGATGGGCTGGCGCTGAGCCCGACCGGCCGCGTGCTGCGGAGCTACCCCATGGTGCCGGGCGTCGACCTCGCGGGAACGGTGGTTGAATCGAAGGACAGCCGCTTCAGCAAGGGTAGCCACGTTGTAGTCACAGGGTACGATGTCGGTGTCGCGCACCCCGGGGGGTTCGCCGAACTGGCGCGCATCCCGGCCGACTGGGTGATGCCGCTCCCGGACGGCCTGACCACGAAAGAGGCGATGGCGCTGGGCACGGCCGGCTTCACCGCGGCGCTCTCGGTGGAGGCGCTCGAGCACAACGGCTTGCGCCCGGACCAGGGGACGGTCATCGTCACCGGGTCGACGGGCGGGGTCGGCAGCACGGCGGTTTCGATGCTCGCACAACTCGGGTACACCGTCGCG
>CAYYDX010000119.1:0-6961 GCA_964470735.1 uncultured Anaerolineaceae bacterium
TGACCGAGGCCGAGGCCAGCAACTTCCTCCATCGCTTCCTCCTCGGGCACGACCAGGTGCGCACGCCGGTCACGAACCTCAGTTACGGCGAACGGCGGCGGCTCAGCCTCGCGCTCATCGTTCGCGGCGGCGCGAACCTGCTCATCCTCGACGAACCGACGAACCACCTCGACCTCGACAGCCGCGAGGCGTTCGAAACCGCGCTCCAAGGCTACGACGGCGCGATCCTGGCGGTTAGCCACGACCGCCGGTTCACCGGGCGCTTCGCCGATGTGGTGGTGGAGTTGTAATGAGCCGCGATGGAACGGAGGAACAAAGGGATGGCTGTCCTCGGTCTCGCCCGCTTGGAGCCGGACCAGGACGACGTACTCGGCGCAACATCACGACAGCCCTGGTGTCGTTCGACCACCACGGTTCAAGGTAAGGCCGGTGGATTCTGCTGCACCCATCTGCCGGTCACGTCCTGCGCAAACTCCATCCAGCACTCATCGTAGACCGTCAGCCCAGGCTGCGAGCCAGGCTTTGACTCTATGCTGAACCGGTACTGGTGGGAGCGCTCGTCGTACACGGGCGGTGAATGCTTTACGCCCTGCTCATCCATGCACGCGATCATGCGGGCCGTTGCTGCATCGAACTCCTCGCGCGTCACCACCCCGTCGGCGAGCACGTCGGCGACGCTTGCAGCCGTGGCAACCGGAGTGAAGTAGGTGACGCGCCCACCGTTCGAGTTCTCGACGGACGGCGCACCCGGCGCCGGGGTGTAGTGGTCGGGATAAACACGGGAGTCCTGAACGCGCAATCGCGCTTTACCCGTCGCCTCGTAGCGCGCGCTCTCAGCCGCGTCAATCTCCGGATCGCACGCCATCACCAGCGACCCGAGCACGGCCACCGTAAGAAGCGCGAACCCGGTGCGCCGGTTTGCACCGCGTAAGGATCGGCTCCGCGGGTTCGGCAGCGCCCTCATCGACCTTCGTTCCTTCGTGGCCCTCTCGGACTACCCGAGGAAGGCAGTGATCTCCTTCGCCCACGCAGCGGTGTTTTCGAGCGGGAGCATGTGCCCGGCGCCCGGAACCACCGCAAGCTGTGACTTCGCGATCTTGCTCGCGAAGAGCGGCCCGTAGGCGGGAGGCGTCAGCCGGTCCTGGTCGCCCCAGAGCAGCAGCGTCGGCGCCTTGATGCGGTGGAGGCGCTTCTTCAGGCCCTTGTCGGGGATAGGCCAGATGAACTTGCCCGTCGCCGCGAAGTTGGCGAGTTGGTAGTAGTAGTTCTCGGCCATCTCGTCTTCGTTCGCGGGCGGCTTGAAGAGCGTCGGGATCACCGGGTTCGAAAGGTCGCCGAAGAGCACGCCCGGCAGATCGTTCGGCATCAGCGTGAAGATGTCGGTCACCGGCGATTCGTCCAGCCAGAGACCGACCGGACAGGTGAGCACGAGCTTCTTCACCATGTCGGGCCGCGCCGCCGCGAATTCAGCCGCGAACATCCCGCCGATGCTATGCCCGGCGAGGTGGAACGATTCGAGGCCAAGCGCGTCGGCGAAGTCCTGGTAGTACGAGACCATGTCGTGGATGTCGTCGATCTGGTCGAGGCCCTTCGTGTCGTCCCAGCCGGGGTGGGTGGGCAAGATGACGTCATAGCTCTTCGCCAGCGCCTCGATCTCCGGCGTTACGCCATTGCGGATACCGCCCGCGCCATGGAAATAGAGCAGCGGCGCGCCACTCCCGAGACGGTAGACCGGCGGCTCGAACTGCCCGCCATTGATCGGAATAACCTTCGCTTCCACAGCCATTCGCACTCATCCCCCGAGTTTGTGCGCGCGATGCTACGCGGATCGCGGAGAAAGTGGAACGCCACAGGCAACCGCCCGAGGCTAACGGCGAACGGCCCACAGCGAACCACCAGCCGCTAGACCACTACCTGCTCCTTGTACTCGCCGTACACGCGCCGCCAGAGGTTGCACACTTCGCCCACCGTCGCGCCCGCGTTCACCGCGTCGATGATGTACGGCATCGTGTTCGTGCGCTCCTCGCGGCTGGCCTTCTCCAGCGCCGCCAGCGTCTCGGCGTGGCGGGTGGCGTCGCGCTCGGCCTTGTGCTTCTTCAGCCGCGCGAGGTGCCGCTTCTCCCCTTCCGGGTCGAACTTCAGGATCGGAATGTCGGAAGGCTCGTTCATCACGTATTCGTTCACGCCGACGATGATGCGGTCACGCGTGTCGACTTCGAACTGGTAGCGGGCCGATGCGTCGGCAATCTCTTTCTGGAAGAAGCCGGTTTCGATAGCCGGGATGACCCCGCCGAGTGTCTCGATCTGTTCGAAGTACCTGAGAACGTCGTTCTCCATCTCGGTCGTCAGCTTTTCCACGAAGTAGCTGCCGCCGAGCGGGTCGATGGTGTTGATGACACCGCTTTCGTGGAGGATGACCTGCTGGGTGCGCACCGCGAGCCGCGCCGCCTTGTCGCTCGGCAGTGCAATCGCTTCGTCCATCGCATCGGTGTGGAGCGACTGGGTGCCGCCCATCACGGCGGCGAGCGCCTGTATCGCGACGCGCACGAGGTTCACCTCGGGCTGCTGCTCGGTGAGCGAAACCCCGGCCGTCTGGGTGTGGAAGCGCATGAGCCAGCTGCGCGGGTTCTTTGCGCCGAACCGTTCGCGCATCTGCCGCGCCCAGATCCGGCGGGCCGCGCGGAACTTCGCCACCTCTTCGAAGAAGTCGTTGTGGCTGTTGAAGAAGAAGCTGATGCGCGGCGCGAAGCTATCGATGTCCATGCCCCGCGCCAGCGCCCACTTCACGTACTCGATGCCGTCGGCCAGCGTGAACGCGAGTTCCTGCGCCGCCGTCGCGCCCGCCTCGCGGATGTGGTAGCCGGAAACCGAAACGGGGTTCCAGAGCGGCATCTCGTTTGCCGCGAACTCGATCGTGTCGGTCACCAGGCGCATCGAGGCGGCCGGGTCGTAGATGTACTCGTTCTGGGCGATGTACTCCTTCAGGATGTCGTTCTGGAGCGTGCCCGCGAGCTTCGCCCGGGGTATACCGCGCTTTTCGGCAGCGGCGATGAACAGCGCCCAGACCACCGGCGCCGGGCTGTTGATCGTCATCGACGTCGTGATCCGGTCGAGCGGGAGGCCGTCGAGCAGCATCTCCATGTCAGTCAGCGAATCGACGGCCACGCCGCAGCTGCCGAACTCGCCCTCGGCCCACGGCTCATCGTGGTCGTAGCCCATGAGCGTCGGCATATCGAAGGCAATGCTGAGACCGTTGTTGCCGGTCGCCAGCAGGTCCTTGTACCGCTGGTTCGTCTCTTCCACCGAACCGAAGCCGCTGAACATGCGGATCGTCCACGGCTTGCCGCGATAGCCCGTGCGATGGACGCCACGCGTGAACGGGTAGGCGCCCGGGAGGTTGATATCGCGCTCGTAGTCGAGCCCGGCGACGTCGGTCTGGTCGTAGAGACGCTCGATTGGGCGGCCGGAGACCGTCATGAACGGGCCGGCCAACTCCTTGCCCTCCTGCACAACAGCTTCGTCGTACGCGGCGCGAAGCTCCTTCGCGCGTTCGATGTCGGACATTCGGGGCCTCCGCGGCAGGACTGTGGGCACAGTGTAGCCGAACGCGCGGGCCGGTTCGGTCACGCGGCTACTGCATCGCGGCGGCGCGCGGTACATTGGGGCAATGGCGAAAGACGAAACCTTCGACATCACCACCGGATGCGACCTCCAGGAAGTGGCCAACGCGGTCAACCAGGCGAAGAAGGAGATCACCAACCGCTTCGACTTCAAAGGTGTCGTGGCGGAGATCGACTACACCCACGGCGAGACGAAGATCAGCATGCACGCCCAGGACGATTACAAGCTCGACGCGATGTGGCAGGTCCTCCAGGGGCGGCTCATCGCCCGGAACGTCCCCGTGAAGAACATGACGCGCGGCACACCCCAGAAGGCCACGCAGGGCACCATCCGCCAGGAGATCACGCTGGTCCAGGGCATCGAACAGGACATCGCGAAGAAGATCGTGAAGTTCGTGAAGGACCAGAAATACAAGAAGGTACAGGCCCAGGTCCAGGGCGACGCCGTGCGCATCAGCAGCCCCAGCCGCGACGAACTCCAGCAGGTCATCACCGACCTGAAGGGCGAGGACTACGGGATCGAACTGAAGTTCGGCAACTACCGGTAGAGGTTAGCCGTACCATCACCACGCCCACCGTCCGAGCCGCGACAGGTATGGAGCGGTGGGATGCCCGGCTTACCACGGCAGCGAACGCACCACCCCGGCCATCCGAGCCGCGCCCGCAAGGAAGCGGCTACGGCCTCCGGCACACACGGATAGATCGAACACACGGACTACGTTCGCCAGCGTCGTAGGGGCGTATTGCCATACGCCCCTACCAACTCCATGTCGCCGCGACCCTCGGCCAACACTACACTTCGCGTATGGCAACCATCGCCGAACTGACATCTGCGCTCGAACGGCTCATCGCGCGGAACATTGACGCCGTCATCCTCCAGGGGCCGCTGGCCTACGTGCAGGCCGAGGCGCCACCACGCACCGGACGCCTCGCGCTCGAAGCGGTGAGCGACCAGTTCCTCGATACGCCGCTAACCACGAAGCAGTTGCTCGAACTCCGGCGGCATGGGTTCGCACCACCCGACCAGGCGCGTCCGAACCACTGGCGATACTTCGAAACAGACCCGTCCGGCGCCGCGGACGTACTCGCCACAACGTTGGCAGACGTCTATGGCGAGACACTCGAAGAGGCCGAGGTGGTCGAGGTCTGAGCGGGGTGGCCGATTCGATATACTCAGCGTGCGATGACAACGCCAACCCGGGTTTCCGTCGAAGCATTCCTCGCGCTGGAGGAGACGAAGCCGTACCTCGAGTTGATTGATGGCGAGGTGGTGCCGAAATCCATGCCTTCCGCGAAGCATAGCGCCACCGTCTTCGAAATTGCCGGGATCCTGCGCAACTACCTCCGTGCGAACCCGATCGCCCACGGTGCGACAGAGTTGCGGCATCGCGACATCCGGTCCGACCGGGTCTTCCTGCCCGATCTCTCGGTGACGCTGAATTCGCGCTGGCAGGCAGGCGGCGCGGGACCCGTCGAGGTGATGCCCGACTTCGTGATCGAGGTTCTCTCTCCAGATGACCGTACGAGCCGCGTGGCGGAGCGAGTGGATTTCTATCTCCGCGCGGGTACCAGTCTCGTCTGGGTTATCGACCCGGAACTGGAGAATGTGAGCGTCTACCGCCGGGGTGCGCAGGCCGAGTTTCGCAAAGGCACAGGCAAGCTCGATGCTGGCACTGTCTTACCGGGATTCGAACTGGAACTCGACGAACTGTTCAGGGTACTCCGCGAGAACGGCTGAGACCCCTCAGTCCGCCGGGTCCTTCTTCGCTTCCGCCACCAACCGGTAGCCGACGTTGCGCACGGTTTCGATGAACGCGTGGCCGTGAATCTCGATCTTTGCCCGGATGCGCCGGATGTGGACATCGACTGTGCGCGCGCCGCCAAAGTAGTCGTACCCCCAGACACGGTTCAGCAGTTGTTCGCGCGTGAACACGCGCCCGGCGTTGGTCGCCAGGAAGCGTAGGAGTTCGTACTCCTTGAAGGTCATCACCAGCGGCTCGTTGGCGACGGTGACGCGGTAGTTCGAAAGGTCGAGGGTGAGCGCTCCGCAGACCACGATGTTCTCGCCATCGACGCCGTGCTTTCGCCAGAGTGCGCGTTCGATACGCCGGGCCAACTCCTCCGGCGGCGCCGTCAGCATGACGAAGTCGTCGATCGCGAGGTCGACGCTGATCCGGTCGAACTGCTCGGGGCTGGCGGCGGCGATGAGAACTACGCCGTTCTCGGCGTAGCCCTGGCTAAGAATGGAGAACGCGGCCGGGGGAATGTCGCGCAGATCGAGCACCACCACGTCGGCGCTGCGGTTCAATTCGTCGTCGGTCAGCCGTTCGGGCGCCATCACCGGCGCCGAAAAGCCGGCGCGTTCGAGTTCTGGGCCGAACCGGGCCACCTCCGCGCGCCGGGTCACAAGGAATACGGTACGCATCGAGCGTCCCCCTACCCCGAGCAGTATATCGGGGTCAGGCTACCGAGAGCCATGTGAAATGCATCACGAGGCTGGGCCGCCGCCACCTGGCGCCTACAACCGGAGGCGAAGAAACACGATTGCGTGCCCGTGATCTGTATCGTCCCGGACCCAGTCCGGCAGTTCCCCGGCAACCGTCGCACCGAGAAACTCCGCCGCTTCAATGCCCGGCTCCTGGATGTCGCGCACGAATTCGAACAACACCTCACTCAGCCCGGCGACCCGCGCGACCTCGACAAGTTCGTTCATGAGGGTGACCGCGAGCCCACGATCGCGCCACGCCGGGGCGATCACGACGCGGATTTCGCCAGCGTGCGCGAGCGACGCCGAGCGGTGCCGGATGAGCACCGCATCGCCGGCGATCTGGTGGCCGTCGAAAGCCAGCAGCGGCACCGCGTAGTCGAAGTCCAGGTTCTCGATCCACGTCCGAATAACGTTTCGCGAGGTCACATCGTCCTTGAGGAAGTAGCGCTCGCGGGCAGGAATCTCCTGGAAGAACTCGACCAGCGCCGATTCGTCGGCCCGGCTCATTGGCCGCACGGTGGTTCGTGAGCCGTCGCGCAGTTGCATCACGCGCGGGTAGCGATTGGAGAGGTTGACTCGCACGGGCAGACCTCGGGTAGGTGTTTGTGAAGGATGCCACACGAGCGCGAAGGCGCACCCGTTGCTGTGCGCGGATGGTTATCGCGGTTCAGTGGGGCGCCAAACCCACCACAACCGTCGCCCGACGGCAACAGAGGGCGCGCTGCCGGCGTGCCGCACATTCGATTCAACGAGTCCTGTCGCAAACGTGGTAGGGGCGTATTGCAATACGCCCCTACGACCGGGCGCCAACATCCACCACAACCGTCGCCCGACGGCGACGGAGGGCGCACTG
>CAYYDX010000120.1:0-6909 GCA_964470735.1 uncultured Anaerolineaceae bacterium
CACGGCGGCCCCCAGTTTCCACATGTTGTCCGGCGCCGAGACGATGGCGTGGAAAGCTCCGTCGTCGCTGAACGCGGACATCAGAACGGCGATGATGCTGCTAACAAGGATGAGTCGAACGCGCACCAGGGTCGAAACGAGACCGAGCCGGACGTTTCCCCAGTACGCCCGCCATTCTTTCGTCGATTGCTCACTCGCCCATTTGATGTCCGGATCAATGGCATGGACGAGGACGGGAACCACCTGCTCCTGGTTCTGCCAGTACTCACGGTGCTCGTCGAGCACCGGTGCGCCCAGATTCCGGACGACGAGGTTGGCGCGTGCTGTTGCTGATTCCCGGGTGACGGGCTCATCGGTATCCAGGAGAGGCGCCCAGAGCGCCGTGGCGTCCCAAAGCGGCGAAATCGTCGCGTCAGTCTCGCCGTGAGGCGTGGGGTCCCATGCCGAGTAAATGTTGAGCCACTTCGTCCCTGGAACCAGTTCCCCCTCAACCATCGTCGCCCGCCGGTCTCGCATCGCTTTGCGTGCCCAGTTCAGGGACGGGGCAACGGTGACGAGCCGGAGGTCGTGGTGACGGGCGCCGGGCAGTGCCAGTTCGTCCCTCAGCCAGCTCGAACTCAACAGGTCCCACGCCAGCGGGCTACCGCCAGAGTGGACAATCACAGTGAGAGGTTTGTCGCACTTCACCTCATCGCGGAGGAGCGACAGTGCCGTCCGAAGGCGCGCTCGCATCGCCGCGGTGGAAACGTGATTGTTGAGGACGGATTCCATGTCGGCCCAGCCACCGGTGAAGAGCGCTGTCTCAAACTTCGTGAACACCCACCACGAAAAACGATTGGCGAACGGGAGCAGCGCGAGCAGCCTGAGCAGTGGTACGAAGACCCAGAAAAAGACGATAGCGAACAACGCGGCGACGACGATGACGGCCCTCATCGTGATGTATACCCAGAAGAGGAGGGTGAACACGGGTGCGAGAGCGATGGTCTTGATGAAGGGACGAGCATGTCCATCCCCCACGTCACCTTCGTCGGAACCGTCACCGGGTTCGCGACGCCCGGCGAAGTCGTCCCGGATATCTCCAACCATTGACGTGGCCATAGCGAGCAGGAGCGCTAACCCGAGTGGGTAAACAGCCAGGAGGTTGCAGGGTTCAACGAGGGACCAGCCAGCCCAGCCGGCAAGAAGAGCCGCGCACACCAATGCAAGCCCCGGATCAAGCCACGCGAGCCGGTCGGGCCGATCCACAACATTCGGGATGGCGTGCCAGCGGGATTTCGTTTCGGCGCTCTCTGGCCTGGTTTCCCAGGCGAGCACGACGAATCCGGCCACGCCGACTACGGTGGTTCCCACGGCGACAACGTCGATAAACCGCTGGTGCGGTTTCCAGCCCCCCAGGACGATCGCAGTGGCCATGAGCAGCGTGAACGTGAGCGAGAGGAGAAAGGTTCCCCAGGTTCGGCCGAGGTAGCGAACGACATCCAGGATCATCCCGCCCTGGCGGGCGTACAGCCACGCCGACATCTTGTTCAGGTCGGGTTTTCGGTACAGGCCCTGCCAGCGACCCTCGACCACCAGGAGTTTTCGATTCTCAGGTGGGTCGCCCGCCCGGTAGTCCACCACGAGGGCATCGAACTTGCCCCCGGGGCCCTCCGGGTCTCCAAGTTGCGTGGCGACCGTGTCGATGAGGGAGCCTTCGGCGCGCATCCGAGCGAGCAGCGGTTCCATCATTGCATCGAGAGTCTGCGTGGGTGGATGTGCGCCAATCCCGTTGATGACCAGCAAACCGGTGTCGTATGCATCCATGTGCAGCACCTGTAGCGCCGGGTCTGTGACAGAACCGTGTCGTGCGTGGCCCTGGTCGCCCGGCACCGTAATAGTAGGAATGCTGTCAAGCGAATGCGTGTGAACGAAATCACTCGCGAAGCCTGGCCGCGAGAGGCCGGGACTAAGCCAGGCGCGTGCGTTGTCCCGGGACACCGTGTGCACGCTTGCCGACGTCGCTACAATACGAGCCAACACAGATGGTGAAGGTCTTCATCACCATGAGCGGTTACCGCCGGAGGATGAACCTGTGGCAGGTTCCCAGGTGCGATTCGCGACAACTGATGCCGGTGTTCCGGTGGCATTTCTCCAGCGCGGTGAGGGCTCTCCCATCGTTGTCGTTGAGAACCTGGGCCTGAGCAGTACCATCCTCGCCATCGGCGGGGTGGGGTTCATCGCGCGGCTGAGTTCCCGGCGGAGCGTGGTGCATTTCGACTTTCCCGGGGTGGGCCTTTCGGAGGGCGGACCAGTCGATATGTCGATGGTGGCCCAGATCGAGTACATGCGCGCGATAGCCCGGGAGCTGGGGCGTCCCGTCGATGTCTACGGCTGGGGGCCCAGCGCAGCGCCTGCGGCCGCATTCGCCGCGCTGGCGCCCGAGTGGACGAACCGCCTCGTGCTTGCAAATCCGTGCATCGAACTGCGCGTGATGGAGGCAAATTCGCCGCTCGTCCAGGTTCTCGAGCTTGCCGCGACTGACTTCCCGCTATTCGTGACTGCGCTGCTCTCGTTGCTCGGCGTTCCGCTTTCGCACCAGGGAAAGCTCCGGGAGAGCCTCGTCGAGGCCACTCCAGTTGGGGTAATCCGTCATTGGCTGCAGTCGGTGAAACAGTTCGACGCCTCGCACCTGCTCGAGCGAATCCAGGCGCCGACTCTCGTGTTGCAGGCGCGCAACAACCCGATCGTCAATGCGCAGCACGTGCGCGCCATCGCGACGCGCATTCCGAACGCACGCATCGCGATGGTGGAGTCCACCCCGCTGGGCGGGATGTTGTTTGAAACTGTCGACCAGGTCATCGACTTTTACAACGGCGACGAGGAGCCCGCAGTCAACAGACCGCCGTTGTTCGCGCGAAAGGGCTTGAAAGTCATCGCGTTCACGGACCTCGAGAGCCACACCGAAATGATGCAGCGCCTCGGAGACCCGGCCGGGCGTACCGTGCTCCGGGAGCACGAACGCCTGACCACCGAGACGCTCCGGCAGTACGGCGGCACGGTTGTGAAGTCGCAGGGCGACGGTTTCATGGCCAGTTTCGATTCGGCACAGGCGGCACTCGAGTGGGCCGGGGCGCTGCAGCGGGCCTTTGCTTCCAGACCCGGTGAACCACTTCGCGTGAGGATTGGGCTGAACGCCGGGGAGCCTGTCGATGAAGACAACGACTTCTTTGGCACGTCGGTGATTGCGGCGGCTCGGGTCGCGGCTGAAGCGAAGGGCGGCGAAGTCCTCGTCGCGAACGTTGTCCGCGAATTGACCGTCGGCAAGGGGTTCCTTTTCTCCGACCGGGGACTGGCTGCGCTGCGCGGTATCGAGGAGCCGGTGCACCTCTTCGAACTGAACTGGTCGCGTGTGATTGACGCGCTGCCCGGATCCTGACAACGCCGACGGCGGCCTTCGGGGGTCGGCGTTCGCTGTCCACGTGTGAACCTGGTGACACTGGCAGTTCACATTTGTTGGGCGGTTCACAGAGCACTATGAGCGATAGTGAATTGCGTCATATTGACCGCATGGTGGCAAGAACAGACTGCCGCTGGCGCCGCTGAAACCGCAGGCAGAAACCGCACCAGGTTCTCGTCTCGGTGACCAGCCGGCGACTACGGAAGGAGGTTCCATCGTGTTCGACAACATTCTCGAACTCCAGGCCCTGGCGAAAGTAGCCGACTACGACCGACTGGTCGTCCGGCTGCTGCGTGAGCGTGAGGCCCTGGCCACCGTGGCCACGACAGAGTCCGACGCACGCCGGGGACGCGGGTCCCGCCCGTTTGACTGGCGTCGTCCGCTCACCAGCTGATTCCAGGCCGCTCACACACAACCACCAGCCATTCAGGAGGCAAAGCCGTGGCTATCCATCCGCAGACGCATCAGCCATTCAAGAGCCATCCGTTCATCGTCCTCGGCGCCATCGCACTCGTGGCCGCCGGTGTGTTCACCGCCACCCGGTACGACTGGAGCCGCGGTGACGCCGAACCCGGTCTCGCGACAGGGACCAACCCGTACCCGCTGAGGGCTTCCGTCCCGGCGCAGGTTGTGATGACCGAACTTGAAGCGATCATGGAGCACGAGGCCGCCATGGCGGCGGCCTACGGAGCGGGCGAGAACTACGACGCCGTCCACGGCCTCGCGCCGGCCGTCAGCACGTCGCCGGGCGCGCTGCCGGCGTCCGACGTTGACACCGTGACGCTCAGTGAGGCGGACGTCATCGCCGAGCATGAAGCCGCAATCAACGGCGTCCTGGGAGCGCCGGCCGCTTCTGCCCAACTTCCACGGGTAGAGGCGGAACTGTGGTTCGATGACATGCCCGTCCCGTGATGTTCACCGGCCGCGTCGAGCAGGAAAAAGGGTCGCCATGTGTGGCCCTTTCCCCTTGCCCGGCGCTACGTCACGAAAAGGACGAGGGCCGCGAGCAGGCCGTATGCGATGACCGCGACCCGCAGCCAGCGCTTGCCGAGTCGTCGTGCCAGCCCAACGCCGAGATAGCCGCCGAGCAGTGCGGCGACGGCCATGACCGCAGCGGGCGCCCAGCGCACCGGACCGAATGCGACGAAGTACACGACGGCGACGACATTGATGAGGACGGAGAGCAGCCCCTTGAGTGCATTCGAACGCTGGAGGTCGTCGGGCAGGAGAATGCCGAGGACCGCCAGGGTGAGAATCCCCAGACCGGCGCCGAAATAGGCCCCGTAGATGGCGAGCACAAAGATGGAGAGGTAAAGCGTGGGGGGCACATGGTCGTCGTGCTGGGCGACGAGCCGATGCGTCCGGGCCCACGCGGAGAGTTGGTCCTGGAAGGTCATCACAAGGCAGGCGAAGACAATAAGGAATGGCACAAGCCGGTCGAACGCGGATTCCGGCGTCCGGAGGAGGATGACCGATCCTGCCAGCGCGCCCGCGATGCTGGGGAGGGCGAGAGCGGTGATCCGGGAACGCTGCCGGGAGAGTTCGGCGCGGTAACCGAAGGAACCGCCGACGTAGCCCGGCCAGAGCGCGACGCTGTTGGTGACGTTCGCGGCCTTCGATGGGTAGCCTGCTGCAAGGAGAGCCGGGAAGCTCACAAGTGAGCCGCCACCGGCGACCGCGTTGATCGCCCCGGCGGCGAAAGCGGCAGCGAAGAGCCAGATTCCCTGGAGCGGATCCATCGACTTCGAACGCTGGCCGAACCGGAACCTACGCGCCAGTCACCGTAGCATGGGGCCATGGATTCGCGCGCGTTGCTAACCTTCGACCTCGACGGTGTGCTGTGCCGGCCACCGTTCGGGATCAACCCGGGAACTGGCACGAACAAGTCGCGAGAGGCGGCGGGCAAGCGAGGAATCCTCTGGCGGACGGAGGGATGGCGATACCGCTGGCGACGCCCAATGCCCGGTGCGATCGAGGGGTTCACTGCGCTCGCGAAAGAGGTCCGGTGCGTTGTAGTGACGGCGCGAGGGAAGCCCGCCGAGGGCGAGACTCGCGAGTGGCTGCGCCGCTATCTCGGCGAGACGCCGGAACTTCACCTGCGCCCGGACTGGACAGAGACATCGGCGCAGTACAAGGCACGGAAGATGCGCGAACTGCACCCGCTCGCCCACTTCGAGGACGACCCGTTCACCGCGCAGTGGGTCTCGGAACTCATTCCGCACGTGTTTCTTGTCGATTGGCCACGTAATCGTGCGCTCATGGGGTCGAACATCCACCGGATTCAACGGCTCGCCGATGCATCCGAAATCCTGGACGACATCCGGTTAGGTTGAACACCGGCCAGTGTCATTCCTATAGACTTCCGCGATGGAACTCCGGCTAACCGAACAGCAACGAGCGCTTCGCGATGAGGTGCGGGCGTGGCTCCGGGGCGTCATGCGCCCCGAGATGGAGAGCTTTCCGTATTCGGAGGAGGAGCGGCCCGACGAACTCCGGGCGTTCAATAAACTCCTCGCGGCGAAGGGCTGGATCGCTCCGGCGTGGCCGCGCCAGTACGGAGGCATGGAACTCGGCGCGGTCGAACAGCTCGTTTTCGGTGAGGAAATGGCCTATTTCCGTGCACCGAACGGTGCGCGCGGCCCGGCTGTGGGCTATGCGGGACCGACTATCCAGATCGCCGGGACCGAAGCGCAGAAAGCGCGGCATCTGCCGGGGATCACCAATTGGGACGTGGTCTGGGCACAGGGCTTCAGCGAGCCCGGTTCGGGTTCAGACCTTGCGAGCCTGAAGACAACGGCCGTCCGGGACGGTGATGACTGGATCCTAAACGGCGGCAAGATCTGGACGAGCCACGGGCACTACGCGGACTGGATGTACTTGCTTGCACGGACCGACCCGGACGCGCCGAAGCATCGCGGGATCTCCTACTTCCTGCTCGACCTGAAAACGCCGGGAGTCACCTTCCGGCCGCTCCTCAACATCGCAGGGCGGAAGGGATTCGGGCAGTTCTTCTTCGACAATGTGCGAATGCCGGCCGATTCGCTGCTGGGCGAGGTAAACCGCGGCTGGTACCTCGCCACCACGACGCTGGATCTCGAGCGTTCGAACATTGCGAACGCAGGCGGCGCCCGTCGAACGGTCGACGAACTCGCGGGCTTCCTGCGCGGCTCGAAGCGGACGGCCGGGGCGGTCGAGCGTCACCGCCTGGCGCAGCATGCGGTGGAAGTCGGCGTGGCGACGATGCTGAGCTACCGGGTGGCAAGCATGCTCGCGATCGGCGGCGTGCCGAACCAGGAGGCGAGCCTGCTCAAGCTCTTCCTCAGCGAGCTCGACCAGCGGATCGCGAACACCGGTCTCGCCATCCTCGGCATGCACGCCGGGTTGATGCCCGGCTCGCCCTACGAACGCCTCCAGGCGCAGTTCGCGCTCACCTACCTGACTACCGTCTGCCGCACCATCGCCGGTGGGACGAG
>CAYYDX010000121.1:0-6704 GCA_964470735.1 uncultured Anaerolineaceae bacterium
CGCTGTCGTTCCCCCAGCGCTCGGAGGTGGGCACCGGGATCGGCTGGCCGGCGGCGATGCTGCCGAGCACCGGGATCTCGACGATGCGCGCGCGGCGGCCGCCCCGCGCGCCGAGGATCTCGATACCGCGCGAGACTTCGCGGTCGCGGCGGATCATCCCTTTTTCTTCGAGCTTGCGCAGGTTGTAGTCGACCACGGAGGTGCTGCTGATGCCGCAGCCGTCCTGGATGTCGCGAATGCTGGGCGGGTAGTCCTTGTCCTCGATGAAGGAACGGAGGAACTCGAGGATCTGGTCTTGCTTCGAGGAGAGATCTTTCATGACTCGGGGCTGCCTCTCGAACGCATGTTCGTGCCGAACTTTAGCAACCGGCGCGGTTTATCGTCAAACGTGTTCCGAACACCCCGGCGCCGGGCAGCGGCGCCTCGTGGCAGAAGCAGGCAACGGGCATGGCTTGACCAGCGTTAGGGGACAGCGATGGGAAAGTTCACCGGGGCGCCGGGGCTGTCCCCGACGGTGTGGCCTGTCGGGAAGAACTGACCGTTGTAGACAACGGCGATGGCAGCGCCCACGCGGTTGGCACAGCTTTCGGGCCCCGCGAAGTAGTCGACTCGGTAGCCGCCGGCGGCAGTGGACAGGCGTGTCGGACCGATGACGCCATCGAAGGCAAGGCTGACCGCGCTCCCCGCGGGCGCTGGCGCCCCACCGATCGTGAAGATACCGATCACGCTATTGGGTGGCGAACTGGAACTTGAGTTCGGGCAGTAGTCGCCCCCGGCAACGACCGGTGGCGGCGTCGGCGTCGGCTCGGGTGCGCTTCCGCCGGAGTCGCCGGAGGAAGCGCCGCCGCTGCTTCCGCTCGAACCCGTACTGGCGTTCGCCGCCGGGCGCTGCGTGGGCGCCGGCGTCGCGGTTTCGGTCGGCGTCGCGGTTGGCGAGGGTGAAGCGCTCGGCGATGGCTGAGCCGTGGCAGTCCGTGACGGCGTGGCGGTTGGCGTGGCCGTTTGGGTCTGCCCTGCGTCCGCGCGCGATATACCGCCGTTGTCATCGCCGGTGAGGAAGTAGACCCCTCCAGCGGCCATGACGATGCCGAGAACGCCCAGCACCGTCCATCCAAGAGCCTGCCGGGCGGGTGTGTTGAAGAAGGATTGGAGCCATGCCATCGCAGGTCAATGTAACCGGCGCTCGCGGTTCGGTCGCGAACGCAAGGTTAAGACGCCCCCGGCGGCAGCGTGCGATCAGAGCCAGTGGTCGATGGGCTTCGGCCTGTCGCTGGCGAAGGGGAGCGGCACACGGCGGCCGGTCTTCGCCGATTCGTAGGCCGCGTAGATGATTTCGAGTACGCGTCTGCCGTCTTCGCCGCTGGAACGCAGTTCGACCCGCCCGGCGGCCGCGTCGACGAAGTGCTGCAGTTCCTGGGGGAAGCCGAACTGCCACGCCTCTTCGTACATGACGTGTTGCCAGCCCGAACGGCTGGAAGAGTCGGCGGCGGTTTCACCCTGGGGCGCGGTGTACATGGCGATCGAGGGTCCCCGCTCGAGGTTCGCGACGAGGCGGCCCTGCGGCCCGTAGACCTCGAGGTAGTCGTTGCCGCCCGGCATCGCCCACGAGTTCTCCGCGATGCCCATGGCGCCGCCGGGGAAGTGGAGGATGACATTCGAGTGATCCTCGGCGAGACCCTTTTCGGCGTGGGCGTAGCGGCCCATGGTGGCGGTCACGGCTTCGGGCCAGGCGTCCATCATCCAGCAGACCGCGTGGATGCTGTGGCACCCCATATCGAGGACGACACCGCCACCCGCGCGTTCGATATCCCAGAACCAGGGCGAATAGGGGCCACCGTGGCACTGCGCCTGCTTCACGAGAAACGGCTGACCGACCCGGCCGCGCCGGGCGAGCTCGCGAACACGCTGGTACATCGGCACGAAGAGGAGGTTCTCGGCGTACATGAGAACCGTGCCCGCTTGGCGCGCGGCCGCAACCATCGCGTCAGCTTCGACGAGACTGAGCGCCAGCGGCTTTTCGCACATCACGTGCTTGCCTGCGTTCGCGGCGGCGATGGCGATCGGGGCGTGGAGGTCGTTCGGGACGGCGATGGCCAGCGCATCGACTTCGGGGTCGGCGACCAGGTCCTGCCACGCGGCGTAGTGGCGGGCAATCCCCCAGCGCTCGGCGAACTGCTGGTGCGAGTTGGGCGAAGCGACGGCGGTCACTTCGGCGCCTTCGACGGAGCGGAGGGAGTGGCAGTAGAGGTTGCCGATGAACTGGGCGCCAACGAGGCCAATACGCAGCATCGGGCGATTGTCCGCGTGCGAGCGTGGCTTGTCGACCCGGCTGTGCGGGCGGCGTTACCGGGCACGGCCGGGTGCGTTGACTGTTCGAAGCACACATTCCGGGGTCAGTAGGGGAATCAGCCTAAAGAATTAGGCGTTTGGCTATTGACTTAGGTATATGCCTATGTTTCTATATGCCTACCCGTAAGGGAATCCTGGCATCGAGGTGTCGCACCCATGTCCCTCTTCGAACCGTATAGCCACACCCGTCTCCAAGAACTCCGCCAGGAGCAGCTCGCCCGCAAGGCCCGCCGCCTGGCCGCTTCGAGCACGACCAACACCACCGACCATGGCCTGGTCGACGCAATTTCGCAGGGCGCCCATGCCCTGAGCGCGCGGCTCGCCCACCCTCGCGGCAAGACCACCCCGCGACGCCCCGCACTCGACTCCTGAAGGCACGGCCGCCAACCGCGTCTTTGGTAGTGGTTCCCACCCAGAAAAGCCCGGAAACCCCGGGCTTTTCGCATTCCCGGCGCAGCCCGCCGTCTTTGCCTTGCCCGGCTACACGGCGATGATGAACCGATGGAACCGGTCGTCCCCACGCTGCACCCCGTTGTCGCCGGACTCGTGAACGTCATCCACGAAAACCACCAGGACATGATCGCACTCGTCCGCGGCGTCGATATCGAAGGCCTGAAGTGGATGGCGATCCGCGAGCGGACCCCGCATCTCAGCGGGCTCGTCCTCCACGTGCTTGAGGTCGAGAACTACCTCGCCGGGCTGGCCGAAGGTTCGGACGCGCCATGGACGCAGCCGCTCGGCTCTTCGAACACCGTCGTGATGCGCGACACCGACCTCATCGCCCGCATCGAAGCGACGGACATCCGCCTGAAGAAGGCGGTGGGCTTCGTCAGCGAGGAACGGTTGCAGGCGCTCTGCCCCGGCGGCGAACGGACCGTCGCCGAAGCGCTCGTGGAAGACATGTCGCACTCGAGCCTGCACATCGGGCAGATGCAGCTCACGCGGCAACTGATGGCGCAAACGATCGCCATGGAGTTCCCGCCATACGAAGCGTGGGCCTGAGGGCACAACAGCCGCGCTGCGGGGCCATTACTGGGTGACGTTCTTCACACAAGACTGCGGTTCTCCGCCGAACGGGTGAGCCCCTCCCCCTCCTCCGCCGGGCTTCGCGGCGGGCGGTTCGAGGTTCAATACATCCAGAGGCCGGGGACACCGGCCGACGGAGGAGACCAGACCGATGACCACGCACCTTCACCCAGCCCTCGCAGCCCAGCTGCACGAAACCCGCCAGCGCGAACTCGAACGCGAAGCGAGCGCCTATCGCGCCACTCGCTCCGAATCGAAGCCAAACCGCGTCGAACGCTACTTCGTGAAGCGCCGCGAAGGCAAAATCACCTGGATCGAAACTGTGCTGGTGCACCGCTCGGCATGAGCAGCGCACCCCGCAAACACGAGAAAGCCCGCTGAATCAGCGGGCTTTCCTGTTTCTCCGGCAGGTCCGGAATCGTGGTTCATGGCGGAGAGGGGGAGATTCGAACTCCCGGTGACTTGCGCCACACCGCTTTTCGAGAGCGGCACCATCAACCACTCGGACACCTCTCCACGGGAGAGTGTACCAAAGGGCGCGGATAGACGGCGATGTGCGATTCACGATTTCCGATTTGCGATTCACGATTCTTGGAGCCACAAAGGACACGGAGGGCACAAAGAAGTTGAGAAGCGCATGGGCGAGTAACAGGGGCGTCCTTTGCGCGAACTCCGGTTCGCGGCGCGAAGCCGAACGGACGTTTTGACGACATGGCCGCCCTTCAGGACCTTCGTGGTCTTCGTGTCCTTTGTGCCCAGAAGCTTTGCTTCTCCGAAATACCACTGACAGCGCGGCTGCGCGTTGTGTAGACTCCGCCCGCCGCTTCACATCGCGCAGGAGGGACAGTTTCGTGAAGGCTGCCATTTTCCACGGGCCTCATCAGCCGCTGACCATCGAAAACATCGACATCGACAAGCCGAAGGGCCACGAAGTCCTCGTCCGGACCATGGCCACCGGCGTCTGCCATAGTGACCTCCACTTCGTGGATGGTCTCTACCCGCTGCCGGCCCCGGCCGTCCTCGGCCACGAACCGGCCGGCATCGTCGAAGCCGTCGGCGACCAGGTCAGCTACGTGAAACCCGGCGACCACGTCATCTGCTGCCTCTCGGTGTTCTGTGGACACTGCGAGATGTGCACGAGCGGCCGCCCGAACCTCTGCCGCTCGCCCGAACTGCGCCGCGGCCCGGGCGAAACCCCTCGCCTGAGCTGGGACGGCAGCCCCGTCGGCCAGTTCGCCAACCTTGGCTCCTACGCCGAGCAGATGCTCCTCCACGAGCACGCCGTCGTGAAGGTTCGCAACGACGTCGACTTCGCCAGCCTCGCCCTCATCGGCTGCGGGGTCACCACTGGCGTCGGCGCGGTCCTCAACACCGCGAAGATGGAGGCAGGCGCCTCGGTCGCGGTCTTCGGCTGTGGCGGTGTCGGGCTCAGCGCAATCCAGGGCGCGCGCATTGGCGGCGCGCGCATGATCATCGCCGTCGACACGGTCGAATCGAAGCTCGCGAAGGCGAAGGAACTGGGCGCCACCCACGTTGTCGATGCCTCCTCGCATGACCCCGTGCAGGCGATCCGCGACCTCACCGGCGGTGGCGGCGTCGAGTATTCGTTCGAAGCCATCGGCAACAAGCGCGCGGCCGAGCAGTCGTTCGAATGCATCGACCGTGGGGGCACGGCCACCGTCATCGGCATGATCCCCGTGGCACCAAAATCGAACTCGACGGGCCCGCGTTCCTCGGCGAGAAGCGCATCCAGGGTTCGAGCATGGGTTCGAACCGCTTCCGCAAGGACATGCCGCGCTACATCGACTTCTACCTCCAGGGCCGGCTCAAGCTCGATGAAATGATCAGCCGGACCGGCGTCCTCGAAGACGTGAACGAAGCGTTCCGCGCGATGAAGGCCGGCGAAGTCGCCCGCACCGTGCTCAAGTTCTACTAACCCGGCCTCGCCGGGCACCAGGTTGCGGCCCCCGGAATGGGGGCCGCGGCGCGTCTACGCCCAACGCCCCCCGGAGACTCGATGAACCGCATCCAGATCGAAGCGAAACTGAACTCGGACCGCTCATGGCTGCTCGAAACGCTCGCCGCCATGAGCGAAGACGACCTCTTCGCCCCGCGCACGCCGAGCGAGCACGACGCCTCAAAGACCTGGTCGTACGCCGACCACTTCATCCACACCACGCTCATCGAGCGGAACTGGAACGAGATGTTCCGCCGCCACCTCGCGGGCGGGCCGGGGATGACCATCGGCCGTAACGCCGACGGTTCGGCCAGGCCGCGTGAAGAAGTCATGGCATTCCTTCACGGCTGGACCGAGGAGTGGGCTTCTCAGCATCGCGGCAAGCCGCTCGACGAACTGGTGCGTATCGGCGCCGAGACCCGCGCGGACACGCTCAAGCTGCTCTCGGAGCTAACGCAGGAGCAGCTGGATTCGAAGATCCCCCATGCGCCGTGGGCCGATGGGACAGTCGGCGGGATCATGGCCGCCAATGCCGACCACGGGCGCCTCCACTTCGGCTACGCGAAGGAGGGCACGCTCACGTCCTGAGCTATTCGCCGCCTGCTGGCGCCGGGACAGGGACGGTGGTCGCTGCGGCGTGCTCCGGCACAACGCGGGAGAGCCGCCGGCTGATGAGCACGGTCATGACCGCTGCCGCGCCGGCCATCACAAAGACGGCGCCGAGCGCCGGGCCGTGCCAGCCACCGGCTTCGCCCGCCGCGACGATACCGCCGGCCACGCCCACGCCGATCGCCGCCGAGAGCGTCTCTGCCAGCTTCATGCCAGCGGCCACCTCCCCCTCGCGGCCGGGTTCGGCGCCGGCCAGCATTTCGAGCGAGAAGGTCGGGTAGGCGATGCCGATGCCGAAGCCCGCGATCGCCCAGGTGAGCGCTACGGCGGGGCCGGGGATCGCATTGCTCAGCCCGATCGAGGTGGCGGCAACGCCGATTGCCACGAACACCCCGCCGAACGATGCCCTCGCCGCACGCGAGGTCGACGATGCGAACCGCTCCTGCAGCCACGACCCGGCGGTCCAGCTCAAGGTCGCGCTTGTCACCGCGAGCCCGCCGACGAACGTGGAGTACCCGCGATAGGTAGTCACCAGGTAGGGGATGAAGGCGTCGGTGCTGAAGAACGCCATGTTGAGGAAGCCGTTCCCGGCGATCGCCGCCGGCACGCCCGCCCGCGCCGAGAGCGTTCCCTCGGGGAGCAGCCGCTTCAGTGCCGGGAAGCCCGCGACAACGCCGATCACGACCAGCGGCGCACCGATGAGCAGGCTTTCGGAAGCGACACCGCCGAGCGCGACGCCGCCGGCGAGGGCCAGCCAGCTCGC
>CAYYDX010000122.1:0-6668 GCA_964470735.1 uncultured Anaerolineaceae bacterium
TTTGCGCAGCCGAAGTCTAATGAAGGATGCCGCCCCACGCCACGTTCCGACGCTCCACCTACGACAACGCCGGCCGTCTCTCGGGGGGCACCTACCCGGGACCGAGCACGACGAGCTACGGCTTCGACGCCGTCGCTAACCGGACGAGCATGACCGTCGCCGGCAACACGACGACCTGACCGGTCGATGACCGCACCCAATCCTCAGTCCGCTGCGGCAATCACTCCCCGCGCGAGGAGCGCGTCGATTGTTGCGGATGACAGGCCGGCCTCGGTGAGCGCGGCGCGGGTGTGCTTGCCCAGTGGTGGCGGCGCGTCGTGCGCGGCCAGCGGAGTCCGCGAGAACGTCACCGGTGGCGAGACCACCGTCAGGCCACCGACCGTCTCGTGTTCGAGCCGCGTGACGAAGCCGTTCGCGAGCACCTGGGGGTCGGTGAGGAGTTGTTCGGGGAACTGCAACGGTGCGCAGGGGATACCTGCCGCTGCCAGCTTCTGGCGCCAGACTTCCGTGGTGTCCGTGGCCAGTCGGGCTTCGGCGGCGCGAAACACGCCGTCGGCATACGCCCGGCCGTCCTCGGGCAGCCAACCGGGTTCGCTCGTCCAGCGGTCTTCGAAGCCGATAACCTCCATCATCTTCAGGCGAAGCGGGCGCGACATGGCAGCCACCGCGATGACACCGTCGGCGGTGCGGAGGTAGCCGTAGTAGGCGCGAATCATCGCGTGCGGCTGGAGTTCCTCGCGCCGGGCGAGCACATCGGCCCACGTGGCGCCGTTCGCGAACGCGGTCTTCAGGTAGTCGACAAACTCATCGCGCCACGAATCGAGCACGTCGACCTGGTTGATGTGATTGTTCTGGAGCAGCAGCGCGGCCTGGAGAAGCGCGACGTCGAGGCGTTGCCCCACCCCGGTGCGCTCCCGCGTGTAGAGCGCCGTCGAAATACCCCAGGCGAGCAGCAGCCCCGCGGTGTAGTCCACGATGGGGTCGGAGAGGCTCGCCGGGCCGTCCGGGTGGAAGTTGAGCAGGCCGGAGTAGGCGGCCAGCACCACATCCATGCCGGCCGTCTCGGCCATCGGACCCCGGCGGCCGTAGGCGGTGTTTTCGGCGTAGATGAGTCGCGGGTTCCGCGCCGAAAGCGACTCGTAGTCGAGGCCGTGGCGTGCCGCCTGCCCCGGGCGGAAGTTCGCGACCACGATGTCGGAGCGAACCGCCAGTTCGACTACCGCGCCGCGCACCTCGGCGTCGGCAAGGTCGACCGCGAGCGAGCGTTTGCCGCGATTCTTGTTGAGGAACTGGCGCCCTTCGCCGGGCACGATCGGGCCGTTGCGGCGCGTTTCATCGCCCTCGAGCGGTTCGACCTTGATGACGTCGGCGCCGCCGTCGGCGAGCAACTGGCCGCAGTAGGGCGCGGCAATGAAGCGGCCGAACTCGAGGACACGGAGATTGTCGAAAGGGCCTGGCATGGGCTACGCCTCGCGTGGGGGTTCGAAGGTACGGCTGTCACCGGCAGTCCATGCGAGCGACATCACGAACTCGCGGAAACTGCGCACGACGTTTGACTCCCAGCCCCGGTCACGGGTCACGAGGACGAAGCTCCGGCGTGGCGGCGAAGCGAGCCTGAACGCCGCGATGCCGTAGTCGGTGGTGTCGTAAGCATAGCTCGAAATGATGGCCACTCCGGCGTTGGCGCGCACTGCTCGCTTGATCCCGGTCAGCGCGCCGATATTCAGTCGCGATGCTGGCTCGACACCGGCCGAAGCGAACCAGGTGTTGATGAGTTGCTGAATCGGGGCGACGCGAATGGCCGGTTCGGTCAGTCCGAAGTGAACGAACGTCTCGCGCGCGACTTCGGCCGGCGTGGCGGGCCGCTTCAGGCTGGTCAAAGGATGTCCGGTGGGAGCGATGCCGACCAGCGTGTCGCTGAGGAACTCCACCTTGTCGAGACCGGGATAGGGCGTCAGGTCGCTGTGGATGCCGAGGTCGTAGCTGCGGTCGCTCACACCGATATCGACTTCATCGTTCGTGCCTGTCGCTCGGACACGAATGTGGATGCCGGGGTGGCACGCCTGGAAGGCGACGGCGATCGTCGGGATGATGAACTCGGCAGCCGTGGTGCCCGCCGCGATGCGCACCTGCCCCTGGCCCATCGTCTTGTCGTCGCCGAGGTAGCGGATGAGGTCCTTCTGCTCGTCGTTGGCGCGGCGCGCGTACTGGTAGACCACGCGCCCGTGCTCGGTGAGGACGACGCGCTTGCCGTGCTGCTCGACGAGCTTGGTTTGCAGTTCGGCTTCGAGGTTGCGGACGTGCTGGTGCACACCGGGCTGCGAAAGCGACAGTGCGGCGGCGGCGCGCGTGTAGCTTTCGTGTTCGGCCACGGCGAGGAAACAGGTGAGCCCGCGCGAGTTCAGTTCCACCCGCGAATCATCGTGTCGAACGATAAAGAATGCAAAGACGAACAAACCACCGTTGATTGCGTAACGTAGGACACACCTGCGATATCCGGGAAACACTAACGAAAAAGGATGATCATTATAGGTATCATCAGATTGCATCGCCAGACCATGATACGTATGCTCCACGACGGGAGGGCAGTGCCGTATGACGTTGCCGCTGGACGGGTTCCGAATCATCGATTGCTCGACGGTGCTGGCCGGACCACTCGCTGCCACGCACCTCGGCGACTTCGGGGCGGACGTCATCAAAGTCGAACTCCCGGCCACACGGCAGATGCCCGTGCGCGGTGTGCGGCTGCACGAAGAGCGCAACAAGCGCTCGATCACCATCGACCTCCGCCTGCCGGCCGGGCAGGAGCTGCTTGTGAAGCTCGCCTCCACCGCCGATGCGCTCATCGAGAACTTCCGGCCTGGAACGTTCGAGAAGTGGAATCTCTCTCCCGAACGCCTGCTCGAAGCGAACCCCCGCCTCATCATCCATCGCCTCAGCGCCTACGGGCAGACTGGCCCATGGCGTTCCGTCGGCGGGTACGACCGCCAGGCACAGGCGCTTTCTGGCGCGACCTACGTCACTGGCTTTCCCGACGGCGAGCCTGTCCGCAGCGGTTTCGCCACTGCCGACTACATGGCGGGCATCTGGGGCGCCTTCAGCATCCTGCTGGCCGCCTACTGGCGCGATGCGCGCGGTGGTACCGGCCAGGTCTCAGACCTCGCGCTGTTCGAACCGATGCTCCGGTCGTGCGAAGGCGCCATCACCGAGTTCAGCCTTACCGGAAACGTGCGCGAACGGAACGGCAATTCAAACCCCGGGGTCGTGCCGGCGGCGAATTTCCAGACCAGCGACGGCGTCACAGTGGCGATCAACGCGAACAACGACCGCCAGTGGGCGCGCCTGGCGCGGCTCATTGGCCGGCCCGATATCGCCGAAGCCGAAGGCTACCTCGTCCCTGAACGCATGAAGCGTGGCGCCGAGATCTACCCGCTCATCGCCGATTGGGTGGGCAAGCGGACGCTCGAAGAGGTGGAGCAGGCAATGATTGAGGCGAGCGTGCCGTGCGCGCCCGTCCTCAACACGAGGCAGATCTTCGAACACCCCGCGATCCGCGGTCGCGGCGACATCGTAACGATCCCGTGGGGCGACCGCGAGGTAGCGATGGTCGATGTCCTTCCGAAGCTATCGCGTTCGCCCGGGCGGATTCGCACCGCCGCGCCCCGGCCCGGCCAACACACCGGCGAAATCCTCGACGAACTCGGCCTCGCGCCGGCTGAAATAGACACACTCGTCGCCAGCGGTGTCATCGGCCCGCGCGAACAATCTTGAAACCCGGCCAACCGGCCAACGGAGGAACATCCATGGAATCACAGCGGAACGACTGGTGGAACGCTCGAGCGCGTGACCGGCGCGGCTTCCTGCGCGGCGCTGGCCTGGCCGGCGTCGGCGCGGCGGCCGTGGGCCTCGTTGGTTGCGGCGACGATGACGACGACGCTGGCAAATCGGACGGCGGCTCCAAGACCACTCCCGGCGCCAATCCGACCGCCACCCAGGCCCCGAAGACCGGCGGAACACTCCGCGCGGCCCAGACCGCCGACATCAACATGGCCACGGGCTACCCGTTCGTCGTGCTCGCCGAGAACCCGTACATCAACTGGCTCCCGGTCGAAACGCTGATTCGCTACCGTGGCAGCCTCGAGCCAGAACTCCTCCTCGCCGACCGTTTCGAATTCAACACCGACCGTTCGGCCGTGACCGTGACACTCAAGCCGGGCCTCACCTTCCACAACGGCGCGCCAGTCACGACCGACGACGTTGCATTTGGCATCAAGCTCATCCAGGACCCGAAGAGCTACGGCGTCACCGGCAGCTTCCAGACGACCGCGTTCGCGAAGGCCATCACGGACATCAAGATCGTCAGCAAGACCGAAGCGCAGTTCACCTTCGACAAGCCGCGCGTGAATATGGCCGACTTCTTCACCCAGCTCCCGGTCATCCACGCCGCGTCCTACGACGATATCAAGACCGGCAAGGCCATTCCCGGCACTGGCCCTTTCATCTTCAAGAAGTGGACGCCCGGCCAGATCCTCACGTTTGAGAAGAACCCCAACTGGCACGGAACCTCGAAATTTGGCGGTCCGTACCTCGATGGTATCGAAGTGAAGTTCTTCGGTGACCAGGATGCGATGGGTCTCGCCTATGAGGCCGGCGAACTTGACCTTGTGGTCGGTCCGCTCGCCTCGTTGGCGAAGAAGCACGAGGACCTCGTCTCGCTTACCCCGAAGACAGGCCTGACCTACATGGGAATCAACGTGACAAACCCCGACCTCAAGGATGCGCGCGTCCGCAAGGCTGTCTTCCTTGCGCTCGACCGCGACCGCATCGTGAGTGAACTCAACGAAGGCTTCGGGAAGGTGACCTGCCAGCCCTGGCCGTCAAGCTCACCGGCCTTCGACCCGGCGCTCGAGGGCGCCCACTACGACCCGACCCAGGCGAAGAAGTTGCTGAGCGAAGCAGGCTTCAAGCAGTCCGCGCCGATCCCCTTCGACCACCGGACAACGCAGGCCTACGTCAACCTCGCATCGCTCATCCAGCAGAACCTGAAGGATGTCGGCATCGAGGTGAAGCTGATCCCTTCGGAGCCGACCGCGTTCCTCGGCATCCTGCGGCAGCGGGCGTTCAAGGGCTTCTGGACAACGACTCATTCCTTCGCCAACATGGCGCCGCTCACGAACTTCCAGCAGACGCTGCCGTACCAGCAGCCCAACACGAGCTACTACGACAATCCCGACTACATCGACCTTGTCGCCAAGCTCACGAACCTGGATCCGTTGAGCGACGCCGCGAAAGTCCAGTACAAGCGCTTCAACGACCTCTGGCTCAACGACCCGTTCCTCGTACCGCTGGCGCCGAACGAGAACCCGCAACTCGTTTCGAAGAAGGTTCGCGGCTATGGCGAGTACCTCGTGTCCCCGGCGAATCAGCCCGTCTTCTCGGACGTCTGGCTGGCCTGAGTGTGAACTGCTCACCATTCCGCCCGGCCACGAGTAGAGTGACGGCGTGATCGGCTACTTCATCGGTCGGCTCGTTCAGGCTGTCCCGGTGCTCATCCTGGCGAGTATCGCGGTCTTCCTCGTGCTTCGCCTCGTCCCCGGTGACCCGGCCGACGCGATCGCCGGAGAAGACGCGACACCGCAGGAGGTCGAGGTCATCCGTGACCAACTCGGCCTGAACGACCCGCTGCCGGTGCAGTACGGTCGCTGGATATCGGACCTCGCTCGAGGGGACCTCGGCACCTCGGTTCGTACCGGCGTGCCGATCCGGAAGCTCCTCAGCCTGTCGCTGCCACCGACCCTCGAACTCGCCGTCGCCTCCTACGTGATCGCCGTCGCAATCGGCCTGCCACTGGGCATCATCGCCGGCGTCCGACCCCGCTCATTCTGGGATTGGCTGCTGTCGCTCTACACCGTCGGGAGCCTTGGTATCCCCCATTTCCTGACCGGTGTGCTCCTGCTCTGGGCGTTCTCGGTCGAACTCACGTGGTTCCCCGCCAGTGGCCGCGTGTCCTTCTTCGAAGACCCGATCAGCTCACTCCGCTACCTCGTGCTCCCGGCACTTGCGCTGGGAACGGGCCTGGCGGCGGTGCTGGCCCGGTACACGAGGACCACCATCCAGGAGGCGATGGGCCAGGATTACATCCGCACCGCGCGCTCGAAAGGTCTCTCCGGGCGGGTCGTGGTTGTTCGCCATGCACTGCGTAACTCACTCATTCCGGTCGTCACGATCATGGCCCTCCAGGTCGGCCAGATCCTCGCCGGCGCGGTCGTCATCGAGCGAGTCTTCACGCGCCCGGGGCTCGGCCGCCTGGTCGTCGATGCCATCCTCAACCGCGACTATCTGATCGTGCAGAGCACGCTTATCGTCCTCGTCGTCATCTTCGTCGCCGTCAACCTTGTCGCCGACGTCGCCTATGGCGCGCTTGACCCGCGAGTACGCCGCCTATGAGCAGCAACACCGACGTCACGGTCTCGCCGCTGGTCTACCGCAACCGCCGCGAGCGTCTCGTGCGGGAGTCGATGTTCTGGGGCAGCCTCGACCGCCTCATCCGGAACCCGCAGGGCCTGCTGGGGCTGTTCATCCTTGGCCTCCTGCTGTTCGCCGCCATCTTCGCGCCGCTTATCCCCTGGCACGACCCGAACCTCCAGGCCGGCGCCGCGCCCTTCCTC
>CAYYDX010000123.1:0-6552 GCA_964470735.1 uncultured Anaerolineaceae bacterium
CGCAGGCTGTTCTCCGCGAGGCGGCCGCGCGGGCACGTTCCGGCGCGGGCCACCGCCCGGCAGGCGTCCGCGCCCGGGGCCCGGGTCGAGGATCGGGCGTTCATCGAGCCAATCGGGCGCGCTCTCCGCACGGGCCGCTGCAAGCCGGTCTTCTTCGGTCTCTTCGATAAGCCCCTGCGCGATGGCATCGGCGCGGCTGATGCTCGGTGGCGGGTCGCCGCTCTTGCTGCCGGTGTCCCAGCGAACGACCGTGCCGAGGTCGCGGTCGGGCACCTCGATGCGCTGGCCATCGGCCCAGAGCGTGATGCTGCGGCGCAGGATATTGATGGCGATGACCTTGCCTTCGCCCGTTGGCGTGCTGCAGCGCTGGCCGATCTTCGGCAGCGACTTGCGCATCTCCTTGTAGCCTTCCTCTTCGTAGCTGAGGCAGCAGAGGAGGCGGCCGCAGAGTCCGCTGATTTTCTGCGGATTGAGGGGCAGTTCCTGTTCCTTCGCCATCCGGATGGAGATGCTCGGGAAGGTGGTCAGCCAGCTTGAGCAGCAGAGTTCGCGCCCGCAGATACCGTAGCCGCCGGCCAATTTCGCACGGTCGCGCGCGCCCATCTGGCGCATGTCGACACGCGCCTTGAAGCGGTCGCTGGCGCGCTTGAGGAACTCGCGGTAGTCGATGCGCTCTTCGCTGGTGAACGAAAAGGTCAGCCGCCGCCCGTCGAGGGTGTATTCGGCGGCGTCGATGTGTGCGGGAAAGCGTGACTCCTCGCCGAGGCGGCGCGCCTCGGGGAGCAGTTCCTCCGCCTGTTGTCGAAGCTGGTCGGCCTTGCGGATGTCGCCTTCCGTGGCGAGCCGGAGGATGGGCTTCAGCTCCTCGCGGCCAAGTTCGTTGACCACCACCTGGTCGGGTGCGATGACCACCTTCGCGATTTCGGGGCCGCGGACGGTTTCGACCACGACGTATTCGCCCGGCTCGAGGCGCATCCCGGCGGTGTGGAAGTAAAAGATCTTTCCGGCGTTTCGAAAGCGTACGCCAGCAACGCGAGGCAATTCTTCAGGCATAAGCCGCGGGTTCTTCCTCTCGGCGTACAGCCAGTGTAACCCGCGGGAAGCTGAGGAGCATAAGTTCGAAGGCGGTGCGCGCGATGACGTTGACCGTCAGGTTTTCGCGCACGGCCGAGATTGCGCGCAGGGCTTCGAGCGCGCCGAGAAGGTCGGCATCGCTCGCGCCCTCCGAAGCACCATCACGCAGGCGCTCTTCCCAGAACGACTCCCAGACGTCGATCTGGTTGAGCACGGCCGCGCGATCCTTGCGCCATTCCTCGGCGAGTACGCCCGCATAGCGGAACCGCTCGGGCGTGCCTTCGCCTGCGATCGTGCGGCAGCGTTCGAGCAGGCGTCCGCGCATGGCCATGAGGTCGGGTTCGGCGGCGAACTGGATGGCCCGCCCCGGGCGTCCGCGCGCGGCCTCGGCGGCTTGCCCGGCAAGGCGCGGCTCAATGCCCCGCGCGACGAGCGCCGCTTCGATCTCGGCGCGCGGGACCGGAGAGACGTCGATCCGGCGGCAGCGCGAGCGGATGGTCTCGAGCAGGCCCTCGGGCGCTGCCGTTACGAGGCAGAAGATGGAGTGGCCGGGCGGCTCTTCGAGCGTCTTGAGGATGGTGTGGGCGGCCTGGCCCTCGCGGTAGAGGCGGTCGGCGGGGTCGATGATGACCATGCGGTAGCGCGCTTCGAACGGGTACTTTGCGACGAGGTCGATGAGGCCGCGAACCTGGCAGATGCGGATGTCGCGCGAATCCGGGTGTTTCGGGTGGCTCTCGCCGTCGCGCGGGCGGCAGAGGGTGTCGCCGGGGCCAAGGGTGATGACGTCCGGGTGTGCGCCCTCGCCGATGAGGCGGCAAGGGCGGCATTCGCCGCAGGGCTCCGCATCATCTCTCGACCCGGTTTGCAGCGAAGCGAGCGCATCGTCGCCGAAGAGCGAGGCGCCGGCCGTGACCGGTGGGTTGAGCCGTTCGCAGTTCAGGAGGCGGGCGTATTCGAGCGCGAGCGCCGTTCGCCCCGAACCGTCGGGACCGACGAAGAGCAGGGCATGCGGCGGCTCCTCGCTGGCGGCGAGCACGCGCAGTTCGCGCAGGATGGCGCCGTGGCCGATGAGGTCGCTCACCTTCGCAGTCTAAGAGATCCGGCTGCGGGGGGCAGCGTTCAGAACGCGAGCTTCTCGCGGCGCATGCTCACGAAGGTGTTCGTGCCGATGACGATGTGGTCTTCGACCGAGATGTCGAGCAGTTTGCCGGCGGCGACGAACGCCTTCGTCGAGCCGACATCCTGCGGGCTCGGGCGCGGGTCGCCGGAGGGGTGGTTGTGGACGAGGACGACCGACGGCGCATCGAGGATGACGGCCTCGCGGAAGAGTTCGGCCGGGCGCAGCGAGATCGAGTTCGCCGTGCCCGAGATGACCGGGTTCAGCCCGCCAAGCAGGCGGCCCTTCGTATCGAGCGCGAGGCAGTAGAGGTCCTCGCGGCGCGCGCCGATGAGCTTCGGGCCCATCAGTTCCATCACCTTCTCGGGAGTGCGCAGGTCGGGCCGTTCGCCCATCGAAAGCCCCTGGGCGCGGCGCCCGAGTTCGATGGCGGCGGCGAGTTGGGCGGCCTTTGCCGGCCCGAGCCCTTTCGCCCGCTGGATGGCCTTTGGCCCCGCGCGGAGGATGCCATCGATCCCGCCGAACGATTCCAGTAGCCCGCGCGCCATATCGACCACGTTCTCGCCGGGCACACCGGAGCGCAGGATGATGGCGATGAGGTCGGCGTCGCTCAAGGTCTCCGGGCCGTGTTCGAGCAGCCGCTCGCGCGGGCGTTCATCGCCGGCCCAATCGCGGATGGTGCGGTACGCCGGGCGCTCGATGTCCGACATCGGCCGGATTCTACCGGGCAGTCCAGCGAACCGCGCGCGGACGTTGTCACCCCCGACGCCAACCAAACCGCGCCGCATGCCTTGCCACCACCGCGAGCCATCCGAGCCGCGCTCGCGAGGAAGCGGCTACGGAATCGGGCACGTATGGACGGATGAGGATTTTGCCACGGCCTCCGGCGTCAGTTTGCAGGGGCGTATCGCAATACGCCCCTACAACGAATGCCAACCGTTCCCCTCTGCCGCGTGGCCACCTCGCTGCGCTTCGGTCCGCTCCCGAAGGGCCGCGGTTCAATGGGGAATGGCCAATGGAGAACGGCCTCCGGCCAGAATTGGCTCCTACACCAGGGGCCGCAAGGCCCGCGCTATCACGAGGTGTTCCTCGTGTACCTTGCCATCGTCTTCGAACTCCCAGAGCGCGCTGAGGACGCCCCCGGCGAACGCCCACAGCAGCACGCGCTGCGCGTCGACGCCGAGCACGCCGGACATCTCTGCGATGCGTCGCCGGGCGAGTGCGGTTGCGTCCGGTGCGATGTCGGCTTTGTTGCGGAGGAAGGCGGCGGGTTCGAAGGCGCGTTCCCCGGCGAGACCCTTCGGGTCGATAACGAGCCACGGGGCACGTTGGGCGCGGAGGATGTTCCAGTGGTGGAGGTCGCCGTGGAGCAACACCGGCGCCCCCTGGCTGGCGCAGAGTTCGAAATAGATGCGCCGCGCCGGTTCGAACAGGTCTGCCGGGAAGCCGCCGCAGCCGCCCGCGTGGCGTGCGCGTACGCGTTCGAACGCCGCGCCCCACTGTGCGAGCGTGGGAAAGGTGTGTTCCGCCGGCAGCGGACGGAAGAGGCCGGCCATTGCCTGTGCGCCGACCCCGGTGGCTTCGGCGTCGTCTTCGAGGCCGGCCAGTGTCGTCCCGGGACGCAGCCGTTCGAGCAGGAGCGCCACGGCCGCTGGGTCGCCGTCGATGAGCCGGGCGGCGCCTTTTCCACCGTAGAGGCGCATCGCGTGGTACTCGTTCGCAAACTCCTTATCCGGCGGCGCGAGCTTGAGCACGGCTTCGGAACCGCCTTCGAGCCGCACAGGCGCGACCCACGCGTAGCCCACGTAGCCGAACGGTTCGCCGACTTCGACGACGGCCCAGCGTTCGATACAGGAGCGCAGCAGGTCGGGGAAGCGTTCGACCCATTCGTGGCCGGCGGCGCCGTAAAGGGCGGTGAACTTGCGCCGGAGTTCGGGCTGAATAGCGGGAATTTCCAATGCGGCTCCCATGCCGGGCGCGGAGGCTGTGAGTGTGCGCTTCATCACATTTTCCGACTTTCGGGTGAGCGCATGTCACCCGGGCGTCGGGAGTAGCGGTGTAAGGGCGTACCTACTATCTGGTCATACAGCAGAGAGCCCCGGGAAAACGCCCGGGGCGCCAGGAGGAATATGAAATGGAAGCGACGATTCTCGAAATCACCCCCCGCAGCGAAGAGCATGCTCACCACTGGCTGATCGATGAGGCGGACGGTCCGCTGAGCCGGGGACGCTGCAAGCGTTGTGGCGCTGTGCGCGAGTTCAAGAACTGGCTCGAAGACACCGACTTCATCACGAACGAAGAGCACCGCATCGCGGCCTGAGCGCCGGAATCTCTCCCGAGCGGACTACCTTTTTCCAGCGAGGCACGGAACCCCCTCTCTCCGTGCCTCGCTTTTTCGTGTCCGAAGGGGCCGCGCGTGTGGGGCGGTGCGAACGTCGAACGTCGAACTTCGAAGGACGGTGGGCGCGGCGTCTGTGCCGTGCGGCGCTCCATACCTGTCGCGGCTCGGACTGGTGGGTGGTTGGTGGGGGCGTATTGCAATACGCCCCTACGACGCTGGCGGACGGTGGGCCTGTGTGCGATCCGTCCATGTGCGCCGCAGACCGTAGCCGCTTCCTTGCGGGCGCGGCTCTGAGGGGCGGGGGCTTTCGCCTTTCGCCTTTTCCCTTTCGGCTCTCGCTCCTCCCTTTCGGCTCTCTCGCTTCGCCTTTCGCCTGCCGCGCTGGTTGAATACGAATGCATGTCGCGTTTCCTCCACCACCGGCGGCGCATTGTGCGGCCGCTCGCTGCCTTCACCGCGACCGAGGCGTCGGGCGGTATCGTCCTCCTTGCGGCCACGGCGCTCGCGCTGATCTGGGCGAATTCGCCCTGGGATGGCCGCTACTTCGACCTTGTCCACCATGAACTCGGTATCGATTTCCGCGCGTTCGAAATCCGCGATTCGTTCGGCCACCTCGTGAATGACGGGCTGATGACCGTCTTCTTCTTCGTCGTCGGGCTCGAAATCAAGCGCGAACTGGTCGAGGGCGAACTCGCCTCGCCGCGAAAGGCCGCTCTCCCGGTGGCAGCGGCGCTCGGGGGCATGGTGGCGCCCGCGCTGATCTACACCGCCTGGAACCTTGGCGGCGAAGGGGTTCACGGCTGGGGCATCCCCATGGCGACAGACATCGCCTTCGCGATGGGCGTGCTGGCGCTGCTCGGAAGGCGCGCGCCAACTTCGCTCAAGGTCTTCCTCCTCGCCCTCGCCATCGTCGATGACCTCGGCGCCATCCTCGTCATCGCCGTCTTCTACACCGACAGCGTCTCGTGGGTGGCGCTGGGATGGGCGGCCGCTGTGCTCGCGGGCGTGCTCGTGGTGCGCCGCGCCGGTGTGCAGGCGATCTGGCTCTACGTTCTGCTCGGCATCCTTCTCTGGGTGGCGGTCTACAAGAGCGGCATTCACGCGACGATTGCGGGCGTCGTCCTCGCTTCGCTCGCACCGGTCGAAGGCGACGTTGGCGACTCCGTCCTCGACCGGCTGGAGGCGGCGCTCCACCCGTGGGTGAGCTACGGCATCGTGCCGCTGTTCGCGCTGGTGAACGCGGGCGTGGCGGTCTCCAGCGGTCTCGTTGGCGACTCGCTGACGAGCCCGGTGAGCCTCGGCATTGCGACGGGGTTGGTCATTGGGAAGCCAGCCGGGATTGTCGCCGCCTGCTTCGTCGCGGCGCGGCTGCGCATCGCCGAGTTGCCTTCGAACGCGGACTACCGCCACCTGCTCGGCCTCGGGCTGGTTGCGGGGATCGGGTTCACGGTTTCGCTGTTCATCACGAACCTCGCCTTCGACAGTGCGCGGCTCGTCGACGAAGCGAAGCTCGGCATTCTCGCGGCATCGACGTTCGCGGGGGCCATCGGGTTCGTGTACCTGTGGTTCGCCTCGGGCGAACCGGCGCCGGAACGTCGAACGACGAACTTCGAAGGACGGTAGGGGGCATGGCGTGTGGGGTAGGCCGACAATCCGCCCCGGCATACGTGTGATGGCTCGGATGGTGGGCGGTTGGTAGGGGCGTATTGCAATACGCCCCTACGACGCTGGGGGACGGCTACTGGAACGTCGAACGTCGAACTTCGAAGGACGGTAGAGCAGGGCGTCCGTGGTCGGGCCGGCATTCCACCGCTCCATACCTGTCGCGGCTCGGATGTGTGGGTTGTGGTGGTAGGGGCGTATTGCAATACGCCCCTACGACGCTGGGGGACGCGCAACGGTCCGCCGCTCGTGCCAACTGGCTCTTCGGGCTTGCGCGAGCGCTGGCGACTATCGAGCCAACCTACCCATGGAGGCTCGTGTTGGCCCTCACCCTTGTCGAAGCCGCGAAGCTGAGCAA
>CAYYDX010000124.1:0-6525 GCA_964470735.1 uncultured Anaerolineaceae bacterium
GTCACCGCTGCGCGCTGCCGGGGAAGCGCTTCGTGAGCAGGTGAAAGCGCTCGCGCCGCTCATCACGTTGTTCCCGTTCCCGAGCGGTGGGCACGGCAACGTGAACAACGCAGGACTCCGGCGCGCAGCCGCGATGACGCTCCGGCGCGCCGCGAAGCACGAGCGCACCGCCGCCGAAGCCGTCGCCGAGGCGCTCCGCATCCTCGGCGACTGAGGCCTGCGAACCGGCTATCCGAACAGTTCGCGCAGGTAGGGCGAGAGGAAACGGCCGCCCGGGTCGAGCGAAGCTCGCAGTTCACAGAACGCGTCGAACTCCGGGTAGGCGGCGCGCAGGTCGTCGCGCGTCTGCCAGTGGATCTTGCCCCAGTGCGGGCGCCCTTCGTACTTGCGGAAGAGCGTTTCGACCGCCCGGAAGTACGGCTCGTAGGGCCGCGCTGCATCCTGGTGCACCGAAATGGTCACGGTTGCGCGCCGGTAGGCCGGGCTGAGCATCGCATCGTCGGCTGCGAGCGTGCGGTACTCGACCGGCCAACCCCATTTCGGGAACTCGGCGCGGATGAGGTCGCGCACTTCGCGGAAGCAGTCCGGGCCGGCTTCGGCGGGCAGGCTGTACTCCATCTCGTTGAACTTCTGCTCGCGCGCCGAAGGGTAGATGCGGTGGCTCCAGCCCGTGCGCTCACCCGGACCGTCGAGCGGCGGTGGTTCCTCGCTCGCGGGCGACTCGGACAGCGTATTCAGCGCCTTCCGCTCGGCAACGTCGGCGATGGGGTACCAGAAGAATTCGTAGTGGTCGTTGGCCTCGATGTCGCCGGGCAACTGCTCGAGTGCCTCGGCCATCGGCGATTGCCAGCGGCGTTCGTGCAGGGCGTAGCGCGGCAGGCAGGCGATGGTCACCTGGCTCGCCACGCCGAGCATGCCAAGCGAAACCCGGGCAGCGCGGAGGACGTCGGGATGCGTGTCGCGCGTGTCGAGGATGTCGCCGGTCGCGGTGACGAGGCGCATCGCGGTAACCCCGGCCGGGATGTTCGGAAACGCGCGACCGGTGCCGTGTGTGCCCGTACCGATAGCGCCCGCGACGGACTGCATGTCGATATCGCCCTGGTTGGCGAGGCCGAGGCCCGCCTCCCACAGTTCGTGGGTGGCGCGGTAGAGTTTCGTGCCGCCCCAGAGGGTCGCCTCGCTCGAAGGCGCGTGCGTGGAGACCAGCCCCTGGAGGCCGTCGAGCGTCACGATGACGCCATCGGTCGCGACGATGGGCGTGAACGAATGCCCGCTCCCGGCCACGCGCACATCGAGTCCGTCGCGGGCGGCTGCGCGGACAACCTCCTGCAGTTCGACTTCGGTCGCTGGCTGTTCGATGCGGCGTGGCTCGGCGCGCACGCCTCCCGACCAGTTCGTCCATTGTTCTGACATTCGCAATTCCCCTCGGCCCCGGCGGCACGGGCCATTCTACCGGGCGGCAGCGCCGGAGCCGCTTCGGGTACAATCCCGCGGTGAAGACCTACCCAACCTCACCCGACCTCTCCACCCCGCGCGGCTACAGCCACGTCGTCACGGCCACCGGCACAATGGTGTTCGTTTCCGGCCAGATTGCGCTCGATAAAGACGGCAAGATCGTCGGCGCCGGCGACATTCGAGCACAGGCGACCCGGGTGCTCCAGAACGTGAAGTCGGCGCTCGCGGCAGCCGGGGCAACCTTCGCCGACGTCGTGAAGCAAAACACCTACGTGGTGAACCTGAACGCTGAGTCACTGGCCGCCATCCGCGAGGTGCGCGCCCAGTTCTTCCCGGCTGGAGACCCACCGGCGAGCACCCTCGTGGGAGTCACCGCGCTGGCGATGGAGGGACTGCTAATCGAAGTCGAGGTGGTCGCCGTCCTGTAGGCCCGGCCCGTCGCCCCACCCATCAGAGCCGCGACTGGTAAGGAGCGGTCGGCCGGGTATGCCCCGGCGGCCGCTCGCATCCACGAACCCTCCAGTTCCGCCTCGCGACAGTTCCTCACCCGTCCAGTTCGAAACTGAACCGCTGGCGGAAGCGCACAAGCGCGCGAAGCAGCGGGCCGCCGACGATGATGAGGATCACGGCGTTGCACAGGCTTCGAATGAGGTCCCAGCCGAAACTGGTGAGGATGTAGTAGTTCCAGTAGCGGCGGAGCGTCTCCGCCGGACCGAGGCCCGCCTGGTACGAAATGTCAGGCCCGGCCGCGAAGAACGGCCACGACCAGAGGTTCGTGATCGCGCCGAAGAGCAGGCCCCACGCGACGCCCAGCGCAACGACGGCGGCGACCTCCGCGCGGCCGGTGACACGGAGCTTCGGGAGCCACCAGCCGAGCCAGCCCGCGCACACCCCCATCCAGGCAGCGGCGAACATCTGGAACGGCAGCCATGGGCCGAATCCGCCTGTGACGACAGCGCTGAGGAAGAACGAGAGCGCCCCGAGCAGGAAGCCCATCCGCGGGCCGAACGCGTAGGCCCCGAGGATGACGAGGAAGAAGTAGAGGTTGGCGCCGGCCGGCAGCGTGATGGTTCGGAGGACCGCCGCCAGCGCCGCCAGCACGCCAAGCGCCGCCAGCGACTTGCTGTTCAGCCCACCCGCCGTCAGGTCGGCGACGACGAGGACGAGGCAGAGTGCGGCGGTGGCTGCGAACACGATCGGCGCATCGGTGCGGTGGGCGAACGTGGCCATACCGTCTTCGCGCAGACCCGGGGCGAAGAACGGCGCGAGGTAGGCCACCAGCCCAATGGCGTTGAGCGCGACGAACAGCGCCTGGCTCGCGTTGAAGGCGTTTGTGAGCGGCCGCGTGCGTGGTAGCGCAGTACTAACCGCCATGCCGCCTCCTTCGCACAAGACCGAACCCGGCGCCCCCAAGCAGCACCACCGCAATCGCCCCGAACGCGATGTACGCGCCCGCGCCGGAGCCGCCTCCGCCGTTCGAACCCGGTTTGCCCGATTGCGGCGCCTGTGGGGTGGCCGTTCCCGCCGTGTCGGTGGCGCGCGCGATGGTCACCGTCACCGTTGGAACGGAGGGGTTCGACGTGACGGTCGTCGATGGCTGGTCCGGTGGCGTAGGCGAATCGGTCGCGCCCGCTGTTGCGTTCGACGTGGCCGCCGGCGTTGGCGCCAGCACGGTGTTCGCGACCGTGGGGGCGGTCGTTGCGGTGGGAGCGGCGCCGCCGCGGGGTTCGTGCCCGCAGATCTGCGTGAACGTGATGTCCTGGGGCGCGGGCGCGTTGTTCGGCCCGCCACGGCCCCATTTCCAGCCGTGGACGTCGCCGTCTTTCACCTTGATGAGGTTGAAGCCGAGCGATGAGTACACCCAGTTCTTGCCGAACTGCCGCGTGAAGAACGCCCAGTAGGTGCAGTCGCCGCCCTGGCATTGGCAGAAGCACGAGCTGAACGACCCCGCATCCTTGCACCCGGTATCGCCGATGGCGCAGACGGCGAGGCCGCTCCCTCCACCGAAGGCTTCCACGCTGAAGCCAGCGCGCTTCAGGAGTTCCTGCCCGGTGATCCCATCGCCGGTGTAGGCGATGCAGTAGGTGGTCACCTGGCCGCCGTTTTCGACGACAAGCCCGGCTTCGCCATCGGCGCGAACCGTCGACGCGATAGCGACGGCACAGAGGACCGCGGCGAGGAGTGCGACCATGCGCAGGCTGGCAAAACCCACCCGATAAACGTTTCGGTCAGACACGGACCACCTCACCGGGGATGAGCGCGCCGGGGACAAGGCGCGCGGTCTGGGTGGGAAGCGGCCCCTCCGCGGCGAACGCTCTGCGGGCTGGCAGGTCGAACTCGATGGCGCCGTCGCGCAGCCCGACGACGCGGGTCGCGTACTGCGCCGCTGACTCCACATCGTGGGTGGCGACGATGGCGGCGCCGCCTCCGGCGCCATGCTCGCGAAGGCGCTCGGCGAGCCACGCCTTTGCCGGGCCGTCGGCGCCACGCGTGGGTTCATCCAGCAGCCAGACCTTCGGGCGGTGAGTGAGCATCGCAGCGATGGCGACACGCTGCTGCTGGCCGACCGAGATGTCCCGCGGATTGGCGGCCAGCAGATGGTCGATGCCCCAGCGCACCGCCTCGTTGTCGATCACCCCCGGCGCCGGCCGCCCACCGGAGCGGTTGCGAAGCGTCTCCGCGAGTTCATCGCGGACCGATTCGTGGTAGAGCGCGATGGCCGGGTCCTGGGGGACGAGCCCGGCGCAAGCGGTGATCGCGCGCGTTCCAGAGTTGGCGTCGAGACCCGCGTGGGGGAAGCGCACGCTGCCAGAGGCCAGGCGGCTCAGACCGGTCAGGGCGCGGAAGAGGGTCGTCTTGCCGCTGCCATTGGGCCCGGCGAGCGCGATGACCTCGCCTTCGCAGAGGCGCAGCGACGTGTCACGCAGTGCGACATGTTCGCCGTAGGCGACGGTCACACCCGAGGCTTCGATGAGGCAGTCGCCGGGGAGCAGCTCGGCTCGCGGGGTCGCCCGCATCCCCGGGAGCACGCCGCGCGCGGCATCGACGGACAGCGCCGGTTTGTTGGCGAAGTGGCGGGCAAGTTCGGTCGCCGGCGGCACTGACTCGAGCGTAAGCGCGGCCTCGTCCGGTGTGAGCGCTGTCACCCGGCCGTCTTTCACTTCGACGATGCGTGTGACCAGCGGGAGGAGGCGCTCGAGACGGTGCTCGGCGACGAGTATCGACACCTCGCGCGACTGGCGCGTGCGTTCGAGCGCAGCGACGAGCGCCTCCGCCCCCGCCGGGTCGAGCTGCGAGGTCGGCTCGTCGAGCAGGAGCAGGTCGGGTTCGAGCGCCAGCACCGAGGCGAGCGCGACACGCTGGCGTTCGCCGCCGGAGAGTGTGTTGAGCCGCCGGTGGCGCAGCGGTTCGACCGCGATCGCTTCGAGGGCGCTTGCCATGCGCCGAGCGATAGCGCTCCGTTCGATGCCCTGCTGCTCGAGACCGAACGCGATTTCCTCTTCGACCGTTTCGGCGACCGCCTGGGCCTCAGGCTCCTGGAACACCATCCCGGCGAGCATCGCCATCCGGCGCGAGGGCGTGCGGGCAGGGTCGTGTCCCGAGATGAGCGCGGAGCCACGCATTCGCCCGCCGTGGAACTGGGGAACAAGCCCGTTAAACACGCGCAGGAGCGTCGACTTGCCCCCGGCCGAACGCCCGGCGAGCAGGGCGAAGTCGCCGCGTTCGATCTCCAGGTTCACGTCGGACAGTGCGGGCGTCGTGGCGCGCGGATACCAGTACGAGAGGTTCGTCAGGGTAGCGACTTTCATGGCGCGGGCTCGCGGGCGAGCGCTGGCTCGGTTTCGGGTGCACGCCCGTTCGCCGGGAGCGGCTGGAAGAGCATGACGACCGCTGGCCACGCGCAGAGCAGCGCAAGCGCTGCGCCAGCCGGGCGCAGTTCGACCGTCGGCAGACCGGCGAACGGGTTATAGGTCATCGCCGCCGCCCCGGAGAACCGGAACGCCAGCGTGGCGAACACCCCGGCGAGCGAGGCCGCCACCGCGGCCTTCTGCGCCAGCGGCAACGGTTCGGGGGCGAAGCGGGTGGTTCGCTGGGCACGGCTGGCCGCCACGAACCAGTAGCCGAGGGCCGCGGCCCCGCCAACAGCGAAGAGCACGCCGAATGGCCGCCACTGTTCGTTGTAGAACCAGAGCCACGCCGCCGCGACCAGCAGCGGAGCCGACGCGGCAGCGGCTAAGCGCGCACGTCCCGGTGGCCGCGCCGAAGCGGCGTAACCCCGCGCCTCCATTGCTTCGGCAAGGCGCATCGAGCGTTCGAGGCCGCCGATGACCGCGGGTACGACAAGCGCGGGCAGGTCGCGAATGCCACCGCGTGCGCCGCGCAGGGCGCGCATCTCGCGGATCCTGCGGAGGTCTTCGACACTGGACGGGAGGAGTGTCAGGCCGACAGTGACCACGAGGCTCGCGTGGAAGAGCGCGGCGGGCGTCGATCGCAGTACGCGATGAGGGCTGACCGCGCCGTTGAAGACACCGAAGGCGAAGAGCACGCAGAGCATTGCTACACCGCGAATCGCCGCGGCCGCGAGACCCTCGGCGCTGACCGGACCCCCGAGGCGCAGGCCACCGAGCCAGCGGGGGATGTCGGGCCCGGGAACAGTGAAGAGGATGTGGTCGCCGTAGTTCCCGTTAATGGTAGCCACGGCGACCGAAACAATGAGCATCACCACGCCGAAAAGGGCGAGTGCGCGGAAGCTGGTGACGCCCGTTCCCGTGCGCGGCGCGAATGCCGCGACCAGCAGGACGCTGAGCAGCACGATCCCGAGGTAGAGCGGGTTGGTGGTGGCGAGCGCCACCACCATGACCAGCGTTACCCACGCGATCCATGCCGCCGGGGCCATCCGATTGCTACCGGGCCTTTCGCCGCGAAATGGTCAGCACGCCGCCGGCCATGAGGACGACAGCCGCCGCCACGAGCAGGCCCGTGTTCGCGTCATCCGCCGGGGCGGCGCCGTTGCCGGTGGAAGGCGGGCGCGGCGCAGCGATCGTCGTTGCAGGCGCGGTGGTCGCGGGC
>CAYYDX010000125.1:0-6464 GCA_964470735.1 uncultured Anaerolineaceae bacterium
CCGCCAGCACTCCAGTGGCCAAACGGGAAGCCCTTGACACCTCCCTATACTTGGAATGACCAGAGTCCGGAGGTGTTGCAATGTTTGGCTTCGTCAGCAGCGTCCTCAGCGATAAGGGACGCCAGGTCTATACCGTCACAAAATCGGCCACGGTCGCGGAAGCTGTCCGCGAAATGAACGAAAAGGGTATCGGTGCACTCGTCGTGCTCGATTCGGGCAAGCCCGTCGGCATGTTCACCGAGCGGGATGTCCTGCGCCGCGTCGTTGACGCCGACAAGGACCCGGCGGTCACGCGGGTGAGCAGCGTTATGTCCCGGGGAGTCGCCACCATCGGGCCGGACACCCACGTGGCAGATGCGATGAACCTGATGACGCAGCGCCGCTTCCGCCACCTTCCCGTGGTCGAAAACGGCCAACTCGTCGGCATGGTCTCCATCGGCGACCTGATGCGCTGGGTCACCCTCCACCAGGAGCAGGAGATCCGCCACATGACCGAGTACATCACCGGCCAGGGCCCCACCGCCCCCGCCTGAGGGCGCCTTACGTCAATTCGTACCGCGGCGGTTCGATCCATTCGCTCGTCGGCGGGTTCTCCTGTGCGCGAATCTCCGCCCGGCGCTGCTCGGCCTCCAGCTTCTTCCCCTGCTTGATCACAAGGTCCCGCTGGCGGGCGTGTTCCACGTCGCGCTGAATCGCCTTCGCGGCCTTCGGACGGCGCGGCTTGCCTTCATACACGGTGACCCGGCCCTCATCCGAAAGCTGCTTCAAATGCGACCGGACGTTGTTGTCCGCCGCACGGCGCAGGCGCTTGTCGATGTCGGGATAGAGTTGGAGCATGATGTCCCAACTGCTGATCGCCCCACCGCCCTCGAGCGCCTTCAGGATCTGCTGCTCGCGCATGTCGCGGTGCTTGATGTACATCTGCAACCGTTCGCGCGGGTCGTTGATGATCTTCCCGTGGCCAGGGCACATCACCTTCAGGTTGGGGAGTTCACTCAGCCGCTTCAGCGACGCCCGGTAAGCCGCGAGGTCGCCCACCGTCGTCGTCGAGCTCCCGAGCAGCGTATCGCCCGAGAAGAGCACGCCCTCCTCTTCGATGTAGAAGCAGAGCGAATCAACGCTGTGGCCCGGCGTGGCCAGCACCTGCACGCGCACACCGCCCTCCAGGTCGATCACGTCCCCATCCTTGAGCGTGTCGACCTTCGCCGGGATGCGCCCCTTCAGCAGCGAGCGGCCATTCGCCGGGATGGTCACGTCGGCTTTCAGGAACTCCTTCGCCCACTTCAGGTTGCCCGAGTGATCCGAATGGTGGTGCGTTATGGTCGCGATCGCGATCTCTTCCTTCTCGACAGCGGCAAGGTAGCCGCGAAGGAACCACTGGTAGCGGTCGATCGCTTCGCCTGAGTCGATCGTGAGGGACTGGCGCCCCTTCTTGCCGACGAGGTAGATGCCGGTGAAATCCGGGTGCATCGGATTGTCATCGGCCACAAGGACAGCGCGGACAGAATCGGAGATTTGCATTGTGAACCGGAGTCTACAGGGGCAGGTTGGGGATGGCGCGGGCAATCGCACAATCGTGAATCGCACATCGCGAATCATCCTGGCGCCCCCGGCAGGACTCGAACCTGCGACCAGCCGATTAGAAGGCGGCTGCTCTGTCCCCTGAGCTACGGGGGCGTGTCATCAGTCTACCCGCCACCGCGCTCACACACGCGTGGCGCACCCTTCCCGCGGTAGCGTATGTTTCCGCCCACAGACACCCGGAGGTTCCCATGCCCACCGCCGAAATGGTTGCAGCCCGCCCCGAAGACCTCGGCATCGATTCCGAAAAGCTCGAAGCGCTCTATGCCCGCGCGAAACGCGACGTCGATGACGGTACCCTCAAGAGCGCACAGGTTGCGGTCGCCCGCCACGGCCGTCTCGCCGGTGTCCGCACGTTCGGCACGGTTCAGCACAATGGCGTGGAAACCGAAGTGCCCGCCACCAACGACACGCTCTACGCCATCTTCAGCAGCACCAAGGCCATCGTTGGCGCCGCCACCTGGACCGTCTGCGAAGACGGCCTCCTCAAGATCGACGAAAAGGTCGCCGACATCATCCCGGAGTTCGGTTCGAACGGGAAAGACCAGATCACGGTCGAACAGGTCATGCTCCACATCGGCGGCTTCCCACTCGCGCCGTTCAACCCGCTCGACTGGGACAACCGCGAGCGCAGGCTCGAGCGTTTCGCCCGGTGGCGGCTGAACTGGGAGCCGGGCACGAAGTTCGAATACCACGCCACCAGCGCCCACTGGGTGCTCGCCGAACTCATCGAACGGCGGACCGGCAAGGACTTCCGCGCCTACGTTCGCGAACGCATTCTCGACCCCATGGGCCTCGACACCTTCCACCTCGGTCTCCCGGCGGAATTGAACGGCCGCGTCGCCGATGTGCGCCACCTCGTACCGCCCGTCCCACCTCCAGGCGGCTGGGGCGAAGTGACCCCCGACGCGATCAAGGCCTTCAACCGGCCCGAAGTCCGCGCCGTGGGCGTCCCGGGTGGCGGTGGCATCGCCGGCGCCGCGCAACTCGCACTCTTCTACCAGCCGCTCCTCAACGGTGGCGTCACCGCCGGCGGGAAGCGCGTCATGAAGGCGGAGACCATCGAGTGGGCCACCACGGTTCGCACGAAGGACTTCCACCGCGACCTGATCTTCAACCTGCCCGTCAACCGCGCTCTCACCGTCGTCGTCGCTGGCGACGATGGATTCGCCTACCAGCGCGGGTTCGGCCGGAGCGCTTCGCCTCGCGCCTTCGGGCATGGCGGCGCCGGTGGCCAGATCGGATGGGGCGACCCCGAGACCGGCATCTCAGTCGGCTACACCACCGATGGCTTCGTCGACGACCTCACCCAGGGCCGCCGCGGCGTTGCCATCAGCAGCCTCGCGGCCCAAACCCTCGCATAGCCAGGCCAGAGAGTCGCGAAGGAACGAAGGAACAAAGCACTTCTGAAGGACTTTCGCACGTCCCGGAAACCTCAAAGGCCCTTCGCTCCTTCGTTCCTTTGTGGCCAACTGCCACCAGTTAAAAGTTCGGCTCTCGCTTTTCCAGCAGCGCACGCACGCCTTCACGGTAGTCGGCCGACGTCGTCATCTGGTTCAGCAGCGTTTCGCTCTCCGCCACCGCCGAACCGATGTCGCGGTGAAGGTCGGTGAACACCTGGTGCCGTGTGGCACGCACCGATGACGGCGCGAGGCCCCGCGTGAACGCCCTCGCATAGGCGTACACCTCCGGGAGCAAGCGCTCCGGTTCGACGAGCCGGTGCACGAGACCGATTTCCGCCGCTTCGTCGGTCAGGAACACCCGGCTCGACAGCAGCAGTTCGTGCGCACGGGAAAGTCCGATGAGGCGCGGCAGCAGCCACGAGAGACCGAACTCCGCGGGCAGCCCGAGCCGTCCGTGGGCAGTGGTCAGCTTCGCCCCCGGCGCCGCGAACCGGACATCCGCGTAGCAGGCGAGCACCAGCCCGACCCCGGCCGCGGCGCCGTTGATCGCAGCGATGACCGGTTTCGAAAGCCCGAAATGGTAGGCGAAGTTGGTATCGAACTCCGGCCGCACACCGTATCCCGGCGTCGCCAACTCTTCGGGCTGTGTGCCGGGGTCGTAGCCGCCCTTCGCGATATGGCCGTCGAGCGCCTGCGAGTCAGCGCCGGCACAGAATCCGCGCCCGGCGCCCGTGACAACGATGCAGCGAACCTCGCTGTTTTCTTCCGCCTGTTCGAGGCACCAGCGGTACTCGGTGTGCATCCGCCCGGTCCAGGCGTTCAGGCGGTTCGGCCGGTTCAGCGTAATCGTCGCAATGCGGTCCTCAACGCTATAGATGATTGTCTTCAACTCCATGGGCAGGATTGTACGGCCCGGCGACGCCGGACATACCACAACGCCCCGCGTCGATAAGATGAGGGGGTGCCCGGGAACATCGGAGCAGCCCTCCAGTACAGGGCGTGGGTGGTTGCGTCGGCCGTCGTGCGGAGGCTTCCCGCACGCGTGAGCTACGCCGTCGCCTTCGCGCTGGGCAGCGCCGCCTACTACGCCTGGCCGCGCGCCCGGAAGTCCATGCGCGCGAACTACCGCCGCGTCCTCGGCCGCGTCCCACGCCATGAACTCGACCGCACGGCTCGCCGCTCCCTCGTGAACTACTGCAAGTACCTCGCCGACTTCATCCGCTTCCCGGCCATCTCTCCCTGCGACCTGATCGAGCAGGTCCACGGCGAAGAGCAGTTCCAGGCTCTCTCCCGGGCGCTCGAGCGTGGCCGGGGCGCCGTCATCGTCTGCATGCACTTCGGCAACTGGGACCTTGGCGCCGGCGCGGGCGCAGCCAGGGGCTACCCGCTGACCGTCGTCGCCGAAACCTTCGCCGACCCTCGTCTCGACGCGATGGTAATGGGAGCGCGGACTCGCCTCGGCATGAAAATCGTGAAGCTCGAGAAGGCCGGTCCCTCACTCTTGCGTGCGCTCAAAGAGAACGGCCTGCTCGCACTCCTTATCGACCGCCCAACTCCCGGCGACGGCGTGAAGGTGACCTTCTTCGGCGAGGACGTCGAAGTCCCGGCTGGGCCGGCGCGGCTCGCACTCCGCACAGGAGCCGCCGTTGTCCCGACAGCCTTCGCCCGCATCCATCCGCACCGGCCCGCTGTAACCACCCTCTGCGATTTCGACCTCTCGTTCGAACGCACCGGAGATGACGCGGCCGACATCCAGGCACTCACCCAGGCCATCATGCACTCCCACGAGCGGTTCATCCGCCAGTACCCCGACCAGTGGTACATGTTCCGCCCCATGTGGCCGAAAGCGACGGCGGCATCGTGAGCTTCCGCCTCTGGGTCATGCGCCTTCTCCAACCGTTCATGGGACGCTTCCCACGGCCGTTCTATGCGCTCGCTCCATGGGTCGGCTGGCTTGCCTTCCATCTTCGCCCCAACCTGCGCCGACGGCTGGTGCGCAACATGCTGCCGCTCACCGGGGGCAACCAGCAGGCCGCCGAAGCGGCCGCCCTCGCCGCGAGCCAGCATATCGCCCGCTACTTCGTCGACCTCTGCACCATTCCCGAACGCATGATGGAGCGATTCGAAGCGGACCACCTCGAACTTGTGAACGGGGAGCGACTCTCCGCCTTGCGCGAACCCGGCCCGGTCATCGCCATGAGCGCCCATAGCGGCAACGCCGAACTCGCCATCCAGGCGCTCACCTTCCGCGGCCGCCCCTTTGTCGCCCTCGTCGAAGCGCAGCGGCCGCGCGCATGGTCCCGCTACCTGCTTGGCTTGCGTTCTTCCGCCGGCGGCCGTTTCTACGAAACGAGCTTCCAGGGCATCCGCGCCTGCCTCGAGACTCTCCAGGACGGTGGCCTCGTCGGGTTCATGGGCGACCGCGATATCCAGGGCAACGGACTCTGCGTGACACTCTGCGACCGCAAGGTCCGCCTGCCGCGTGGCCCCTGGGAGATAGCCCGCCGTTCGCAAGCTCTCGTCCTCCCCGTGTTCACCGCGCGCCTCGGCAACGACCGCTTCCGCCTCTTCGTCGAAGAACCGTTCCGCGTCGCCCAGACCGCCGACGAAGACGCCGACATCGCGGAGGCGGTCGAACGGTTCGCGCGCCTCCTCGAGGAGCACCTCCGGCGAGACCCCGGCCAGTGGGCGTTCACCGAGGACTTCTGGCGAGTGCACGCCTGTGGGTAAGGCAGACCTCCACATCCACACCCGCGTTTCCGACGGGATGGCTTCGGGCAGCCAGGCACTCGATTACATCGAGCATCGCACTGACCTCGACGTTGTCGCCATCACCGCCCCCGAGGATGTGCGTGGCGGCCTCGAAGCGCGGGACCTTGCCGCCCAGCGCGGCTATCGCTTCGACGTCGTCCCCGGGGCGGAAATAACGACCATGCAGGGGCACCTCCTCGCCCTGTACATCGAACGCACGCCGCCGAGTTTTCGCGGCATCGAAGCCACGCTCGAAGCGATCCACGCCCAGGGGGGACTTGCCATCGCTCCCCATCCGATGAGCTGGCTGACACGCTCGATTAGCGCGCGCACGCTCGACCGGCTGGCCGAATCAGACGGACAGCGCCTCGACGCTATCGAATTGGCCAACCCGAGCCCGGCCGCCTTGAGGACCCGAGCGCGGGCCGCCAGCCGGAACGAAGCGCACTGGAAGTTGCCCGTCACCGGCGGGTCGGACGCCCACCACCTGCCGCACGTTGGGACGGGCTGGACACTGTTCGCAGGCTCAACTGCCGAACATTTACGCGAAGCCATCCATTCGGGGACGACGCAAGCCCACATGCGGCCGGACCCTTCGCTTCGTGACGTGGGCATTTCACGCGTGGTGGCCGGGCTGGCATGGGGGTACAGTGCGACGCCTCGGAAGATGCTCCGGGTGAGACGCCGATGAAGATTGCCATTGTGTCGCCCTACGACTGGTGCGTTGAG
>CAYYDX010000126.1:0-6133 GCA_964470735.1 uncultured Anaerolineaceae bacterium
CAGACTATCCCCGCCGACCTCGCGCTCGAAGGCGCGGAGACGCGCCGCGACGGCCGTGTGGTGCGCTACGCACGGGCCGCCGGCGCTCACCCGGCCGTCGCCGATGTCGTGGCGAAACTGGCGGCCGGCGAATGATCGGCCTGACCTTTGGCGAACTGACCATCACGCGCGTTTCCATCGGCGTTCCACCAGACCCGCCCGGCACGCCCTTGCGCATCCTCCCGTCCGACGCCGATGCGCTGGCCGCGTTCGTACGCCACGACAGCCGGGGCGCGTACCGTCCGCTTTCGGGCGCGCGCACGTTGCCGCGCGGCTGGGAGGTCATCCTCGGCCGCTCGCTCTCGCTCGAAGCAGCGCTCGAAGCCATCTACCCGCTCTCCACGGTCCACCAGCGCCAGTTCGAAGACGGCACGCTCGAGGTCGTCCCCCTCGAGGCGGTCCTCGAGCGCCAGACCGGCCGCTACGAAGGCGCCGAGGCGCTCAGCGACGCCGGGCGCGAACGCGCGGTCCGCGTGCTCTGCGGCGGTTGCGTGCGAACGCCTGTGTGGCACGGCGACCCCTGCGACGAAAGCGAAATCCCCTGTCCCGAGCCGTGCAGCGTGCTCGTCGCGCTTTGCCGCGAGGCCGCCCTGTGGGAAGCCGCGCGACCAGCCTCGGCCCCCGCGGACCCGGCGGTTCCTTTCGCCGCGTTCGAAGAGCCTGGCAACGAACTGCGCGAGCGCTACCTTTCCGCCATGATCGAACGCGATGAGTAACGCTGAGACCGTCCAAACCGCGCGCGAACTCTTCCCCGGAGGCGTGAACAGCCCCGTGCGCTCCTTCCGCTCCGTTGGTGGCCGCCCGGTGCCGATCGCTCGCGGCGAGGGCCCGTTCGTCTTCGACACCGAGGGCGCGCGCTACATCGACTACATCGGCGCGTTCGGGCCGCTCATTCTCGGCCACGCGCCGGCCCGGGTGGTCGAAGCAATTCGCGCCACGGCGGGCGAAGGCACGGCGTTCGGCGCGCTCACCCCCGGCGAAGTCGAACTCGGCCGGCGCGTGCTCGCGGCGACGGGCATGGAGCGCGTCCGCTTCGTGAACTCCGGCACCGAGGCGACGATGACCGCCATCCGGCTCGCTCGCGCGGCAACCGGCCGCGACGTGCTGGTGAAGTTCGATGGCGGCTACCACGGCCACAGCGATGGCCTGCTGGTGAAGGCGGGCAGCGGCGTCGCCACCCTCGGACTCAGCGATTCGGCCGGGGTGCCCGGGGCCATCGCCGCGCTGACCGCCGTGCTGCCCTACAACGATGCGCCCGCCCTCGAGCGCTGGTTCGCCGGCCACGCGAGCGAGACAGCCGCGGTCATCGTCGAACCGGTGGCCGGGAACATGGGCCTCGTGCAGCCCGAACCGGCCTTCCTCGCCGCGCTCGAAGCCGTCCCCCGCGCACACGGCGCGCTGCTCATCGCCGACGAAGTGATCACCGGGTTCCGCTTCCGCTACGGACTCAGCGGCCTACTCCCCGGCGCCGACCTTGTCTGCCTCGGGAAGGTCATCGGTGGCGGGCTGCCGGTCGGCGCGGTCGCTGGCCGCGCGGAGGTGATGGATCTGCTCGCGCCGCTCGGGCCCGTGTACCAGGCCGGCACCCTGAGCGGGAACCCGCTGGTCACTGCAGCCGGCGCCGCGATGCTCGACGAACTGGCCGACGGCCGCGTCTACACGCGGCTCGAGGAACTCGGGCGGCACCTCGAGAACGGTCTCGTCGCTGCCATCCGCCGCGCCGAACTCCAGGCAAGCGTGACCCGTCGCGGGTCCGCACTCACCCTCTTCTTCCGTCCCCAATCGCCACGCGACTACACCGAAGCGCGCGAAAGCGACACCGCCGCGTTCTCCCGCTTTCACGCTGCCATGCTCGCGCGCGGCGTGATGCTGCCACCCTCGCAGTTCGAAACCTGGTTCGTCTCGGCGGCCCACAGCGAGGCCGAAATCGATGCGACCGTCTACGCCGCGCACGAAGCGCTGCGCGAAGTGGGCCAATCGTGAGCGCTCTGCGAATCGCCACCCGGGGCAGCCGCCTCGCGCTCGTCCAGGCCGAACTGGCGGCGGCGAAGCTGCGCGCCGCCCACCCCGGCCTCGCCGTGGAACTCGTCACCATCGCCACGGCTGGTGACCGCGACCAAACCACCCCGCTGGCCGAAGGCGAAAAGGCCGGCTGGTTCACCTCGGCCATCCAGGAGGCGCTCCTCCGCGGCGAGGCCGACCTCGCGGTCCACAGTTACAAGGACCTGCCCACGAAGCGCCCCGAGGGCCTCGTTATCGCGGCCATCCCCCTGCGTGAAGACCCGCGCGACGCCCTCGTCTCGCGCGACCGTGCCGGGCTGCGCGGGTTGCGGCGTGGCGCCATCGTCGGCACGAGTTCGCCCCGGCGCACGGCGCAGTTACTGGAGATCCGCCCCGACCTCGATGTCCGGCCGATTCGCGGCAACGTCGACAGCCGGGTTGCGAAGGTCGAAGCGGGCGAATACGACGCAGCGGTGCTCGCCCTCGCGGGTCTGCGGAGGCTCGGCCTGGAAACGCGCGCCGACGAAGTGTTCGGGTTCGAAGTGATGCTGCCTGCGCCGGCCCAGGGTGCGCTCGCCCTCGAATGCCGCACCGGCGACAACGCCACGCGCGCGCTCGTCGCCAGCATCGACGACGCCGGCCTGCGCCTTTCGGTGACCGCCGAGCGGGTCTTCCTCGCGACCATCGACGGCGGCTGCAGCTTCCCCGCGGCGGCGTACGCCGAACACTTCGGCAGCACGCTGAAGCTCAACGCGCTGATCGCCGCCGACGGGCGCATCGTGCGTTCGAAGATGGCCGGCCCCGCCGAGACCGCCGCGGGCCTCGGCCGCCAACTCGCCGACAAACTGATGCGCCTCGCCGGGCTTCGCTGAGCGCTTAGCGCAGCCCCCGGAAGCAGGTGCGTAGCTCGTCGACGAACACCTCCGGCTGTTCGAACGCCGCGAAGTGGCCACCCTTTGGCAGTTCGTTCCAGTGCACGATGTTCGGGAACCGCTTTTCGGCCCACCGCCGCGAAGCGCGGAAGATCTCCTTCGGGAAGATGCTGCATCCGACCGGCACGGTAATCGGGGCCGAGGCGCCGCCCGCGCGCCCGAAGCTCTCCCAGTAGAGCCGCGCCGATGACGCGCCAGTCCCCGGCAGCCAGTAGAGCATGATGTCGTCGAGCATCTCGTCGCGCGTGAGCGCGTTCTCCGGGTGGCCGTCGCAGTCGGTCCATGCCCAGAACTTCTCGAGAATCCAGGCCGCCAGCCCGGCGGGCGAATCGACCAGCCCGTAGCCGACGGTCTGCGGGCGTGTGCTCTGCTGCTTCGAATAGCCCGAATCCCAGTCCTGGTAGTACTGCAGCGCGGCGATGGCGCTCTTCTCACGCTCGGTCAGGTCGTTCATCGTCTCCGGGTCCGGGCGGACGGTGACCATGTTCAGGTGGATGCCGGCGCAGTGCCCGGGGTCGCGCGCGCCGATGTTCGTGGTGACCGCGGAACCCCAGTCGCCGCCCTGCGCGAAGTACCTCGTGTACCCCAGGCGGGCCATCAACGCCGCCCACGTGTCGGCGATCTTCTCGACGCCCCAGCCGTTTTTCGCGGGCTTGCCGGAGAACCCGTAGCCCGGCAGCGACGGCGCGACCACATGGAAAGCGTCGGCCGCGCTGCCGCCGTACTTCACCGGGTCGGTCAGCGGCCCGATGACCTTGAGGAACTCGACGATCGAGCCGGGCCAGCCGTGGGTGATGATCAGCGGCGCGGCGCCTTCGTGCGGCGATCTGGCGTGGATGAAGTGGATGTCGAGGCCATCGATCTCCGTGACGAACTGGGGGAAGGCGTTGAGGCGAGCCTCGGTGGCGCGCCAGTCGTAGGCCTCGGCCCAGTGCGCGCACACCTGCTGGACGTAGGAAAGCGGCGTGCCCTGGGTCCAGTCTTCAACGGCCTCGCGCTCGGGCCAGCGGGTGTCGCGCAGGCGGCGGCGCAGGTCATCCAACTGCGCCTGCGGGATGTCGATACGGAACGGGCGGATCTCGTCGGACATGCGGCTACTCCTTGAGGGCGCCTGCACGATGCCGGATCAGCGCCGGGCGCGCAATCGCGCCTCACGCCAGGGCCCAACCCGAAACCGTCGCTCACTCGCCGCCAGCATCCACCACGCGGCCATCTCCTCAGCACCTGGGCCACGCCGGAGCGTCGAAACTGCTCAGTAACAGGCGTCGAAATGGTATCGTAGTAGCCGTCGAAACTGTTCAGTAGCAGCCGTCGAAATGGTATAGTTGGCCCGATGGGCAGGCTCGCCACCAGCCCAGCACCAGGAGGACACCAATGGCGCCGGACGACCTGAGGCGCATCGTCGACGACGAACTGGACGAACTGATCGGCGCGCTGCCCGCTGTCGCCATCGAGGGCGCGCGCGCGGTCGGCAAGACGCACACCGCGCTCCGCCGCGGCGCCACGATCCACCAGTTGGACGACCCCGCTGCGCGCAGCGTCGTCGTCGCCGACCCGGCGCGCGCGATTGAAGGCCCCCGCCCCGTGGTCGTTGATGAATGGCAACGCGTGCCGGAGATCTGGGACCTCGTCCGCCGGGCTGTCGACCGCGACAGGTCGCCCGGCCAATTCATCCTCACCGGTTCGGCGGATCCGGTCGACGCCGCCACCCATTCCGGGGCCGGGCGAATCGTGAGCGTCCGGATGCGGCCGCTCTCCCTCGCGGAGCGCATCCCGCACGAGCAGTGCGTGAGTCTTCGCGCGCTGCTCAGCGGGAACCGGCCGGAGATTCGCGGGCAAACGGCGCTGACCCTCGAGGACTACGTACGCGAGATCCTGCAATCCGGGTTCCCGGGTCTGCGCGGACTCGGCGGGCGGGCGCTGCGCGCTCAACTCGATGGATATCTCCGCCGCATCTTCGAACGCGACTTCCCGGAACTCGGCCGCGACGTTCGCGCGCCGGACGCGGCGATGCGCTGGCTCCGTGCCTACGCCGCTGCCACGGCCACAAGTGCGTCCTACGAGACCATCCGCGACGCCGCGACCAGCGAACACGGTGACAAACCATCCCGCGCGACCACGCAGCCGTACACGACTATCCTCGAGCGCCTCTGGGTGCTCGAACGGGTCGAGGCCTGGCTGCCGACTCGGAACGCGATCCGGCGGCTGGCCACACCGCCAAAGCACAACCTGGTCGACCCGGCGCTCGCGGCGCGCCTGCTCGGGGTCAACGCCGAACAACTCCTGCAGGGCGCCTCCCCGGGGCCATCCGTCCCCCGCGATGGCACGTTGCTCGGCGCCCTCTTCGAATCACTCGTGACCCAGTCGGTCCGGGTCTACGCGCAGTCAGCCGAAGCGGAAGTGCGGTACCTGCGCACTCACGGCGGCGAGCACGAGGTCGACCTGATCGTCGTCGGACCGGCCGGGCGGGTCGTAGCGATCGAAGTGAAGCTCACCCGCACCGTGACCGACGAGCACGTCCGCCAGCTCACCTGGCTGCGCGACCGCATCGGCGACGAGATGCTCGATGCGGTCGTCATCTCGACCGGGCCAGAAGCCTACCGGCGGCGCGATGGCATCGCGGTTGTCCCCGCCGCGGTCCTCGGGCCGTGAGCTAACGGGGGCGTTCGCCGTAGTCCTGGAACGGGCCGTCGCGGCGGCGGATGGTCTCGCGGAAGCCGACCTCGCCGAAGCTCTCGCGCCAGCGCAGCGCCTCCTCCGTGTGCCGCGTCACCCCGTCGAAGAACGTCCCGAACATCTGCGTCGTGCGCAGGCCCATGTTTTCAAACGCCTGGTTGATCAGCAGCTTGTTCAGCGCCAGCTGGTTCGCCGGGATGTTCGCGTACCGCTTCGCATACTTCTCGGTCTCGGCGGAAAGCTGTTCGCGCGGGAACACCTTCGAGACAAGGCCGATGCGGTGCGCCGTCTCCGCGTCGATCTGGTCGCCGGAGAGCAGGAACTCCTTCGCGTGCTCGAGGCCCACACGATAGACCCACATCATCGTTGTCGGCGTGCCGAAGACCCGGCTCGGCGGGTACCCGATGATCGCGTCCTCGGCCATGAAGATGAGGTCGGCGCAAAGGATCAGGTCGGTGCCGCCGCCGAGCGCGTAGCCGTGCAAC
>CAYYDX010000127.1:0-6060 GCA_964470735.1 uncultured Anaerolineaceae bacterium
GTGGTCCAGGCCTTCGCGCGCGAAGAACAGAACATGGAGCGCTTTGGGGCGATCAACGAGCGCAACTTCTGGGCGAACGTGAACACGGTGCGCATCTCCGCCGTCTTCTTCCCGTTTGTCGAATGGCTGAGTGCGGTGGGTATCGGCATCATCCTGTACTTCGGTGGCCGCCTGGTTGCCGGTGATGCCGTCACCATCGGCACGGTGACGGCGTTCGTGTTCTATCTCGAGTTCATCTTCCAGCCGATCCAGAACCTCTCGCAGGTGTTCGACATGGTGCAGAGCGCGGGCGCCGCGCTGAACAAGATCTTTGGCATCCTCGGCATCGAACCCGATGTGCCCGAGCCGGAGACGCCGGCCGTGCTGGCCGCGCCGCTCGCCGGCCGGATCGCGCTCGAAAACGTGACCTTCGGCTACGACCCGGCGCGGCCCGTGCTGCGCAATATCACCACCACAATCGAGCCCGGCCAGCACATCGTCCTCGTCGGCCCGACGGGGGCGGGGAAGTCGACCCTCGCGAAGCTGATGACGCGCTTCTACGACCCGATCGGAGGAAGCGTCAGCATCGACGGATACGACCTCCGCACGCTTGCCAACAGCGACCTGCGGCGAAGCGTGACGATGGTTCCGCAGGAGGGTTTCCTTTTCACGGGGACGATTCGCGAAAACATCCTGTTCGGACGGCCCGACGCCAGCGACAGCGATGTCGAAGCAGCCTGCCGGACGCTCGGCATCGATGAGTTCGTGAACTCGCTCCCGCACGGCTACGACACGATGGTGAGTTTCCGTGGATCGCGCCTGTCCGCGGGGGAAAAGCAACTCGTCTCCATTGCCCGCGCGTTCCTTGCCGACCCGCCCGTGCTCATCCTCGATGAGGCGACAAGTTCGCTCGACCCGGCCACCGAGGAGCAGGTGGAGGAGGCTCTGCGCCGCCTGCTAAAGGGTCGCACGAGCGTGGTCATCGCTCACCGGCTGAGCACGGCCGAACACGCGGACCGCGTGATGGTGGTCGACCAGGGCGCCATCGTCGAGGACGGCGCCCACCGGGAACTTGTGGCGAAGGGCGGTTATTACAGCGCCCTCTACCGCCAGTGGACGGCGGGCCGAACCGTGCGGATCGCGTAGCGGACCGCAGCACCGCTATCATCGCCGCTCATGCCCGAAAGCATCCCGCTCAGCCGCAACCGGGACTTCGCGCTGCTCCAGTTCGGACAGTTGCTTTCTCGCGCGGGGTCGGGGATGTCGGGCGTGGCGTACCCGCTGCTCGCCCTCGCAGCCACCGGTTCACCCGCGCAGGCCGGGATCGTGCAGGCGGCACGCTTCCTCCCGTTCCTGCTGTTCAACACGTTCGCGGGTGTCATCGCCGACCGGTACGAACGACGCCGGCTGATGATCGCGGCCGATGTCGTGAACGCGCTGGCCATTGGTTCGCTCGTCGTGGCCATCCTGTTCGACGCCGTGGGGTTCACCCAACTGCTCGTCGCCGGGTTCGTCGATGGGTGTGGGGCGGTGCTGTTCGGAGCGGCGTACAGCGGGGCCTTCCGCTCGGTCGTGCCGATGGAGCAGATCCCCGCGGCCGCACGGATCGAGCAGGCGCGTGCATCGACGGTCCGGTTGGTGGCCCCACCGGTTGGCGGTGCATTGTACGGCCTCGCGCGGGTCATCCCGTTCGCTGCCGACACTCTTTCCTACGCACTCTCGACCGTCTCGATCCTGCTCATCCGGCAGCCGTTCCAGGGCGAACGAACCGGTCATGCGAGCGTCCGCGCCGAGTTGGTCGAAGGCCTGAGGTTTCTCTGGCGCGTGCCCTTTCTGCGCATGTCGGCGTTGATGACGGCGGTGAGCAACTTTTCGTTCAGCGCGGGCCAGTTCGCGGTGATTGTCCTGGCCCGGCGCGAAGGGTATTCGAGTGGCGCCATCGGCCTGCTCGTCGCGCTTGTTGGTGTGACCACGCTCCTGGGGGCGTTCGCCTCGCCGCTGCTGCATCGCGCGTTTTCGCTGCGGGTCATCCTGCTGTCGGAGTTCTGGGCGTCATTTGGCGTCCTTGCCTTCGTTGCCTGGCCGAATCCCGTAGTCCTCGCGAGCGCGCTCGCGGTGCAGGCCTTCTGCTTCCCGAATACCGACGCGGCCATCGCCAGCTATCGCTACGCCGTCACACCGGACCGGCTAACCTCGAGAGTGACCGCGGCCGCGAGCAATATAGCCGTCATGGCGATGCCGCTGGGGCCGTTGGTTGCGGGATTCCTGCTGGCTTCCATTTCCGGGCGAATCGCGGTGCTTGCGATGACCGTGGCGTGCATGGCCGTCGCCATCGCGGGGACGCTCAGCCGGACGATCCGGGAGCTACCGGCCCTCAAAGACGTGGTTACGGTGGAACAGGTTACATAACTCTCACAGGCCTAGGGCGGTGCGCGTACACTGCCGGCAGGCTCTCCGAAGGATGGTTCCCATGGCTGCCACGGTTCGCGAAACGATGCTCGACATGCTCGCCAGTACGGTCGAGACGATGCAACTCCTCCTGTCGGCCGGCGACGACTGCCTGGAACTGCCCTCGTCCCACGTCTGTGCGCACGGGAAGGACACCTGGACGCTGCTGACCAACCTGATTGACCACGAGACCGAGCACATCGGGCAATTAGCGCAGGCGCGCTACGAAGGGAAGGATCCGCGCACACCCATCGAGCGCCTGGCCGCCGAATGGCTCGAGGTTCGGGCGCGGTTCCTCGGACAGCTGGCCGGATTGAGCGACGAACGCTTCAACGAGCCCCTGGAGGAGGGCCAGTGGACGTTCCGGGAGGCGGCGGAGCACCTGGCCGGGCTCGAGCAGCACGCGCTGAAGACGATGCGCAAGGATGGCGCGCTACGCTGAGGCGCGGTTAGGCGCGCGCTTCCGCCGGTAGCTTCCTGGCCTCTACCGGCCCGCCAACCAGCGTGACGAGCGCCATCCCGGCAAGCATCCGGACGTTCCCCCATGCCTTTCCTGACAGCGCTCTGCTCGTCCAGTCGCCCGGAGCAATGGCGTCAAGCGCCCGGGAAACCGCCGTCACAGCGCGCTCGTCATCCGGCGTAATGACTCCTTCCGCGAGAACCTGCGGAAGCAACTGGAACCAGTCATCGAACTGGAGCCCCAGTTCATCGGCGGAGGGGTCGGTGTGAGTCTGAGCGAGCCACGCTCGCTGGGCGCCAACGGGCGCCGCGAGCAGTGCTAGCGATTCAACCAGCATCCGTCGGGCATTCAGCGCCGTTGGACGATCCATTTCGTGATCCTACCAGAATCAACGAATCAGTTCGGACTTACCAGCCACGGGGCTGCTGACCCTCCAGTAAGGCTCGGGCCCGTGGTGGCCACCCCCGGGATGCCAGCGGATGACACGCCCGGTCGGTGTTCCTCCTTCGTATTCTCGGAGCACCCATCCATTTCCCCGGTGACTGCCCCGGTTCAGCGATTCTTCGTGCCATGACGAATCCCACCGGAACCCGCTTCGAACGTCCTCAGGCGTTAGCCCGGCCAGCTTCGACGGCGTATCGAAAATCTCCGCTACATCACGGGTAGCTCCGGCTTCTTTCACGTCGCGGGGTGTTCTTTCGCCCAGGCCAGCAGGCCGTCACGGTCGAGCGTGTTCATGATGCGTTCCGCTGGGACACCGCACTGCTCGGCGCGTTCGCAACCGTACGGTTGCCAGTCGAGTTGCCCGGGCGCATGTGCGTCGCTGTCGATGGTGAAGACGCAGCCCATTTCGAGCGCCAGCGAAAGCAACCGGCGCGGAGGGTCGAGACGTTCGGGGCGCGAGTTGATTTCGACCGCCTTGCCGAACTGGCGGCACGCTTCGAACACGATTTCGGCGTCGAACTCCGATTCCGGGCGGTTCTTCCCGGCCACGTAGCGACCGGTGCAGTGGCCCAGGATGTCCATGTTCGGATTGGCGATGGCCATCACCATCCGGCGCGTCATCGCGTCGCGCTCCATGCGCAGCTTGCTGTGCACGCTTGCCACGACGATGTCGAGTTGCTTCAACAGTTCCGGTTCCTGGTCGAGTGCGCCATCGTCGAGGATGTCCACTTCGATGCCGGTGAGGATGCGAAACGGCGCGAGTTCGGCGTTCAGATTCGCGACCACTCCAAGTTGTTCGCGCAGGCGCTCCGGGCTCAGGCCGCGCGCCACCGTGAGCCGCGGTGAATGATCGGTCAGCACCATGTACTCGTGTCCGAGAGCGATTGCTGCCTCGGCCATTTCGCGAATCGGTGAACCACCGTCGGACCAGTCGGAGTGGACGTGGCAATCGCCGCGGAGAGCAGTGCGAAGTGCGCGGCCCCCGGCCGGCGGCCACGAGGCCTCACCTTCGGCTTCGAGCCGCGCGAGGTATGCCGGAAGTTCGCCACGCACGGCCTCGGTGATGACGCCTGCCGTTACATCGCCGACGCCCTTGAGCGTCTTCAGTTCGCCGCGAACCGCCAGCGTCTCCGCCTCGCCCGGCGGGAGCGCCGCGATTGCCGCCGCCGCGCCACGGAATGCTTTCACGCGGTATTCGGGTTCGTTGGCGCGTTCGAGGAGAAAGGCAATGCGCTTGAGGGCGGCCATCGGATCCATCGCGACAGCATAGCGGCTGGCCGGCACAGACCGTGGCGGCCAGAAACCGTATTATCCCGTGCTCAATGAGTGCCCCGTTCGCTCCCCCGCCTGTTTCGGAACGCGATGGAGAATCGCTGAGCCGTTACCTCCTCAGTTTCCGTTGGCCGTTCCGCAACGAAGAGGTGCACCGCATCCTCGTGAGTGGCGGACTGCCGTTGTGGCGGCAGGTGCTGCGCTTCGTCCCGAACCCGAAGGAGCGCGGAAAAGCTCTCGAACTGGGCAGCCCGCCGTTCCACATCACGCTGCTCCTGCAGCGGTTCCGGAACTACGACCTCTCCCTCACCGGGTTTGCCGCCGACGGGCGTGCACGTATCGAGCAAACGCTCGAAAGCCCGGAGTTCGGCGAGAGTTACGACTTCGCCTGCGATTGCTTCGACGCCGAAAAGGAGCGCTTCCCCTACCCGGACGCGTCGTTCGACCTCGTCACCTGGTGCGAGGTCATCGAACACCTGACCGAGAACCCGGTGCACACGCTTGCGGAGATTCACCGCGTGCTGAAGCCGGGCGGCGCACTCGTCCTTTCGACGCCAAACGCAAGCCGGGCCGACTCGATTGCGAACTTCCTCGCCGGGCGGAATATCTACGACCCGTACCACCTGGGCGCCCCGCTCAAGGGTTCACGCCACAGTCGTGAATACACCTTCGCCGAACTGAAGGACCTGCTCGAAGGATGCGGCTACTCAATCGAGCGGATGGCTGACATCGACATCTACCCGTCGGAAGGACGCAACCGCCGGGTCTTCCGCTGGCTCATGAACAACGTGGTTGCGAAGGTGACAAAGGGCCACTACCGCTACCACCTGTTCGTGCGCGCCCGGAAGACGGAGCAACCGTTCCGGTGGCGTTTCCCGGACCGGCTGTTCGACGGTGGGCATCTTGCGTTCTACATGGCGCCACGCGACCCGGTGGTGGTGTTCGGTGAGAACGAGAGCATCCATATCGCGATGGGCTGGGGCGACCTCCAGTCCGGCCCCGGCGGGCGTGACTTCCGGCGCAGCGGCGATGTCGGCGATGTGTACCTCGTAAACCCGAACCGAGTCACCTCTGCGACGGTCACGCTGCGCGGCGGCGCCGGCGAAGCGCAGACGTGGCACGACAACGGCGGCGACCTCGTGATGCTCGGGAGCGTGCGATTCGAGGCGCCCGCCGGGTCCTGGACGGAGGTGACCATCCCCGTCTCGGGAGAGTACGAACCAGGCAACCCCCTCCACATCCGCCTTGATGCGCCAGGCGGGGTAGATGTGGCGAAGGTGACCAGCGAATAGCTGCGTACTCCGGGCAGGCAGTAGGCCAGCGGTTCGTCGACGTGCAGGACCCGCAGTCCGCTGGAGCGATCCGGACAGTCACCGAGCAGGTCGACGACCATCCGATGGTGAGCCCGCCGTCGCCGGGTGGCGATGGCCACCTGCACCACCGCGACCATCAGACGC
>CAYYDX010000128.1:0-5824 GCA_964470735.1 uncultured Anaerolineaceae bacterium
GCACCGCGAAGGGCGTTCAAGTGACTGACACGCTCCCGACCAACGCCGGCCTCAACTGGGTGATCGACAGCGCCAACTCGGACTCGGGTTGCTCCATCTCGTCCGGCACGTTGACCTGCACCTGGGGCGACTTCGTGCAGAACGCGAGCAAGAAGGTTCACCTGACGTCTGCTACGACGGTCGCGACGTGCGGGACCATCAACAACACGGCCAGCGTGAGCACGACCAATGACGGGAGCGGCACCAGCGCCGCCTCCATCGTGGTGAACTGCCCGAACGTCTCTGTCGAGAAGACGAAGGTCAGCGGCCAGGCGGATCCGGTGAGTGCCGGCGATACGATCGCGTTCCAGATCAAGGTCACCGTGAGCGGCGCCGGAACGGCCTACAACGTGACCGCCTCGGACTCGTTCCCGGCGAACACGTCCGGCTGGACGGTGGTCAACGACGCCGCGGCGCCTGCCGCCTGTGGTGTCACGACCGGTGTCCTGAGCTGCAACTTCGGGAACGTGACCGCGCCAAAGACTTTCACCATCACGGTGACGGGTAAGGCAATCGGCGCCGACGGCGGCGTTACCTGCGGACCGATCACGAACACGGCGACGGTTGCTTCCGGCAACGAAGCCACCACCAACGATAACTCGAGCTCCGCCACGGTCGGTGTGAACTGCCCGAACGTGACGGTCTCGAAGACCGCCTCGAAGAGCCCGATCAACGCGGGCGACGTGGCACAGTTCGTGATCACGGTGAAGAACACTGGAGCGGGCGCGGCGACGGGTGTGGTTGTCAGCGATACATTGCCGACTACCGGGGGCCTGTCCTGGGCTGTCAATCCGGCCGTCAATGGCTGCGGCATCGTCGGCGGTGTTCTGACCTGTAACCTGGGGACGTTGGCGGCGGGCGCTTCGGTGGACATCACCGTCTCTGCTACCACCAACGCCGGCGCCTGCAGTGTTCTCAACAACTACGCGTACGTGTCTGCCACGAACGACAACGTTCATGGCCGGACGCAGTCCAACCTCGCGCAGATCACCGTGAACTGCCCGGATCTCCAAATTGCCAAGACGGCGGCCAAGAGCCCGATTAACGCGGGTGACGATGCGTCGTTTACGCTGACCGTTACGAACCTTTCGGCGACGGGCAGTGCATACGGCGTGACGATCGAAGACCAGCTCCCTGCATCGGCAATGGGCTGGACCGACGATAGTGGCGATTGCGCGATTGACTCGGGCGGGAAGCTCACCTGCGCCGTAGGCACGCTTGCACCGAACGGCACGTTCTCGGTGACGGTCACCGGGACGACAACGCCAGCGCAGTGTGGCACGCTGCCGAACACGGCAACGACTTCGGCGACGAACGAGGCCAGCAGCGCGCTGGAGAACAACAGCTCGAGCGCAACCATCACCGTCAACTGCCCGGACATCACGGTCGAAAAGACCCCGGACGGTGCGGGCATCAGCGCCGGTGATGCCGCAGTGTTCACGATCAAGGTGAGCAATACGGGCGCTGGCTCGGCCTACAAGGTGAAGCTGACTGACACGCTGCCGGCAGGGTTCACCTGGGGCGACAACAGCGCTGATTGTGAGATCACCGCGGGCGAGCTCACGTGTGAGTGGGACGAAATCGCGGCCGGTGGCAGCCAGACGGTCACGCTTACCGCACAGACGACTCCCGCCCAGTGCGGGCCAATCGAGAACCACGCCAGCGCGACGGCTTCGAATGAGGCTGAATCTGCTGGCGGGAACAACAAGGACAGCGGCTCGATCACGGTTGCCTGCCCGGACGTCAAGGTTGAGAAGACCGCCGATAACGATCCGATCAACCCGGGCGAAGACGCGAAGTTCACCATCCAGGTGAGCAACGCCGGCCCTGGCGATGCTTATGGGGTGGAGTTGACGGACAACCTGCCGTCCGGCCTGACATGGACCGCGGACGACACGACGAACTGCACGATTGCCTCCGGAACGCTTACCTGCGACTGGAAGGCGATCAAGGCAGGAGAGAGCGTGAAAGTCCATCTCTCCGCGCCGACGACGACGGAGCAGTGCGGCACGATCTCGAACAGCGCATCCATCACCGTCGATAACGAGGCCGAATCGCTGTCTGAAGACAACACTTCGGGTGACTCGATCGTGGTGGCATGTGGGACGATCCAGGTGATCAAGATCTCGTCGGTCTCGGCGGACAACCCGGAGCGGCCAGCCACGGACTGGGACTTCACCATCACCGGGCCGAACGGCTACAGCAAGACTCGCTCCATCGCTTTCGGCGGTGGCAGTGTGACCATCACCAATGTGCCGCTGGGCGCTGGGTACGCCGTCAGTGAAGTCCAGGCCAAGTTCGGCGCCTGCCCGGTGCCGAACGAGACTGGGACGTATCGCACGACTGCGAACAATGGGCCCCAGAACCTGACGGCAGCCGGTCAGACGATCAGCTTCTCGTTCAACAACGCGGAGTGCGGCATCGTCGCCAGCACCGGCACGCTCGTCATCAACAAGATTGCTGATACCAACGGCAACCACATCCAGGATGCAGGCGAACTCGGTCTCCAGGGCTGGCCGGTCACCGTGACCGGACCGGAGTTCCCGGGCGGTCAGCAGTTCGTTACCGCCGCCAACGGCCAGCTTGTGCTGCCGGGCATCAAGACTGGCACGTACACGGTCAGCGAAGGTTCGCAGGCCGGCTACGAAGCCATTGGTGTGGTGACCGACGACAACGGCCCGGTATTCACCGCGAGCACGTCGACGTCGATTACGCTGGAGTTCAGCGACACCGACACGGTGACGTTCTACAACCGGCCACTCGGCTCGATCCTCGTCAACAAGACGACTCAGTTGCTCGTCAACGGCGTCCTCGATTCCCATAAGCAGGATCGTTCAGGCTGGCGAATCACCGTCACCTCTGCGGCCTGTGGCGTTTCGGAGATGAAGACGACCGATTCGTCAGGCAACGCGCTCTTTAGCGGATTGCCGATGTGCAGTGACTACGTGGTGGCGGAGGACCTCAAGCTCCCGCCGGCCCCTGGTTACTCGCCTGTTGGCCCGGCTTCGGTGAGCAACGTGACGCCGGGCGCCACGGCACCCGAGCGCATTGACTTCGTCAACCAGCGTGTGGTGACGACCTGCACGGACTGCTACACGCAGCCCACTCCGACCCCCACGGCGACAACTCCACCCAACACGGCGACGCCGACGAACACGCCTTCGCCGACGGCCACGCTGGCGCCGAATACTCCGACGCCGGTGAGCACGACGGCCGGGGAAAAGACGCCCGGCGCACCCACGCCAATCGCTCCAAGCACGGGTGCAGGTGTCCTTGGTGGCACGGTCGGTGGGGCGAACCTTCTCCTGGTGGTTGCCGGTCTGACTGCGGTGAGTGGAGGCCTCATGTTCCTGGGGCTCGGCCGCAAGCGGGCAGCACGTCGTTAACCATCGTCGACCATAACGCGGAGGACCCTCGAACATGTTCGAGGGTCCCTTGCGTTTCGGCGAAATCGGCCGAAACCTTCAGGAGGAGCACACACAATGAAGCAGCGAATTGGCGCACTGTTGCTGGTCGCGGCGCTGGTCGGTCCGGCGGCGGTGGGATGTGGTGGCGGCGACGGCAACGACGAAGACTTCGTGAAGGGACTCTGCGAGGCCTCCACCACCCTTCGGACCGGCATCGAAAAGGCGGTGAAGGACGGCGCGACCTCGACCGAATCGGGCAAGGTTGTGGAGTTGATGGCAGGGCCAATAGACACCTTCGTGAAGACGTTTGGAGACCTTGATCCGCCGAAAGACCTCAAGGAGTGGCACAAAGATGCGACCAGCCAACTCGAAAAGACGGCAGAGACGTTCCGCAAAGAGAAGCAACTGAGTGCTCTTGCGACCTTCAATGACAGTCCAGTGCCGGACCCTCCGGCCGATGCCAAGGTGCGCCTGCAGGGTGTCGCCAAGAACATCCCGGAGTGCAAGGGCGTGACGTTCCTGAAGCCGTAGCCCTCCCACCATTAGGCGTGGCGAACCGGGCGGGTTCGCCGGGTTGCGCGACGTGGTGAGGACGGCCCCGGTAGCATGGTTGGGTGACCGGCGAATCGAACGCGGCGGACCTCAAACGGTACCGGGCGAACCTCAAGGACGAGGTTGATGGTGTCGCGCTGTATGAACTGCTGGCGGAGGCGGAGAAGGACGCGGGCTTACGCGAGGTGTATTCGCGCCTGGCGGTGAGCGAGGCGCGGCACCGGACGCTGTGGGAGACGAAGATCCGGGACGCGGGTGGCGAGGTGCCCGACTATCGGCCGTCGTTCAGGGTGAAGTTCCTTGGCTGGCTGGCGAGGCGCTTCGGAACGGCCGCCGTGAGTCCGATCGTGACGCGGATGGAGCTCTCGGCGACGACGATGTACGACGACCAGCCGGAGGCGCTGGAGGCGAATCTGCCAGCGGACGAGCGTTCGCACGCGCGGCTATTCCGGGAGATAAGCCGGGCGGGTGGCAATCGGTTCGATGTGGACATCGCCCGTGTGGAGGGGCGGCACCGCGCTGGCGCCGGGAATGCGCTGCGTGCGGCGGTGCTGGGGGCGAACGACGGGCTGGTTTCGAACTTCCTGCTGATCGTTGGTGTGGCCGGCGCCGACCCGGGGCGCAGCTTTGTGTTGCTGGCAGGTATCGGTGGGCTCCTCGCCGGTTCGATCAGCATGGCATTGGGCGAGTGGATCAGCGTTCGAAGTTCGGCTGAGGCGTTCGAACGGCAGGTCGAAATCGAGCGGGAAGAGTTGGAACTGATGCCGGAGGAGGAAGAAGAGGAGCTCTTCCTTATTTACCGCGCGAAAGGGCTGCCGGAGGGTGAGGCGCGCCTGATGGCGAAGCGGATCCTCGGGAACCATGCGACCGCGCTCGACACGTTGACGCGGGAAGAACTCGGGATGTCGGCGGGCGAAGCGGGCAATGCGTGGGTCGCGGCGGTGACGTCGTTCGTCACCTTCAGCGCGGGGGCAATTGTGCCGGCGCTGCCATGGTTCGTGGTCGGCGGCGGCCCCGGGCTGGCGGCGAGCGCGGTTCTCAGCGGGCTGGGCCTGTTCGCCACGGGCGCGATCACGACGCTGTTCACGGGCAGGAGTGTGTGGTTTTCGGGCGCCCGGATGGCGGTGTTTGGATTCGCCGGCGCGGTGATTTCGTTCGCGGCCGGGCGGTTGGTTGGGGCGGGCGCCGGGGTTTAGACCTGGATTTCGAGTGTGAGCCGGTGTTCGGTGGTTCGGATCGCCGTGAGCCGGTAGGGGCGGCCGTTCGCCACTGAGTCGAGGCGTTCCTGGAGCGGCGCTTCGATGACCTGCGCCACCTCTGCGGGGAGGGCGAGTGCGCCGAGATTTGCTTCGACGACGTCGAGCTTGAGTTTGCCATTGGCGATGTTCGGATTCACGGTGACGGCGGTACGGAGGCCGACCCCGAGCCCACCAACAGTGATGTCGATTCTAATGAGTCCGTTGGCGCCGATGGTGGCGCGGACCTGGGGGGATTCGCCGAACGCCGGAAGTTCGGGCAGTTCGCGGGCGATGAGCGCGGCGAGTGCGTCCTCGTTCAACGAGAGTGCGACGTTGCCGCCGCCGGCGCCATCGGCTTCGGGGGAATCGAAGCTGGGGTCGATGGTAAAGAAGAGGACGGTGGTGATGACTCCACAGACCGCGCCAAGGAGGAGGAGCAGGAGTGACTTCATGGGCAGGCGTACCTTGCCGTCCGGGGGCTGAAATCGCAACCGGGGTGGAGTTGCGCGAATGGGAAAGTGGCGCAATACTACAGACTCTGGTGGCTAGAGCGAGGTGGTCCCACCCGTTCCCATCCCGAACACGGTT
>CAYYDX010000129.1:0-5784 GCA_964470735.1 uncultured Anaerolineaceae bacterium
CCCCTTCGCGCGTCATTCTCAACGATATCTGGCTCTCGTTCTATCCCGGCGCCAAGATCGGCGTCCTCGGAAGCAACGGCGCCGGCAAGTCGTCGCTCCTGCGCATCATGGCGGGGGTGGACAAGGACTGGAACGGCGAGGCGTGGGCCGCGCAGGGGACCAAGGTCGGCTACCTCCCGCAGGAGCCGCAGCTCGACCCTACGCTCTCTGTGCAGGGAAACGTCGAACTCGCGGTCAAGGCGCAGCGCGATCTCCTCAATCGCTTCAACGAAATCTCCATGGCCTTCGCCGAGCCGATGAGCGACGAGGCGATGCAGAAGCTCCTGGACGAGCAGGCGAAGGTGCAGGACCAGATCGACCATCTCGACCTCTGGAACCTCGACAACAAGATCGAGGTCGCGATGGATGCGCTCCGCCTCCCTCCCGCCGACGCCGAGGTCACCAACCTCTCCGGCGGTGAGCGCCGCCGCGTGGCGCTCTGCCGAGTGCTCCTCGAGCAGCCCGACATGCTCCTCCTCGACGAGCCGACGAACCACCTCGACGCCGAGAGCGTGGCGTGGCTCGAGCACTTCCTTGGCACCTTCGCCGGGACCGTCGTGGCCATCACCCACGACCGCTACTTCCTCGACAACGTCGCGCAGTGGATCCTCGAGCTCGATCGCGGGAGCGGCTTCCCGTACGAGGGGAACTATTCTTCGTGGTTGGACCAGAAGAAGACGCGCCTCGCCCAGGAAGAGAAAACCGCGAGCGCTCGGCAGAAGACGCTCGAGCGCGAACTCGAGTGGGTGCGCATGGGGGCGAAGGCGCGCCAGGCCAAGAGCAAGGCGCGCCTGCAGAAGTACGAGGAGCTGGTGAGCGAAGCGCAGGCGGAGAAGATCACGCAGAACGAGATCGTGATCCCGCCGGCCCCGCGACTCGGTAACGACGTGGTGATCGCCGAGAACCTGAAGAAGTCGTACGGCGACAAGCTCCTCTTCGACAACGTCAACTTCGCGCTCCCGCGCGGCGGGATCGTGGGGATCATCGGCCCTAACGGGGCGGGGAAGACGACGCTCTTCCGCATGATCACCGGCAAGGAGCAGCCCGATTCGGGGACGCTCAAGATCGGCGAGACGGTGCAGATCTCGTACGGCGACCAGACGCGCACGCTCGACGGCGCGCGCACCGTCTACGACGAGATTTCGGGCGGTAGCGAGACGATTCCCGTCGGGAAGAAGGAGATGAACGCCCGCGCGTATGTGGGGTCGTTCGGCTTCAAGGGGAGCGACCAGCAGAAGCTCGTCGCCAACATGTCGGGGGGAGAGCGTAACCGGTTGCACCTGGCGAAGACGCTGATGACCGGCGGCAACCTCCTCCTCCTCGACGAGCCGACGAACGACCTGGACGTCGACACGCTCCGCGCGCTCGAAGAGGCGGTGCTCGATTTCGGCGGGTGCGCGGTGATCATCTCGCACGATCGCTGGTTCCTCGACCGCGTCGCGACGCACATTCTCGCCTTCGAGGGCGACTCCGAGGTGGTCTGGTTCGAGGGGAACTACCAGGCGTACATCGAGGACCTCAAGAAGCGGAAGGGGCCGGATGCGGACCAGCCGCACCGGATCGGGTATCGGAAGCTTGTTCGCTAGAAGACGAGTTTTCTGAAGACTGCTTTTCAGAGGACGAGTTTTCTGAAGACGAGAAGACGAGAGGTGTGTTCTTCACTTCACGTCTCTCGTCTTCTCGTTTCTTTCGGGGCGCTGGCGGCTGGTGCGGACTTCGTCGACCGTGAGAGGATGTTTCTGATGGATGCTTTCCGTCGATGGGTGCTGGCGCTGGCGGGCGGAGCGCTCGCGGCGTGTGGCGGTGTCCGCGCGCCGCGGGCGGTGGAGGCCACGCGGGCCGACCTTCGCCCGCGGGTCGTCGTCACCACCGATCCCGAGCTCGACGACTCCAACTCGCTCGTGCGCTTCCTGCTGCACGCGACCGACTTCCGCATCGAGGGGCTGGTCTACGCCAGCAGCCAGTACCACTGGAAGGGAGACGGTACCGGGAAGAAGTTCGAGGTCGCGGGGCGCGAGTACAAGCGCTTTGGCCTCAACCTGTGCCCGTGCGAATCGTGGCGATGGGCGCCGAATGAACGCTTCATCCACGACGCGGTCGACATCTACGCGCAGGTGTACCCAAACCTGCGCGTGCATGACGCTACCTACCCGACCCCCGAATCGCTCCGCTCGAAGATCCGCTGGGGGAACATCGACTTCGACGGGGAGATGGAGCACGACACCGAAGGCTCCAACCTCATCAAGCAGCTCCTCCTCGACGACGCGCCCGGCCCCCTCTATCTCCTCGCGTGGGGTGGGGAGAGCACGATTGCACGCGCGCTCAAGTCGATCGAGGATCAGTATCAGGGAACGCCGCAGTGGGCGGCGGTGCGCGACAAGGTCTCGCGCAAGGCAATCCTCTCCACCTCGGGAGACCAGGACGACACCGGCGCGAAGTACATCACGCCGCACTGGCCCGGCATCCGGACGCTCCGCGCCGGCGCCGGCGGTGTGCCGTTAGGCTACGGGTCGTTCATCGGCGCCAGCGACGAGAACGCGCCGTACTACAGCGTCGAGTGGACGCGGGCCAACGTCTCGGCGCAGGGACCGTTCGGTGCCCACTATCGCGTGTGGGGAGACGGAAAGCAGATGGTGAAGGGCGACATCATGGACTACTTCTTCCTCTCGGGCTTTACCGCCGACGAATTGCGCGCCAAGGGCTACGCCGTCTGGCTCCCGCCGCGCCCAGCCGGCGAGTTTCTCGGGGAAGGAGACACCTTCACGTATCTCAACCTCGTCGCCAACGGACTGAGCGGCTGGATTGATGACTTCCCGGGAGGTTGGGGTGGACACGGACTCGAGAACGGCGCGCCGCGCGCCACGCCGGCAGGTGCACCGTCGCTCGCCGGGCTCGGGACGCGGAACGGCGCGCGCCCTCCCTCACCTGAGCCCAACTTCACGCCGGCGGCGCAGAACGAATTCGCGGCGCGGCTCCGCTGGTCGGTCACGCCGGACTATCGTGGGGCGAATCATCCGCCGCGCGTGACGCTTCGGGGAAGCGCCCGACGTACCGCGCGTCCCGGTCACGTGCTGGCCCTCGAAGGGATCGTCTCCGACCCCGACGGCGATGCGGTGCGCGCACGTTGGTGGGCGTGGGACGACGTCGACACATACCCCGGGCATGTCACCATCGCGAATCCGACCGCGCTCGCAACCGCCGTACAGATCCCGCGCGACGCGAAGCCGGGTGAGACCCTCCACCTCGTGCTCGAGGCGACCGACGCCGCCACGCCGGCGATGACGCGCTACCAACGTGTAGTCGTGACCGTCGTTCGCTGACCCCTCGACGCAGTAGCTGCTTTCCGGCCGCCCTCGTCCGCCGTAGAATTCTCCCGCCGCGGCAGCGCGCGGGCATGGAGAACTGCCTCCCGCACGCTGTGTCCCGCATCGCGCCGTCACACTTCTTCGTCTGGAGCTCCGCATGTTTCGCATCCTCGCTCTCGTGTCGGCCCTCCAGGGCGCCCCGGTGACCCCTGCCGCGCCAGTGATGCCCGTCGTCCGCGACACGCTGTCCGGCGCCTGGCAAGTCACGCTCGACGTGATGGGGAACGGGTCCACCTCGATCTGCACGTTTGTGCAGGACGGCGAGAAGCTCTCCGGCAGCTGCAAGAACCAGGAAAATCCGGCCGCGAAAGCGGAGGATCTGACCGGCGAGGTGAAGGGCGATACGATTCGCTTCACGCACGGCGCCGACTACCAGGGGCAGCCCCTCACCATCAAGTACACCGGGACGCGAACGGCCGCGACGACGATCAGCGGCACGGTCGACGTCGCACCGTTCGACGTGAGCGGGACCTTCACCGCGACCCCGGCGCCTAACGGCGCTGCCCCGGCCAAGCCGGAGCCTGCGACGCGGTAGACCGGCGCGCCAGCGTCCAGCAGGCAGCGGGGCGCAGCGGCCGGTCGACGTCGCTGCGCCCCGGCTCGGCTAGCCCTGCGCCGTCACTCCCGCACCACCGGCGACCACCGCCACGCTCATCTCGGCGTGGCGGAGCACCGCGCGCGACACCGAGGAGTGCCAGAAGCGCTCGAAGCCGTGCCGCTGGTGCGAACCGACCACCAGCAAGTCCTGCTTTGTCTCGCTCGCCAGCTGCGTCAGCGCCGAATCGACGCGCCCGAGCGACGGCTCGAGCCGGAGTTCGGTGGCGGGATGCTTCGCCTCCTCGCCGACCATCTTCCGGAATTCGTGCCAGAGCGTGTCGAGGCACTTGGGGAGGAGCTCGATCCCCGCCCCTTCGCCGGTGGCGCCGGCACGCTGGTTCTCGTGCGCGGGATTCACGACCCAGCAAATCGTGAGCTGCATGTCGCCCAGGCGGCGCAGCTTGCGCACCCACTCCAGCGCCGCCGACGCCGACGTCCCGACGTCGAAGGCGAGCATGACGCGGAGCCCCCCTTTCCCGGTCGACCAGCGCTCCCACGGCTCCATGTCACGCACCACGAGCACCGGCTTCACCGACTCCATCGCCACCCGCTCGGCCACACTTCCGAGGAGGACCCGCTCCACCAGCGTGTGACCAACGGCGCCCAGCACGAGGAGCGAGGTGGACTTGAGTTTCGCACGCTCGACGAGCGCACGGTCGGGCGCTGCCGGGTCGACCTCGCCATCGACGTGCGCGCCGAACCTGTGGAGGCGAACGATTTCGCTGTGGAGTCGCTCCTTGGTGGTGAGCGGCGAGGCATCATCGCGGGCAAACTCGCCGCTCCCCGCCAGGACATCGATCTCGCCCGAGGCGCAAACGATCTGCAGCGCCTCGCCGGTCATGCTTGCGAGGCAGGCCGCGGAATTCGCCGCGATCGTCGCCGCCTCGGAGAAATCGGTTCCACAGACGATCATGACCTGATCCCTCTCCCTCGCGTCGACGCGATCGTGGTTCGGTCCCGCTTGGCGTTCGTGATCACTGCTCGTTCGTTCCTGCAACGTGCCTGCAACGCCCTTCCAACGCCCATTTAACGCAACGGTCCTGCAACGTTCCTACAACTCTCCTGCATCGATCTCCCGTCGGTCCTACGGCGCCGACTCGTGGAAGGTGATCGCGGTCTCGCGTTCCATCGCCCAGCGCATCCCCCACGCATCCTCGAAGAGGATCAGCGGCGCCCCGTTCGCATCGTACAGGATCGTGCGCCCGCGCTCACGCCCGATGCGCTCGATGTCCGCCTTTGGACCGGTGACCCAGCGCGGGTAGCGCCCCGAGACCTTCTCCAGCCGGCAGCGCACGCCGTACTCGTGTTCCAGCCGGTGCAGCATCACGTCGAACTGCAGCAAGCCGACCGCGCCGATGAGCGGGGTCGGTCCCGACACCTCGGTGGGTGACGTGAAGAAGACCTGCGCCGCCCCTTCTTCCGTGAGCTGTCGCAGGCCCGCATCGAGCTGCTTGCGCTTGATCGGGTCGATCAGGACGACGCGCGCGAAGTGTTCCGGGGCAAACCGTGGAATGTCGGGAAACTCGAGCGGCCCGGCATCGCTCAGCGCATCGCCGATGCGCAGCGTCCCGCGATCGAGGATCCCGATCACGTCGCCGGGCCACGCCTCCTCGATCGCCGTTCGCTCGCGCGCGAGGAACTGCTGCGGCGCGTTGAGGCGGATGCGCTTGTCGGTGCGCACGTGCCCCACATCCATGCCGGCTGTGAACTTCCCGGAGCAGATGCGCACGAAGGCGATGCGGTCGCGGTGCCGCGGGTCCATGTTCGCCTGGATCTTGAAGAC
>CAYYDX010000130.1:0-5772 GCA_964470735.1 uncultured Anaerolineaceae bacterium
GTTCAGGAAGAAGTCGTTGGTGAGTTGGCCCGGGCGGCTGGTGAACACGCCGAGGTTCGACCCGCCGCTGTTGGCGTTCAGTACGCGCATCCCGCCGATGAGCGCCGTCATCTCCGGCGCCGAAAGCGTCAGCAGCGCGGCACGCTCGACGAGCAGGGCCTCGGCCGGGCGCGACTGGCCCGCGGCCAGGTAGTTGCGGAAGCCATCGAATGTAGGCTCGAGCACCGAGATCGATTCGACGTCGGTCTTCTCCTGCGTGGCGTCGGTGCGGCCCGGGGCGAAGGGCACGGTCACGGTATGACCGGCGTCCTTCGCCGCCTTCTCGACGCCCGCGCAGCCCGCGAGGACGATGAGGTCGGCGAGCGAGATGCGCTTGCCGTCGGCGCGGCTGTCGTTGAACTCCGACTGCACGCGTTCCAGCGTCTGCAGCGCAGTGGCAAGCGCCGGCGGATTGTTGACCGCCCAGTCCTTTTGCGGGCTGAGGCGAACCCGTGCGCCGTTTGCGCCGCCCCGGTGGTCGGTGCCGCGGTAGGTGGCCGCCGAGGCCCAGGCCGTCGCGACAAGCTGCGAAACGGTCAGCCCGGAGGCGAGCACGCGCGCCTTCAGGTCGGCGATTTCTGCGTCACCGACGAGCGGGTGGTCGACGGCGGGAACCGGGTCCTGCCAGATCAGTTCCTCCGCGGGCACTTCGGCGCCGAGGTAGCGCGAGCGCGGCCCCATGTCGCGGTGGGTGAGCTTGAACCAGGCGCGTGCGAAGGCGTCGGCGAACTCATCCGGGTTCTCGTAGAACCGCCGCGAGATAGGTCCGTAGATCGGGTCCATGCGGAGCGAGAGGTCGGTTGTGAGCATGACCGGGGCGTGGCGCTTCGCGGGGTCGTGCGGGTCGGCCACGGCGGTCGAGGCGGCGGGATCGGTTGGCACCCACTGCCATGCGCCCGCGGGGCTCTTCGTGAGATCCCAATCGTATTCGAAGAGCGTCTCGAAGAAGCTGTTGTCCCACTTCGTCGGTGTTGGCGTCCATGCGCCTTCGAGCCCGCTGGTGATCGTGTCGCCGGCCTTGCCCGAGCCGTAGCTGCTCTTCCAACCCAGTCCACGGTCGGTGATGGCGGCGGCTTCTGGCTCGCGTCCGACGTGGCTCGCGGGGCCGGCGCCGTGCGTCTTGCCGAAGGTGTGGCCGCCGGCGATGAGCGCGATCGTCTCCGCGTCGTCCATCGCCATGCGGCGGAACGTCTCACGGATGTCGCGTGCGGCGGCGAGGGCGCTCGGCTGGCCGTTCGGGCCTTCGGGGTTCACGTAGATGAGGCCCATCTGCACCGCGCCGAGCGGGTTCGCGAGCTCGCGGTCACCGCTGTAGCGCTCATCGCCGAGCCAGGTGCTTTCCGGACCCCAGTCCGTGTCGTCCGGCTCCCAGACGTCGGCCCGGCCACCGCCGAACCCGAAGGTCTTGAAGCCCATCGATTCGAGAGCGCAGTTGCCGGCGAAGATGAAGAGGTCGGCCCAGGAGATCTTGCGGCCGTACTTCTGCTTCACGGGCCAGAGCAGCCGCCGCGCCTTGTCGAGGTTGGCGTTATCGGGCCAGCTATTGACGGGCGCGAAGCGCTGCAGGCCGCGGCCGCCGCCGCCACGCCCGTCGCTGATGCGATAGGTGCCGGCGCTGTGCCACGCCATCCGGATGAAAAGCGGGCCGTAGTGGCCGTAGTCGGCCGGCCACCAGTCCTGCGAGGTGGTCATCAGAGCGAAGAGGTCCTTGCGCACCTCGTTGAGGTCGAGCTTCTTGAACTCCTCGGCATAGTCGAAGTCCTCGCCCATGGGGTTGGGCGCGGGGCAGTCCTGGTCGAGGACTTTCAGGTTCAGCTGGTTCGGCCACCAGTCTCGATTCGAAGCCAAGTTCGTACTCCTTCAGGTGTGTAAGTTCCGTGGCGCCGGCCTGGCAAGCCCCGGCCATCCCACTCGCGCCCTGAGCAGGCTGCGCGATCTCGCGACCGGTTCGCCCGGCGCGAGGCGGGTAATCCATCAATGATAGAGCCCCGGCCGCCGGGATGGGAGCCGGGGCGGGCAGGGTGTCTGAACCTGGCGGCTACTTCAGCCCAAACAGCGCATCGAGCCCGACCACAAGGTGGTCCAGCTTCATCACCTCGCGCGCCGACATCATCACGCCCGGCATGAAGCTGTCGCGGCCTGTGGTGTCGTGCCGGATGGTCAGGGTCTGGCCGAGGCCGCCGAGGATGACCTCCTGGTGCGCTACCAGCCCGGGCAGCCGCACAGAGTGCAGCGCCACGCCACCGAAGGCCGCGCCGCGAGCGCCGGGTAGCGGCTCCTTCTCGGAATCGGCGTGGCGGAAGTCGCGGTCGCGGGCCGCGCGCATCAGTTCGGCTGTCGTCTTCGCGGTGCCACTCGGCGAGTCGACCTTCATCTCGTGGTGCAACTCGATGATCTCGGCGTACTCGAAGAACGGCGCTGCCTGCCGGGCGAAGTGCATCATCAGCACGGCGCCGATGGCGAAGTTCGCCGCCAGCACGACGCCGGTGCGCGCCCGCGCGGCTTCGGTTTCGAGCCAGGCCATGAAGTCGTCGCCCAGCCCGGTCGTGCCGATGACCATCCGGACGCCAGATGCCAGGCACACGTGTGCCAGTTGCGGCGTCCAGGCGGCGTTCGTGAAGTCGATGACAAGGTCCGGCTTGAGTTCGGCGCAGGCGGCGGCCGCGTCTGCGTACAGCGGGAGTCCTTCGAGCGCGCCCGCCTGCGCCAGCCCGTCGACGTAGCCCACCGGGGTCAACCCGGGCTCGGCGAGGACGGCCGCGGCCACCTGCCGCCCCATTTTTCCGGAACCCGAAACCAGTACTCGCAGGTCAGTCATGAGCGAATTGTAGCGGCATGCGCTCAGCGCTCGATCGTGACCGTCCCGGCGCCGCCATCGACGGTGATCATGGCGCCCTCCGGGATGAGGCGTGTGCCCTCGCGCGTGCCCACCACCGCCGGGATGCCATACTCGCGCGCCTCGATCGCCGCGTGCGAAACCACCCCGCCGGCATCGGTGACGATAGCGGCGACGACCGCGAAGTAGGGCGTCCAGGGTGGACTCGTCGATGGGCAGACGAGGATGTCGCCGTCGACGAGGTCTTCCGCTTCGTCGAGCCCGAAGACGACCCGCGCGCGCCCGCGAACAACACCGGCGTTCGCGGCCACACCGTGCACGACCCCGGCAGACGACTCCGGCAGCGCGACTGCGCCGAACACCCGGCGCAAGAACGGGCTCATCATGCCGACCATCTCGAGCGGCACGGGCGCTCCGAGGGTGAGCGGAGCACGCAGTTCGAGTTGTTCGCGCCACTCGGCCCAGCGGGCTGCGGCGGTGGCCTTTGTATCGAAGCGCCCCGCGACGACGTCCGGCAGTTCGGCCCGGTGGAAGGTGAAGATGTCGTTCGCCGAATCGAGCCGCCCGGCGGCAACGAGCTTCGCGCCGAGTTCCACGAACCCACGGCGGACACTCCCGATCAGCTTGAGTTGCCAGCGGGCGCGCTGCTCGATGATAGGCACGTAGTGGCGGCTCTGCGCTACCGCGGCTTCGAACTCCGGCAGGTCCTCCGGCGCGAGCCGCTGGCGCACGGCCGCCATCTGTTCGTCCGAGGTGTCACGACGGCTTTCCGACCCGCTCGTGTGGAGCGCAGCAACCTGCCGGAGGAGTGGGAGCGGGTCTTCGTTCCAGGTGGGGACGTGAACTTCGGTCCAGAGCGCCAGTTCGTCTTCGTGGTCGGCCACGAATGCCGCGAAGGCGCTGGCCCACGGCTCGGTGGAAGCAGTTGCCGCCACGCTGAAGTTGCCCGCGGACAGCGCTTCGGCGATGCCCGGTGTCTGGCGCGCGGCTTCGGCGAGGCGCTCCACTTCGGATCCGAGGGAGCGCGTCTCCGAGCCAGAGCCGTGGAGGATCGACGCGGAGAGCAGGTCTGCCCCGGCCCCGAGTTTCCCTTCGAGGAAGGCGTGCAGACGGTCGGCGTCGGGGGTGATCTGCAAGGCCGAACGCACGCTCTTGCCCATCGCGTCCATGACCTCCGGGACCCCGTCGAGGACGAAGGCGAGGAGTTCGGGCGCGGACATCCCGGCGTAATCGGCGCGGCGGTACTTTTCGCAGAGCCGTTGCATCTCCGGCAGCACGCGATCCTGCCAGGTGCGAATCGCCTCGTTCGGCGCGGACGGATCCGCTGGCGGCGCGGTCGAAGCGTCACCCGGCGCCGGGGGCGCTCCCTTGAGCGCCATGTAAGCGTAGCCGTTCACCGAAATGCCCTCGAGGCCCATCGGGTTGTGTGCTACGAACTCGATATTGAGGTCGGCGACCAGCGGGGGAAGGGCGCGAGGCGCGTGGACGAGGTCCCGTATCCACAGGCGTCCCTGGTCTTCTGGTCGCGGCAAGGTAAACGGCGTTGTCTCCACGATGCTTCCTCCGAATTGCGAGGATGCGGAATCCTCACACCCGCACCGCCAGCCGACAAGTGGCGGCGATTGACCCGCGACGCGAAAAGGGGGACATTCGTGGGTGACAGTCGTTTCCGGCGAGGGAACTTCGGGGTAAGCCGGTGTGAATCCGGCGCTGTGCCGCAACTGTAAAGGCCGTCCGGGCCAAGCCAGAAAACCCTTCCTCGTCCGCTGCCGATGATCCTTCGCGCGAAAGGGGTCGGGAATGGTTCGTATTACCTGACACCCGCCAATCTGGCGGGTTTTTGTTTCCCGCGTCCTGCCGGTCCACCAGCCTCCGGGCTACCACACCACAGAACGAGAGAAGATTCTTGCGACGTATCCTCATCCTCGCGCTCTGCGCCGTTGCCGCGCTGCCGGCCGTGTTCGCCAGCGCAGCCATTCCCGAAACCACATCCATGCTCAAGGGCGCGGACTACATTCGCACCCAGCAGCAGGCCGATGGGTCGTATTCCGGCGCTCTCGGCCAGACGATGGACGCGGTCTTTGCGCTTCGCGCGGCCGGCTTCGACCCCGCGAAAGAGACGGTCGGCACGGTCAGCCCGGCCGATTACCTGGAGGCGAAGGTCGCCACCGAGACGGCCGTGCCCGTGTTGGCGAAGGCGGCCCTCACCGCGAAGGCGCTCGGCCTCGACCCGAAGAACACCGGCGGAGTGAACCTCATCGCGAAGGCGTCGGCCGCCTACGACAGTGCCAGCGGCGCATTCGCAAGCGACGACTTCAGCCAGTCGATCGTCATGCTCGGCCTCGCCTGCACCGGGAACACCGTGCCGGCCGGCGCCGGGACGGCACTCGCCGCCAACCAGATCGCCGATGGCGGTGGCTGGGGTTTCGGCGGTTTCGCCGACCCGGACACGACGGCCATCGCCATCCAGGCGCTCCTCGCGACCGGCACGCCGAAGACCGACGCAGCCGTGACGAAGGCGGTCGCCTATCTGCATGCCTCGCAGGGCGGTGATGGCGGTTGGGGCTTCGACCCGACGGCTTCGAACGCTTCCTCGACCGCCTACGTCGTCCAGGCGCTCCTCGCCCTCGGTGAAAACCCGGAGAGTGCGGGCTGGCAGAAGGGCGGCGTCTCGCCGGTCGCGTTCCTTGTTTCGCAGCAGGAGGCGGACGGGTCGTTCAAGGGGTTCGACCCTGCGTTCTCCACGAACCAGGTGCTCCCGGCGCTCGCCGGCCGGACGTTCTGCAATGCGGCAGAGACCGCAATCACTCGCACACGCCCGGCCGTGACGCCGACCGCCACGCCGACGCAGCCGTCGCCGACCGCAACCGCCACGACCGCCCCGGCAACGCCGACGG
>CAYYDX010000131.1:0-5677 GCA_964470735.1 uncultured Anaerolineaceae bacterium
AACAACCATCCCCATCCCCACCGCCACCACGAACGCTCGTCCCACCACACCCGGCGCACACGGGTGTCACCGCCCGACCACCGGCCGTTTCGCCCCGTTGGCAGGGGCGTCTTGTAATACGCCCCTACGACGTTCGCCCACGGCACGATTCGAAGCTCCTGCTCCCCCTCGCCCGCGAAGTCGGGAGAGGGGGCCAGGGGGTGAGGGCCCTTAGTTGACGACTTCCTTCGTCGTGCCCGCGTTGGTGATGGTGATCACGCCGCCCCAGGCCGTACACATCAACGTGGCGCCCATGCAGAGCGCGGGTTTGCCGTTGATCTTGGTCGTCGGCGAAGGCGGGGTCCATGGAGCGGTTGTCACCGGGATGCATGGCCCGGGCGTTGGCGGCACCTTCGCCATCCCGGCGGGGTTCGATGGAGCAATGCAGGTGGGGAACGGCGCGATATTCGTGAATGGCACATGGTCCATTACCGTCGCCGCGGGCTTGCCCTCCATTAGCACCGGCAGCCCCTGGGGAACGACGATAAGCGAACCGGGGCCGGTTCCAAAGGAGCACATGATCTGGGCGCCCATGACAACTGAGGGAGGCATGCCGCCACCCTACTCCCGCCATCCAACTCTTTCAAGGGAATAGTGTGGCCCCGGCGGTGGACGGAGCGCGGCGCTATTCGCGGGTTTCGCGGAATGAAACGTCGCGGATGAGCGTGAGCATCCGCACCGGCACGCCGCGCTCATCGAGCAGGAACGAACTCTGTGTCTCGCCGGGGAACGAGCTGCCATCGCGCCGGATCATGCGCACCGTGACGAGATCCTGCTTGCCGTTTCGGGTGTAGGACGTTCCGTTTTGACGGCTTTCACTGACGTAACCCTGGAGCGCTTCGAGCAGACGGTGGATGTCCTCCGCGGCGACCAGGGCGGTGCCACTCAGTCCGTCCGCAACGTCAGCGGCCGTGATTCCGAGCAGGATTTCGGCCATCCGATTGGCGTAAAGCACCTGGAGTGTGGCGAGGTCGACTTCAACCAGCGCATCGGGCAGGTGATAGCGGAAGTCGTTGTACTCGCGGCGCAGCGCGTCGTAGTCAGGGCGATATACACCACCGGGCTCGGGCTGGCTCATACACATTTCTTCGGCAGAGATGGCGCGAGACTTCAATCTCGCGTGACTGCGGAGCGGCAAAGTCGCTCACGACCAATTGCCGCGAACGATTGTTGACCATTCGCGCTAACAGTCACGTCGCGGTGAAGCGCCGACTACCGGAGCCGTGCCGGGACGGGCCTCCGCCCGAAGCCCATCGCGCTGGCCTTCGCCGGTGGGATTGGTGCGGCCGGTTCGAACCGTGGGAACCGCTCGAACAGCGTGCGCAGGGCGATGCGCGCTTCGAGCCGCGCAAGGTTCGCCCCGAGGCAGAAGTGCAGCCCCCAGCCGAAGCCAAGGTGCGGATTCGGGTCACGCGTGAAGTCGATCTCGCCCGGGTTCGCGAAGATCGCCGGGTCGTGGTTGGCGGCGACGATGCCGAGGAAGATGTTCTGGCCCGCCTGCAACGTGTGGCCGCCGCGTTCGTGGGTCCGGGCCACCTTCCGGGGCATGCTCCGGGCCGGGCCGCAGACCCGCAGGAACTCCTCCACCGCTTCACCCGTGCGCTCCGGGTTCGAACGCAACCATGCCACCAGGTCGGGCCGTTCGAGCAGGATGCACAGGGCATTTGCCAGCAGCGTGGTGGTGGTTTCGTGCCCGCCGAAGAGGATGAGCGTGCACGCGCCGACCAGTTCCATCTCGCTCAACTGGCCGACGTCCGAGTGGACGATGGCCGAGAGCACGCTGCCGGTCGGTTCGCGGCGCTCCCTCTCGATGAGCTGCCCGAAGAAGCTCGTGAATTCGGCGACCGCACGGTTCACCGGCGCTTCATCCACCTTCCCGGGCTCCATTGCGAACACCAGCCGCCCGATGTCGTCGGACCAGCCCTCGAACCGCTCGCGATCCTCGGATTCCGCGCCGAGGATGGCAGCGATCACGAGCGCCGGGATCGGGTGGGCGAAGGCCGCGTTCAGGTCGACAACGTCGCCGTTGAAGCGGTCGATCGTGGCATCGACGATTTGCTGGACGCGGGCTTCGAGCGACGACACGGCGCGCGGCGTAAACGCGCCTTTCACCGGTTCGCGCAGACGCGTGTGAGCCGGTGGGTCGCGGAAGTTCATCCAGCCGGTGAGCAGTTCGACCGCGCGAGCGAAGGCTTCGCTGCGCCCACGAGCCGCCCGGGCGAACGCGCCGCTGCGCTCGACGGAGAGCCGTTCGGTGTCGCGGAAGCCGGCTTCGACTTCCGCGTGCGAAAGCGCGACCCACGCCCGCTGGGCGTCGCTCCACTGGACCGGCCCATCCTGCAAGGCGCGGCCGAAGTACTCCGCCGGGCGGTTGATCGCTTCGTCGCAGGCGAGGTCGACAGTCACGCCCGAAGCCTACACCAGCGCGGGGCGGCTGTTAGGCGCTTGCAGCGTCCGCGGCTGCCGCTCCGGTGTCGGCGCCCGGGGCGCGCGCCCCGAGTTCGCGGTCGAGGAAGAGCAGGCCCGTCTGGTCGTCGCCGACCATGCGGAGCCGTTCGAGGATCGTCGAAACGGTCGCTTCCTCTTCGGTCTGTTCGTTCACGAACCACTGGAGGAGCGGCAGGCTGGCGAAGTCCTGCCCATCGAGAGCCTGCTTGTACAGTTCGTGGATGGCGCGGGTGACCCGCTGTTCGTGGGCAAGCGCCGCTTCGAACGTACCGACGACGGTGGTCGGGGTGGCATGCGGGGCTGCGAGCGTCTTCAGTTCGAGCTTGCCCCCGCGGTCGAGGACGAACTGGATGAACTTCATCGCGTGGAGGTGTTCTTCGGAGGATTGCAGGCGCATCCAGCGGCCCATGCCGGGCAGGCTGCGCAATTCGAAGTCGGCGCCCATCTGCAGGTAGGCGAAGGAAGACTCGAACTCCAGTTGAATCTGGTCGTTATAGGCGCTGGTCAGTGCGGGCGAAAGCTGCATGGTGGCTCCCCATCTCTGTCGTTGCCTCCATGGTACCGCCCCGGGCGCGCGCTGGCAGCGCCCGGCCGCTCATCGCCTCTGCAAGCTCAGTTCGCCGATGCGCGGCGCCGAAGCGGAGCGCTCTCCTGGTGGAGGTGGCTCAGGATCTCGCGGTACGAAGCGAACAGCCCGGTGGCGTGATAGCTCACGCCCTGCTCCGCGCAGAACGCTTCGACGATCGGCTGGGCCTTGCGCAGGTTGCAGCGCGGCATTGTCGGGAAGAGGTGGTGCTCGATCTGGTAATTCAGCCCGCCGTACCAGAAGTCGGTCAGCGGGTGTGCGGTCACATTGCGCGAAGTCAGCACCTGCTCGCGGAAAAAGTCCATCCGCTTGCCCTCGGCGGTGAGTGGCATGCCCTTGTGATTCGAAGCGAACACGGAGCTGTTGTAGAACCCGAATGTCGCCTGGTGAATGATCGCGAAGGGAATCGCCCAGGGCAGCCCGATGAAGTAGAGCAACGTCCCGTAGGCGGCGATGTGCGCGGCGAACAGGCCCGCCTGCAGCCACGGGCGCTCGGCCTTCGGGCTGAACAGGTGCCCCGCGCTGATCAACCGCATGTTGATCCCCTGGAACGGCAGCAGGAAGAGGAGCAGGAACGCCTGGATCGCGATCACCGGGTGAAGCCAGCGCTTCCGCGAGGCCAACTGCTCCGAGGAGAACACGATCATCGGGAACTGGATGTCCGGGTCTTTCTCGATGTGGTTCGGTGTGGCGTGGTGCTGGTTGTGCTTGTCGTTCCACCAGGTATGGCTCACGCAGAGCAGGAAGTTGCCGAAGATGGCGCGCGCGATGCGGTTCGTGCGGCGCCCGCGGTACCCCTGGCGATGGCCGACATCGTGCGCGAGCAGCGCGATCTGGGTGAAAGCGAAGCCCATGAACGCCGCATCGAGCATGAGCACCCACCAGGTCTCACTGACCAGCGCGATCGTGACGGCCGCGGCCAGCGTCCCGATGGCGATAAGAGTCTTGAGCATGTAGTAGGCGGGTGTTGGTTCGAGTAACCCGGCGTCTTTGATCCGGCGCTTCAGGTTTGCGTAGTCAATCGCGGGCGCCGGGCGCGCCGAAGCCGGCCGGGCAGGTGTGAGTGTCGCCAGGGTGTGTATCCTCTCCGCTCAAGAGGCTGGCCTTCTCAAGCGGCCGGCATCAGCCGGACCAGCCTCAACGTACCACGCATACGGCAACACGCATGTCGGTGGAAATCCCTATCGCGCGAACCTCGAGCTTTCCTCTTTCCTCTTTCGACTCTTCACTCCCGTCCCACTGGTAGGATGTCGTCGATGACTGCCCGCATCGTGCTCAGCCTTGGCCTCGACTCGCCTGTCCCGAACGACGTCTACCTGGCGGCCCTCAGCCGGCCCGGATTGGACCTCGAGGTCTGCCGCATTTCGCCAGAGACAGACCCGGAAGCCGTTCGCGACCTCGTAGCTGGCTCAGCCGGACTCGTACTCTCGGGCGGCCCCGACGTGCACCCGGCGCGGTACGGCGAACAACCCGGTGGCGCCGACATGCGGTACGTCAGCGAAGCCCGCGACACGGTCGAACTGGCGGCGCTCGCCGCCGCCGATGACGCCGGTCTCCCGGTGCTGGCTATCTGCCGGGGCGCGCAGGTGTTGAACGTCCACCGGGGCGGCGGTCTCCTCCAGCACATCGGCCAGGATCACCGCGATCGGCGCGAACAGCCGGAGAAGTGGCGGCCGTTCCACGGCGTGGAGGTCGATGCCGGAACGCTCTCCGCCGGAACGCTCGGCGCGGCGCAGGTGTGGACGAACTCGCGCCACCACCAGGCGCTCGACCCGGCGCGCATCGGCGCCGGACTCCGGGTCACCGGGCGCTGCGCCACCGATGGGCTCGTCGAGATGGTCGAAGGTGACGGTTCGCGGTTCGTCCTCGGCGTGCAGTGGCACCCGGAAAACATGGCGACCGCCACCAGCGATTCGCCGGAGCGCGCGCAGGCTCGCAGGCTGTTCGATGCGTTTGCCCGGGCCGCCCACGAACGGCGATGACCCGCCACCGCACGCTCAGGCGCGCGCGGCGATCTCCCGTTCCAGGTTGAGCGGCGCTGTGATGGCGCGGCGGTCGTAGTCGCCCCACTCCTCGCGCGGGACCATCCACATCACTTCGAATTCGTTGCCATCGGGGTCGACCGCGTAGAGCGACTTCGTCGCGCCGTGGTCGCTCTGGCCCACGAGTGCGCCGAGGTTCGCGAGCGTTTCGCGCGCGGTCGCAAGGTCTTCAATGGCGGGCACTTCCCAGGCGAGGTGGTAGAGACCGGTCGCCCCGCGCGGTGGGTGCGGCGCCTGCTCACCGACTTCGAAGAGGCCGAGGTCGTGGTGATTCTGACCACCCGCCGCGCGCAGGAACGCCATCCGCCCGCCACCCTCGCGGCCGATGACCTCGAACCCGAAAACGGCCTGGTAGAACGCGGCCGAACGTTCGACGTTCCTGACGAACAGCACGGCGTGGTTGAGACGCGAGAGGGTGACCGGCGGCATGACGAAACCATTCCTTACTTTGCGTAAGGAAACCGTACCCGAGACGCCCGCAGGGTCGCAACACCCCGGCGCAGCGCCGGGGTAGCGACACGGGCGGTGTTAGCGGTTGGCCGGGTGCGGCGCGCGGTTGTGC
>CAYYDX010000132.1:0-5664 GCA_964470735.1 uncultured Anaerolineaceae bacterium
TTTCAGGCGGTTCCGGACAATCCCAGGGTTCCCGAGAAGCCGCTCGATGTCGTCATCCGTGTAGCGTGAGACAAGCAGCGGAACCCAGTCGTCGAACGCTTCGCGGAAGTTCTCGCGCTTGTTGAGGATGGTCGACCACGAGAGGCCGGCCTGGAACCCTTCGAGCATCAGCCGTTCGAACAGTTCGCGGTCGTTGTGGCAGGGCACGCCCCACTCGAGGTCGTGGTACTGGGCCATCAACTCGTCGGCCGGGCCCCAACAGGTCATGCGCTTTTCGCCGGGCATGCCGGGATTGTAGGGCGAACCGCCGGTCGGGGTCTGTGGCCTGGTTAGCTGGCCTCGCCGATTTCCCAGCGGCGCAGCCCCCGGAACGCCAGGAAGAGGGTGATCGCGACGACCACCGCGCCGAGGATGATCGCCTGCGGACCTTCGAGACGCGGGTTGAAGACGCGCTCGGGCACGTCGGTCAGCTGCCCGGCGATTCCGAGCGTGTACTGCCGCACCGAGAAAATGCGCACACCCCGGAAGAGATTCACGACCACGCCTTCCCAGATGAACACGTAGAGCAGCCCGGCGATCAGCGCCCGGCTCGTGGCGATGCTGAGCCAGAGAAACGCCGAGCAGTAGATCAGCGCTCCCGCAACAACCGCGACGGCGAACGCGAAGATCAGCCGGTCCGGCGGTTCGCCCGAGAGTGCCAGGAAGCCGGACGGCACAGCGGCGACGAGCACGACGACGCAGGTCGCCACCCACGCAACGAGCAGTTTCGACAGGATGATGGTGTGGCGCGGGATCGGCTTCGAAAGGAGGTAGACCGCGGTGCCGTCTTCGAACTCCGTGCCAAGCGCGGCGGTGCCGAAGACGAGCGCGGTGAACGGCAGCGTGAGCCCGACGACGAGGCTCCCGAGCGCGACCCGCGCCGTCCATTCCTGCGGGTCATCGGCGGTGTGGTCGCCGTTCAGCCGGAAGAGGAGCGAGATGAGCACCGGCAGCAGCGCGAACCCGAGCATCAGCAACGTGCGCTTCTGGCCGAGCAGTTGGCGCATGGTGAGTCGCACGATTGTTCCGTCGATCATCGCTTCACCAGGTACGAGAAGACGCTCTCGAGCGACTCATCGGTCGGGCGGATTTCGAACACGGTAACACCGGCCCGGCGGGCGACCCCGGCGACCGCCTTCGTGAAGGCGGCGAACTCCGACGTGCGCACCTGCAACTCCTTGCCCTGAAGTTCGACACCGTAGACCGAGGGGTCGGCGACGAGGTCCGAAGCAAGCCTGCGGTTGTCGCTGGCGCGCACGGTGAACGTGTGCGGCCGGTCCGTCATCAGCTTGCGAATGGCGCGGAAATCGCCCGAAGCAGCGAGCCGGCCGGAGACGATCACGAGCACGTCCTCCGCCAGGCGCTCGACCTCTTCGAGGATGTGCGAGGAGAAGACGATCGTCTTGCCGGCGGCCGCCATCTCACGCAGGAGGCTCATAAGGTGGAGTCGCTGGCGCGGGTCGGCGCCGTTGAATGGCTCGTCGAGCAGGAGCACGCGCGGTTCGTGGACAAGCGCCGCGGCGATCTTGATCCGCTGCTTCATGCCCTTCGAATAGCCGCCCGTCGCCCGCTTCATCGCGTCTTCGAGTTCGACCATCCGGATGGCGCTGAGCGCGGCGTCCTCGGGGTTCGGCAGGTGGTGGAGGCGGGCACTGTCGAGCACGAACTCGTAGCCGGTGAGGAACGGGTAGACCGCCTCGCGTTCGGGCACGAGGCCGACACGGCGGTACATCTCCGGGTTCCCCCAGGCCGGTTCGCCCAGCACGCGCACCGCCCCCGCCGAGGGCGCGAGGAAGCCGGCGAGCATGTGCAGCATCGTCGATTTGCCCGCGCCGTTCGGGCCGAGCAGGCCGGTGATTCCGGCTTCAAGCGTGAACGAGATGTCGTTGACCGCGACGATGTTCCCGTACCAGCGCGAGACGTGGTCGAATTCGACGGCGGGCGGCGCGATGGTCGTCATGCGCTGATCCTGTCGAAGCGGCGCACGACAAGCGCGAGCCCCGCGGCGCCATACGCGAGTACCACCAGCGGGTAGACCCACTGGGGGAAATCAGCCGTGTCGAGCGCCGTCTCGGCGGCCGGGCTCACATTGAAGATCCAGAGCGTGCAGCCGTGGATGAATTCGAACGGCGAGATGAAGACCGCGTACCTTCCGACGCCGCCGATGCCCTGCACCAGCACGCCCGCGATGGGGAAGGTCACGAGGAACCACGCGACCACCGCGATGGTGGCGTAGGCGCGCCGCGACGTCTGTGTCGCAATCGCCAGCGAGACACAGGCGACAACAGCCGCGATGAACAGCCCGGAGGCGACCGTTCGCGGGAGTTCGGCCCAGTTGTCCTGCACGTAGCCCCAGAGGTCCTTGCTCGCCAGCCCGTTGCCGATCACGAGCACCGCCTGGGGCAACAGCGTGAGAAACAGCAGCGCCGTCGCGAACGCACCCAGCTTGGCCACCAGGTAGTCGCGCCGGCGCAACGCGCGCGAGAAGTAGAGCGAGAGCGTGCGCTGGCGCATGTCGCGGCCGCAGATCTCCGGCGCGATGGCCGCGCAGAACAGCGCCACCGGCACCTCGATGTACGCGAAGTAGTTCGATGGTGTGTAGACCTCGACATTGGAGACCAGCGCTGCAATGGCGAGCTGCCCCACCGCGGGGATGAACGCGATGATCGCGATGGCGATCGGCATGATCTTGCTCGCCGGGCGCCGGCCGATGCCGAAGGCGCTCCGTAACGTGTAGAGGTAAAGGGAGATGACGGCGTGACGCCGCCCGAGGCGCAGCCCGTCGTACCCGCGGTAGCCGAGGTCGTAGATGCTGCCGGAGCGCGGCTCAGCCTGCTGCACTGGCTGCCTCCCCGGCCGGGGCCCGCTCCCGGAAGATGTCCTCGAGGTTCTGGCGGCGATGCTCGATGCGAACAAGCCCGAGTTCGAGGTCGTCGCAGGCATCGCGGATGATGTCGTACGCGCGGTCGCCATCAAGCGCGACGAGGACGAGGCGGCCCTCCGTCGCGGCCGTCAGCCCGGCGCCTTCGAGCCGCTCCCGCAGCAGTTCCGCGCCACCGTCGACCTCCACCGCCAGCGTCCCGGTGTTCGCGGTGAACTCGCCGATCGGGCCCGAACGCATGAGGTGACCGCCGTCGATGACCACGAGATGCTCACAGACGCGCTCGATTTCGCCGAGCAGGTGCGAAGCCATCACGATCGAAATGCCGAACTCCGTGCCGGTGCGGTGCACGAGGTCGAGCATCTCGTCGCGGCCGGCGGGATCGAGACCGTTCGTCGGCTCGTCGAGGAAAAGGATGCGCGGGTCGTGGACGAGCGCCTGGGCGAGCTTCACGCGCTGCTTCATGCCGGTCGAATAGCCGCGAATCTCGCGGTAGCGCTCTTCGAACAGTCCCACGTGGCGCAGCGTCTCAGCGGTGCGTTCGCGCGCGGCCGAACGGGGCAGCCCATTGATCTGCGCCATGTGCGCCACGAACTCGGTCGCGCTCACGTCACCCGGCAGGCAATCGTGTTCGGGCATGTACCCGACGTACTGGCGGAGCGTGGTGCCATCGCGCACCACGTCGTACCCGAGGACCCTGGCCGAGCCTTCGGTCGAGTCGATCAGGCCGAGGAGGATCTTGATCAGCGTGCTCTTGCCGGCGCCGTTCGCCCCGACAAGCCCGATGATCCCGGGCTCGAGCGAGAGGTCGAGCCCGCCGAGCGCGGTGACCGAACTGCCGTAACGTTTGACGAGGCCGCGCGTCTCGAGGAGTGGCACGAAGACAAGTGTAACCGCCACGCGCGAAATCCCGCGCAAGGCACGCCACCACACCCTGAACCGCAACCCCTCGGGAGCTCGGTAGGGGCGTATTGCAATACGCCCCTACGACCCGTGCCTGCGGACTTCTTCCTACGCGCCGCCCACGCTCGCCCGGCGCCGTAGATGATGCGTGGTGCGACGAACCGGAGACCCCGCGACCCAAAACCCTGGCCCGAACGTACGGAAGGGTGCGCCGCTGACCCACCCCACGGCTCGCTATCCGCACACCCGGCGGTCTTCCGCGCGGGATCGGCCGCGCTTTCCTCTTTCCTCTCTCCTCTTTCCTCTTCTCCCTACCCCAGGACCATGTTGTCGCGATGGATCACTTCGTCGCCGTAGCTGTACCCGAGGGTGTCCGTGATGCGGTCGCTGTGCTGGCCCTGGATCTTCGCCAATTCGGCGGCGGCGTAATTCGTCGTGCCGACACCGACGCGGCTGCCGGCCGCATCGCGGATCTCCACCGCATCGCCGCGTTCGAACGTGCCCGTCACCGACGCAACACCCGCCGGGAGGAGGCTGCGGCCCTGCCCGCGAAGCGCCGAGACCGCGCCCGCATCGATGACGATGTGCCCCTGGCGCGAGATGTGCGCGAGGATCCAGCGTTTGCGGCTCTCGATGCGGTCGCCCGGCGCCGGGAAGTAGGTTCCGTGCTTATCGCCGTTCGCAACGGCCAGCAGCGTGTCGGGTTCGCGGCCGTTCGCGATGACCACGTCGACGCCGGCCTGGGTGGCGATCTGTGCGGCGCGGAGCTTCGTCGCCATGCCACCCGTGCCGGTATGCGCGCCGCCGCCGAGCGACTCGATCGTCGCGTCGATGCGCTCGACCCGTTCGAGCAACCGCGCCTCCGGGTTCAGGCGCGGGTCGCCTTCGTACAGCCCGGCGACATCGGTGAGCATGACGAGCAGGTCGGCGTCGATCAGGTTCGCGACGTAGGCCGAGAGGCTGTCGTTCTCGCCGATGCGCGTCGCCAGCACCTGGTCGAGGGCTACGGCGTCGTTTTCGTTCACGATCGGGACCGTGCCAGCCTCGATCAGGTCGCGCAGGGTGTTGCGCGCGTTCAGGTAGCCAAGCCTGTCGGTCAGGTCGCGCCGCGTCAGGAGCACCTGCGCAACCACGGTGTCATGCCAGTCGAACAGTTCGTCCCAGCTTTGCATCAGGTGGCTCTGGCCGACTGATGCGACCGCCTGGCGACTGGGCGCGCGACCGGGGGTCACCCGGCCACGCAGGCGATGGCGCCCGGCCGCCTGCGCGCCGCTCGAAACGACGACGACTTCGCAGCCGCTCGCCCGGAGGCGCACCACCTGGCCGACGAGTTGGGCCATCGCCTCGAGGTCGAGGCGGTCGCTCCCGGCCGTCAGCAGGCTTGTGCCGAACTTCGCGACGATGCGGTGGTAGCGCATTCCGTAAGTAGAAGGGAGAACGCGGGAAAGGGGAAGAAGCGGCGCTCAGCGGCCAGTCACGCGGCGGGTCGCATCGCGGAACCGCGCCACCTGCTCGTCGCTGCCGCGCAGGCCGCGGTTCAGGTCGTCTTCCAGCTGCTCGGCCGCCTCCGAAAGTGTTGCCGTGTCGATCACCCGCTTGGCGCCGCGCACCGCGCCCGCCGAGAACCCCGCGATCGTCTGCGCCATCGCCCACGCCGCCGGCAGCAGTTCGGCCTGTGAGTAGAGTTCGCTGACGAGCCCGTAGCGATGCGCCTCCCCGGCGGTGAACTTGCGCGCGGTGAAGATCAGTTCTTTCGCGCGTTCAGCCCCCACCAGCCGCGGGAGCGTCGCGGCCGCCACCACGCGCCCGTACTCGGAGCCGGGAAGCCGGAAGGTCGCCGT
>CAYYDX010000133.1:0-5621 GCA_964470735.1 uncultured Anaerolineaceae bacterium
CCGTGATCGTGAAGCCGACCGAATCGGTGGCGTTGACTGGCGTTGCGTCAGCCGTCTTCGTAACGCTGATCTCGGCGCAGTTCACACCGACGTTCGCGTTCGAACCGTTGTTGTCGGTCTTCGCCTCGTTGGTCGCTGCCACACTCACGGAGTTCGCGAGCACTTTGCAGTTGTCCTTCGTGGTCGGGCCGGTGACGTGGATGGTGCGCGTGCCGCCTGCGGCGATGTCGCCGAACGAGCAGCTCAGGCTCGTGAGCGAAATCGAGCAGTCGTTGCTGTCCTCGCTCCAGGTAATCCCGGAGGGAAGGGTGTCACTCAGCGTTGCCCCCCTGGCCACGCCGGTTCCCTGGTTGGTGACCACGAGCGTGAAGGCAGCTGTCTCGCCCGCGTTGATCGTCCCGTTGTCCGCGGTCTTCGTCACGATGAGGTCCGGGCAGTTCACCTGGACGGTCGCCGTGACGGACGGGATCGTGTTCGCCTGGTTCGAAACAACAGCCGAGACCGTGTTCGAAACCGTGCCACACGCGGCGGGCGTCGTCGTGCCGACGACGTGCACGGAGATGCTGGCGTTCGAGGCCAGGTCCGTCGTGCCGGTCGGCGGGCACTTCAGGACGCCCGCGCTGATGGTGCAGGCGGGGTTGTCTGGCGAAATCGTCCAGCCAGTGACGTTCAGCGGCAGCGTATCCGTGAGGGCGAAGCCCTTCGCCGTGCCGGCGCCGGTGTTCTTCGCCGTGATCGTGAAGCCGATCTGGTCGCCGGCGTTCACCGGGCCTACCGGGTCAGCGGTCTTGGTGAGGGTAACGTTCGGGCACACAACCGTGATTTCAGCGCTGGCGCTGTTGTTCGTCGTGTTCGTGTCCGCCGACCCCTGCGCTGGGTTGATCGTCGCGGTGTTCTTGAGCGCACCCGCGGTGCACATTGCCGGGTTCGAGGGCGCCGTGAACGTCACCGTTCGCGTATCCCCCGGATTGAGATTGTTGAAAGTGCAGGTGTACTGCGAGCCGCTGTTCAGCGGCCCTGCCGGGCTGCAGTCGGAGGCGTTCGCGCCGCCCTTCGTCCAGCTCAGCCCCGTACCCGGCATGGTGTCCGAGAGGACCACGCTCTGCGTGCCCGTGCCACCGGCGGTGACCGTCACCGTGAAGACGAGATTGTCTCCGGCGGTCACCGGGCCGTTGCCACTCTTCGCAACCGACGGATCCGGGCAGTTCACGGTCACCGAGGCCGTGCCAACCTGGGTCGACCGCGTGCCGAGCAGGGTCGCGTAGGCGCCGGTGTTTTCGATGATGCCACAGGTCTTGGTCGCGCCGCTCGCGGTCGTTGTGCCAGTCACCGAGATGGTGACCGAGCTGTTCGCCGGCACGGAAAGGCCCGCGCAGCTGAGCGTGCCACCGCCGACACTGCAGCTCCCGGTGGCGGATGTGGTCGTAGCCGTCGACGACCAGGTGACACCGGTGTGCGTCGGCAGTGCGTCCGTCACCGACACGCCGGTCGCCGGCACGCCAGTGCTGTTCGTCACCGTGAACGTCCAGCCGATGTTCGCACCCGCGTTCACGGGGCCGGCCGGGTTCGCCACCTTGGCGATCGTCACGCTCGGGCAGTTCACCGTCACCGAGGCAGAGCCAGAGGTCGACGTGACGCCATTGACGGCCGCCGTCGCCTTGTCATTCGTAATGACGCCGCAGGCCGCACGCGTCGTCACGCCGCTCGTCGTGCCCTTCACGTGGACAACGAACGTGCCGCTGTTGGCGGGAACGGTGATGTTCAAGCAGGTCAACTGATTGCCGGTCGTCACCTGGCAACCCGGGGTCACGGTGCTCCAAACGACACCGGACACGGCCGGCAGGGTATCGCTAATCGTGACACCGTTTGCCGGGACCGTTGCGCTGTTGGTCACGGTCAGGTCGAAACCGATGTCGGAGCCCAGGTTCACGGGGCCGGCCGGGTTCGCCGTCTTGGCAATGCTCAGTGACGGGCAGACGAGAGCAACGGTGTTCGTTGCCGGGCTGCCGGTCACCGCGCCCTGGCCCTGCGGGAAGCTCGCCGTGGCGCTGTTGGTGTAGTTCCCGCACTGCGTCGACGACGTAACCGCCGGGGCCTTCACGGGGATGATGATGTAGTAGTCGCCTTCGTCGGCGCCCGTCGCCAGCGTACAGGTCAGCGTCTGACCGACGGGGGAGCCGCAAGAAAGCTTCGAAGCGTCCTCGCTACCCGTGAACGAAACCGTCCCGTTGAAGGTGAAGCCGCCCGGGAGCGTGTCGACGATCGTCGCCGCGGCCACGGTCGGCCCATTCGAAACCGTCGCCTTGACCGTCCAGTTGAACGTCCCGCCGCTGGCCAGCGGCCCGGTCAGGTTGTTCGACTTCGAAAGTGCAAGGCTCGGGTTGATGCAGTCGGTAACGGTGATTTTGTCAGAGGCGCTCGGGCCACCATCGATCTGCGCCGTGTTCGTGTACTCGTGGCAGTTCGCTGGCGGGAAATTCGCCGGAGCGGTCACGGGGACCGTGATGGTGTAGACGCCCGCCGGGGCGCCTGCCGCCAGCGTGCATGTGAATGCCGTCGTCCCGGCCGCCGTCGGCGAACAGGTCATCTTGCTGGCGTCGCCGCCGCTGGACGCGGAATCGCTAATCCCAGGCGCCTTCACAATGAAGCCACCCGGGAGCGTGTCGCTGATCGTCGTGTCAGCACCGGTCGGGTTGCCGTTGACCGTGGCGGTGATCGTCCACGTGGCGCTGCCGCCAGCAGCCACCGTGTCCTCTGGTGAACTGCTCTTCGCGAGGCTCACCGTGCCGGCGCAACCAACGTTCTTGAAGTAGACGTCGGTAGTCTGGCCCGCCACCACCTGGATGCCGGTCTGCGCCTGGCCGGGCGTCGTCGGGTTGGTGCTCGTGCCATGCGTGGCGACAAACGCGCCCGCGCTCGCGCCGTCACAGGTCGTCACCGCGCCGGTGTTCAGTTCGGTGACCGTGTACGTGCCCGGCTGGAGGCCGGTCCACGACTGCTGGCCGGCGTTGGGAATCGAAACGTTGGCCTTCGCCGTCGGCCCGCCGCCCAGGCCGAAGTTCCAGGTGTCACTCGTGAACACCTTCGTCCCAGCCTCTTCCTTATGGACGATGATGGTACCGACACACTCGGGGATGTCCGGGGTCCCCGGGACGTTGATGGAAACCGGATTGGTTCCCGTAATCGTCAGCGGAGCGCCGGTCGGCATCGCAGCCGAAGTGAGGCCATTCACAATCGTGCCGCCCGCACAGATCGAGCCGGTGGCAAGCGTGCTTGAGCTAATCAGGCGCTTGACCACAACGGTGGCATCGGCAGTGCCGATGTCGCATGTGATTTCGCCGGCCGGCGGCGGCGTCAGGGTGCAGCTCGCACCGGGGCTGACCGAGTCAATCGCGATGTCGGATTTTGAGTCGAGGATGACAAGGTCGTCGATTGACACAGCGCCGCTCGACGGCTGGTCGATCTTGATATCCCAGTAGGCATATCCGCCGCTGGTAGCAGGGATGTGCGCCACCTTCGAAACGGTCGGGGCTACCGGGCAGTTGACCACGTTGACGGTGGCGGAACCGCTATCGTCGCTCGGCTTGCCTTCCTTCGAAACCGTGGCCTTCGCGTTCGTGATAGGTCCGCATGCCGTGCCAGCGGTTGACGCCTTCACAGTGATCTGCAGCTTGCCCGGGGTTTGCGGTGTCCCGGCCGGAATTGTCAGATTCGTGCAGGTGAGCAGTTGGTTTCCATCGATGGAGCAGCCAGAGACAGTGGGGTTAATCGACCACGAATACCCCGCCGGCAGCTGATCCGAGAGGCTCCAGCCGGTCGCCGCCGGGCTGGACGAGTTCGTGACGGTGATCTTGAACTTCGCGTCGTCACCACGGTTCACCGAGGCGTTGACAGCGGTCTTTTCGACCGCGACCACTGGCGACGTGAAAGTCAGCTTTGCGTAGATGCAGGCGCGGTTCTCCGCTCCTTCCTGCGTGTAGAAGGTGTCGACTTCGGCGCCGCCGGGATCCTGGGCGGGGCATATGGTTCCAGACCCAAGCGGCCGGAAACCTGTGAATTCAAGCTTGTAGAGATTATCGCCCACCTGGAATTGCTGAGTGCTGAGGTCCGGGAGCGTCACCTTGTCCGCACACGGCGGATCGTTCGGGACATTGGTGCCGGTGTACGGGCACGGAGTCGCGTTCGTCGTTTCGTCGTGGTTGAAAACCACGTTCAACGTGACGTTCTGGCTCGGGTCACTAAAGACAAGTGGCAGGTTTAGTGAAACGCTGGTTGCCTTGTAGTTCCCATAGATCGTCTTGTTGAAGTGAGTGAACTTTCCCAGCAGGAAGCTCTGGCCAGGGCTGAAGACAACGTTTGAATTGCCATCCCACCGGTATCCGCTCCGGTCAGTGGGGTCAAAAGAACATCCCCCCCCCTGCTTGCCGCCCCAGCGCGCCTCGTTGGTTCCAAGGCCGTGCTGGCAGTCCGGGTTGTTACCGATCGCTGTCCACGTGCCGCTGGCGCTGGACAGCGTGAGCGCGCTGGCGGAATCGCGCAGGAGTGTGAGGCCTGCAAATATCGCGATCGCCACGGCAAAAAGGCCAAGCAGGACGAGTCCTCCCTGGCGCTTCCGCGATTTTCCATAGAGTGCGAGTGTCATACAGGTCCGTCCTTGCCCTGCTACCGCCACCGTCAGCGCCGGCTACCTCCCCAGGTCCGGCGCCACGTTTGTGTGGCCGCGAAGGGCGTCCTCTCTCCCACTGCTCGCTGCGACGAGGCTTCCGCTGCGAGTGTCCACAATCCGTTGTGGTCCGGCGCCCGTAGTCCGTTCCGGGTCGACGCTGCTCCCGCTGAACTCCGCGTGCCGCTGCACGCCCGCCCGGCTCCATCTACCGTCCGGTAACCAAATCCGAACAGGAGGTGTCCGAAGCGTGAACGATAGGGGAATACCCTACGTTTGACAAGAGAATTCGAACCTTTATGTCGTAGGAGATTCGTATGAACGGGCCGCTCCCGTCATCTATCGAATCGTCCAATCAGCCCCCATAGCCGGCCTGCACCGAACACCGGCCGCGCCGCGAACCCACGGAAAACCGCCGGAAACAGCTCCGGAGCCGCCGCCCACGGCTCACCGCCAGCGCACATCTCCGCGCCTGCACCACCGGCGCAGCGCTGCGGCCGGCTACCCCAGGCGAACCAGCGTGCGGCCCTTCACCTTGCCGCCGAGGATGTCGGCGCAGATCGCCGGCGCCCCGGCCAGGTCCGTCTCCACGGCGATGCTGTCGAGCAGGCCCCTCGGCTTGAGATCCTTCCCCATCCGCGCCCAGACACGCTGCCGCTTCGCCATCGGGCACATCACCGAGTCGATGCCGAGCAGGTTCACGCCGCGAAGGATGAACGGGAAGACCGTTGTGGCTACAGCGTTGCCACCGGTTAGCCCGCTGACTGCCACGCTCGCCCCGTACTTCATCGTTCGAACCAGGTAGGCCGTGGTGGCGCCACCGACCGGGTCGACCGCGCCGGCCCAGCGTTCGCTTTCCATGGGCCGGTTGCTCTCCGCGCTGACATCCTCGCGGGAGAGGATTTCACTGGCCCCGAGCGCCCGCAGGAAGTCGTGTTCGCTCGCCTTTCCCGTACTC
>CAYYDX010000134.1:0-5590 GCA_964470735.1 uncultured Anaerolineaceae bacterium
TGAAGCAGTCCAGCCGGATGACGGAAAAGACGATCATCGAGGCGCTCGAAGACAACGAGCCCGACCTCGCGGATCAGATAAAGAAGCGGATGTTCGTCTTCGAGAACATCGCCACGCTCGACGACCGGTCGATCCAGCGCATCCTCCGCGAAGTCGAGGTGCGCGACCTTTCGCTGGCCCTAAAGGCGACGCCGGAGAACGTGAAGGAGTGCATCCTCCGGAATATGTCGAGCCGGGCGGCGGCGATGATGAAGGAAGACATGGACGCGAGCGGACCGGTGCGCCTGCGCCAGGTGGAAGAAGCGCAGCAGCGGGTGGTCGAGATCATTCGCAGGCTCGACGAAGCCGAAGAGATCGTGATTTCGCGAGGTGGTGACGATGAACTCGTCGGCTAGCCGCCGCATCTTCCGGGTGGAGACGCCCGGAGACGACGTGTTCGTCGTCGGTGGCGCCGCGCGCGAAGTACTGCCCACGGAAGGCCCGCTGACCACGGTGAGCGACATGCTCGATGGCGCGAAGCGCCGCGCCAGCAGCCTCGTCGAGGCCGCGGAGGAGCAGGCTGCCGCTCTGGTCGCCGCCGCCGAGGCTGAGGCAGCCGCGATTCGCGAAGCCGCGCGCGAGGAAGGCTACGCCGCCGGACTCGCTGCCGGGCGCGACAACGCCGAGGGCGATGCGGCGGCGCTCGTCGACCTGCTCCGCCGCGCCGCTGCGGAAGGACTGGCCATCCGCAACGCCATGATCGACGACGCCACCCCGGCTATCGCGAACGCGATAGCGATGGCGGCCCGGCGCGTTGTCGGGGCTGTCTACGTGGCTGACCCTTCGCTCACCGCGGAGGCCTGTGCCGACGCGGTCCGGGCTGCCGCCGGCCAACAGATTCTCTCCATCCGGGTGAGCCCCGGGGTGCTCGACACGGTGCGCGCGGCGCTCGTCGACGTGGCGGAGTACATCCGCGCGGACGAGGCGGTCGCGATCGGCGGGTGTGTGGTGGACCTTCGCCACGGTGTTATCGATGCGACCCTGGATGCGCGGCTCGACCTGGTGGAACTGGCCGTGCGCGCGGCCGGGGGCGCCGAATGAGCGCGGCCGTGCAGGCGCTGCTCGAAGCCGCCGCCGCGGCGCCAGTCCATCGCCGCACGGGGACGGTCATGCACACGTCCGGCGAGATGGCGACGGCTCACGGGATCAACCTGCAGCCGCGCGAACTCGTGTTTATCGAAGACCCGGCCGGGAGGCCACTGGCTGCCGAGTGCGCCGGCGCCAGCGGTGGTGAAACCTACCTCGCGATGCTCGACCGCGGCATGGTGGTTGCCGGCTCGCGGGTGATGGCCGCCGGGCGGCCCCCCTCGGCCCCGGTCGGCCGCAGTCTGCTCGGGCGCGTGCTCGATGGCCTCGGGCGGCCGATGGACGGCGGCGAAGCGCCACGCAACGTTCGCTGGGTCCCCGGCCACGCTGAGCCGCCGCATCCGCTCGACCGCGAGCCAATCAGCGAAGCGCTGCCGACCGGTGTCCGCGCGATCGACGGCTTCCTCACGCTTGGCAGGGGCCAGCGCGTGGGTATCTTCGCCGGCTCCGGCGTCGGCAAGAGCACGCTCCTCGGGATGCTCGCGCGCGGTACGGAGGCGGACATCACGGTCATCGCGCTCATCGGCGAGCGCGGCCGGGAAGTGCGCGACTTCATCGAGCACGACCTCGGCCTCGAAGCGCTGAAGCGGTGCGTGGTCGTCGCTTCGACTGGCGACAACCCGGCGGCGATGCGCCTCTGCGCGGCCCGCACGGCGACCGCCATCGCCGAGGCGTACCGGGCCGAGGGACTCAACGTCCTGCTCCTCTTCGACAGCCTGACGCGCGTGGCGATGGCCCAGCGCGAAATCGGTCTCGCCGCGGGCGAACCGCCGACGACCAAGGGCTACCCTCCGTCAGTTTTCAGCATGCTGCCCCACCTCATGGAGCGCGCGGGGCCCGCCGGCAACGGAGCGATCACCGCGATCTACACCGTCCTCGTCGACGGCGAGGACATGGACGAGCCTATCGCCGACCTCGCGCGCGCCACCCTCGACGGCCACATCGTGCTCAAGCGGACGCTGGCCAGCGCCGGGCACTACCCGCCGATCGACGTGCTCGGCAGCGTTTCGCGGCTGATGGATCGCGTGGCCGGGCCGACGCACAAGGAGGCGGCGCGCAACCTTCGCGGGCTGCTCGCCGGCTATGCCGACGCGCGCGACCTCATCTCCATCGGCGCGTACGTGCGTGGCAGCGACCCGCTCGTCGACCAGGCGATCGACAGCGTGCCGGCGATCAACGCGTTCCTGCGCCAGCGCGCCAACGAAATCACTCCGTTCGAACAGGTGACGGGGGCGCTCGCCGTCATCGACCCGAGTTCGGAAGTCCAGGCAGTGGAGGGCGATGTGTATGACCCTGACGCCACAACGGTTGAGGCGGTTGGTGAAGCAGCGTGAGCGTCTCGAGAAGCTCCAGGAGGGCGAACTCGCCGAGGCCATGCGGCTCTACCGGCGTCGCGAAGACGCGCTCAACGAGTCCATTGGGAACCGGGAGGCGCTGCTCGACACCGCCTTCGGCGGAAACGCCCTCGACGTCGCCGACCTGCTGGCGGCGGGCGACTACCTCGGCCGGGTCGATCGCGAAATCTCCGCTAGGAGCGCGGCGCTCCAGCACTCGGCCAGCGATGTCGAAGAGGAGCGGGCCGAACTCATGGATCGCCGCCGCGACCGCAGGGCGATGGAGACCCTGCTCGAGCGGCGGCTCGAAGAGGAGCGGATCGAACGCGCCCGCGCGGAAATGCGGCTCATCGATGAGCTGGCGACGACGCGCTGGCGCCCCGCAAGACCAGGAGGGAAAGCATGAACCCCATCGGTGACCGTGGACTGGCGACGGTGACGGGCTGGCTGAACGGCCTCTCGCGCAGGTCGCAGGCGACGTCCAACAACATCGCGAACATCGACACCCCCGGCTATGTGCGCCAGGAGGTGAACTTCGAAACCGAGCTGAAACGGCAGTTCGGCCAGGGCGTGACGGAGATGGCGGCGACCGACGCACGCCACTACACCGGAGGCGGCCGCATGCGCGATGCCCTCGGCCTCGACCCGCAGCAGTTGCTCACCTCGAGCCGGATGGACGGCAACTCGGTGGATATCGACCAGGAGATGGTCACCCTCACCGAGACGCAGATGCGTTACCAGGCGGCTTCGCAGGTGCTCAGCAAGAAGCTCGGGATCATCCGCACGGTCATCCAGTAACGGTCTCACAGGAGGCTCTCATGGGACTCATCCGCTCGATTGCGAACACCGCCTCCGGCCTCGCCGCCCAGCGCGTGCGCATGGACACGGTCAGCTCGAACGTGGCGAACATCGACACCACGAACACGCCCGGGGGCGGCCCCTACATCCGCAAGGTCGTGCGATTCTCCTCGGGCGACCCGGCGCTGCCTTTTTCGAACGTTGTGCGGAAGTTCATGGGCGGGGGAAGCGCGGGCGTGGTGCTCACGCAGGTGTCGCAGGACACCGAGTCGCCGACGCGGTTCGTTTCGGACCCGTCGAACCCGGACGCCGACCCGGACACGGGGCTGGTGGAGATGCCGAACGTCGACCTCGTGCAGGAGATGACGGACCTGACCTCGGCGAACCGCTCGTACCAGGCGAACGTCACCGTGCTGAACGCGGTGAAGCAGATGGCGCTGCGCGCGCTCGACATCACAAGCAGATAGACGAATAGGGGTTTCGGCCCGCCGTGAATACGCGGGTTGGGGAGGTTGCCATGGTAATCGGACCGATTCAGGGGGTGGGAGCGATTGCCCAGACTGGGGCAAGCGCCGCCGCTCGCCCGGCCGCTGGCTTCGCGGATCTGCTTGGCAAGGCCGTTGGCCAACTCCAGGCGGTGACGGACAACGCCGACAGCAAGGTGAACGCGCTGGCCACCGGCCAGGACGTGGATCTGCACGAGGTGATGCTCGCTGTCGAAACCGAAAGCCTGGCGATGAGCCTGGCGACAACCATCCGCAACAAGGCCGTCGAGGCCTACCAGGAAGTCTTCAGGATGCAGGTGTAATGGGACTCGTCCTCTTCGCGCCCACCGAAGCGCTCACACCACTGGCCGGCTCCGCCGCGGCGGCGACGACCCCGGCGCAAACGGCCGCTGCCTCCGGCGACCTGTTCGCCAGTCTGCTCGCCTCGCTCTCCGCGACGCTGCCCGCGGGGGCCGCCGCTGAAGGCGAGACGGGTGACGGCGCGCTCGCCCTCCTCGTTCCGCCTGCCGAGGCCCCGGACAAGGGCGAGAAGAAGGACCCGCTGCTCGCGTGCTCGCTGATGGCGTCGCTAGTTCCTGTCGTTGCAGGGCCTGTCACTCCGGAGGTGACCCCGGAGGCGGCGGCCGGGGCCGTGGGTGTTGGCGACGTAGCTGCCGCAGCACCGGAGGCGGCCTTGCCAGCGACCGATGCAGCGGCAATTCCGACCGAAGGCGCGGCAGCCGAGGCTACCGCCGACGTTTCGCCACAGGCTCAGCAACCGGACGCCGCGGCTGCGGCCGGCGTCGAACAGGCGGCAGCTGCCGTGACCGAACCGGCACAGGCGGCCGTTTCACCAGCCGCCTCGGCGCCGAAGCCAAGGACGGATGCGCCGCCCACGGAAGCCGATTCGCCACAGGCCGCGTCCGCGAACGCTTCGGCTGCTGACAGCGTGGTCCGCCCCGTCGGGAACGCACAGAACGAAGCGGGCGCAGGTGACGACCACCCCGGCGCCGACCCCGGGCACGGCCGCCACGAGGTTCTCGCTCCAGTTCGCGGCGTCGGAGATGCGCCGGTCCAACCCTCCGCCCATGTGGCGACTCCGGAGGTTCGCGCCGTGCACGACGCCGCGCGAGCCGATGCGCCGGCGCCGGCCCCGCAGCCGCAACCCGCCGACGTGTCGACACCGCCCCAGGTCGAGCATGTCGCACGGACCGTCATCGAACGCGTGGAGCGCGGTGGCGGCGAAGCGCGCATCCACCTCGACCCGGCGGGCCTCGGCGAGGTCACGATCCGCGTCCACACCCAGGGCGAACACGTCCGGGTCGATGTCCACGCTGAGCGCCCGGAAGCGATGCAGCTGCTTCGCGACCACACGCGCGACCTTTCGGCGCTGCTGGGCGACCGGGGACTGAACCTCGCCGACGTGAACGTCGGACTGGGCCGCGGAAACAGCGAGCAGGGTTGGAACCAGCAGCAGAGCGAGCGCAATCAGCCCACGGGCGGTGAATTCGCGCGCATCTTCGGCGGGGAAGCGCCGGCAACGCTCGATACGCACCACCGCCTGCGCGCCGCCTACAACCCGGACGGCGCGATGGTCTACCGGGTTTAGGAGGATGCCATGACTTCGCCAATCGACGCCGTCACGGCGCTCCAGAACACCACCACTGCCGGGACGAAGCCGGATCCGAGTTCGACGCTCGGCCAGGTGGACTTCATGAAGCTGATCATCGCGCAGATGCGGAACCAGAACCCCCTGGAGCCGCAGAAGGATTCGGACTTCATGGCCCAGATGGCCCAGTTCGAAGCGCTGAACCAGATGAAGGTGGTTGCCGACAGCATGAAGGTGCT
>CAYYDX010000135.1:0-5509 GCA_964470735.1 uncultured Anaerolineaceae bacterium
CGTAGCCGTGGAGTTCGGCGATGACCGGCTTCGGGCACTCCCAGAGCTTCATGAACCGGCGCATGTTGTGGCCCATGAAGGCGTAGTCGCGCACCGGGTCCCATGCGCCGGCGCGGGCATCCACGCTCGGCGCGCCGAACCGAGGCCGCCACGTCCCACCGCCACGCTCGCGTGAGCCGGGATTGAGGTCGTAGCCTGCCGTGAAGCACGGCCCCGCGCCACGCAGGATGATCGACGAAACCTCCGGTGAGGCGGTCGCTTCGTCGATGCCGTCGGCGATGCCCTGGATGACCGCGTCGTTCAGCGTGTTCATCTTCTCGGGGCGGTTGATGGTGATGATCGCGAGGCTCTGGCGCTCTTCGTAGAGGACGACCGGTTCGTCGGCCACGGGGGTTCCCTCGGGAGTTGGTGGCCCGAAACGATACACCCGCGAACCGCGCCCGGCGTTGCAACTTGCTATCGACCGGCCGCGAACGGCGTTCCACGGGTTGCGAAAGGCACTGCCGGTAGCGCCTACTAGGGGCAGTGCTTCGACGAGACGGGGTAATCCTCGCCAACCGCGCGTTCCTCGACCACGAGTCGCCTCGCTGGGCCGATTCGCCGTCTTCGGCCGGTAGCGGCGGTCTGCTGGCAGCCGTGCGTCCGATTATCCAGCCGTGGGACGGCCAGGCCGGGACCACCTGGATCGGCGCGGGCATGGGGCGCTACGACCGCGAATGGACCGACGCCCGCGGCTTCGAAATCCTCGAGACCACGCGTGGCCCGCTGCGCCATCGCAGGCTCTTCTTCGGGCCTTCGACCTGGCAGGGGCACTACGCCGACGTGGCGAACTCGTTCCTGTGGCCGCTCCTCCACCTCGTCCGCCACGACCTGCCAACGGTGACCGGCTACTACCCCGCGCCAGCGCCACCGAGCGATGCGAGCTGGCAGTCGTTCGCCGCCGTGAACACCGCCTTCGCCGGCGCCGCCGCGGAAGAGCGCGGCGCCCCGTGGCTCTGGGTGCACGATTACCAGCTTGCGCTCGTACCCGCGCTCGCCCGCGAACGTGGTTTCGGCGCGCCAATCGGGTTCTTCCTCCATACGCCGTTCCCCGATGTCGACGTGGCTGCACCGTACCTCGACAGTCCCGGCGGCGAGAGCTTCCGCCGCGTCGTCGAAGGCATGCTCGGCGCCGACCTGCTCGGCTTCCAGACACCGGCCGACGTGGCTCGCTTCGAACGTGCGGCGGTCGTGCTCACCGGCGCTGTCGCAACGAAGGGCGGCCTCGAGTTCGCTGGCCACCGCGTCCGCCTGCGCGCCTGCCCGGTTGGCATCGACGTCGACGACGTGCTCGACGTCGCGAAGGTGGCGATAACGCCCGCGCGAGTGCTGGCCGCGCGGAAGGCGGGCCTGCCGCTCGTCGTCGGCCTCGAACGGGGCGACTTCACGAAAGGCATCCCCGAGCGGCTGCGGGCGGTGACCGCCGCCTTCCGCCGCGGCGAGCGGTTCGCCTACCTCGGTATCGCCGCACCCACGCGCGAGGGCGTGCACGCGTACGATGCGCTCGAAACCGCCGTCGAAACGGAGGCCAACGCCGCTCGCGAGGCTGCCGTGGCCGCCGGCGGCGTCTTCGCTCACGCCCGCGCGAACGTCGGCTGGCCCGATGTGGTGGCGCTCCAGCGCGAGGCCGACGTCGTCTTCACCTCGTCGCTCGCCGACGGGCAGAACCTTGTGCCACTGCAGGCCGCGGTTGCACAGTCGCTGCGGCCCGCCGAGAGGCGCGCGGTCATCATCTCCGGGCGCGACGCGGGGGTAGCCAGTTCGTTCGGCGAATTCGCCGGGCATGGCCTCGCCCTCACCGACCCACTCGACACCGCCGCCATGAACGACACCTTGAGCGCCGCCCTGCGCGGCGAACCCGGGCGCGTCAGCGACTCCTTCGTTGCCGCCGTCCACAGCCGCGATGCCCGCTGGTGGGCGACCGAATTCCTGACCACCCTGGAGGCGCCATGCTGACGCTCGACGCAATCGAACAATTCAAGGCACTCGCGGCCGCGCGTGGGCCGCTGCTCATTGCCACCGACCTCGACGGCACGCTCGCGCCGATCGTCGCCCACGCGAGCGATGCGCGCGTGCCCCCGGGAGCGCTCGCGGTGCTCGACCGGCTGGCCCAGGTCGCGAAAGTCGCGGTCATCACCGGCCGCGACCTGAACACGGCGCGGCGCATGGTCCCGGTCGAAGGCGTCCTCGTCGTCGGCAGCCACGGCCTCGAAGCCTCCTTCGATAACCCGCTGATACCCGGTGTCGACCGGGTGGCGCTGAGCGCCGCGCTCGAACAGATCGAACAGCGCGTCATCTCCGCCTGCCCCAGTTCGTTCCTCCATATCGAACGGAAGGCCATCTCCACCGCTTTCCACTACCGCACGGCGCCCGAACTCGAGCCGACACTGCGGGAGGCGCTCGCGACGCTGCCCGAAGGTCTCCGCCTGCGCGAGGGCCGCATGGTGCTCGAAGTCATCCCCGATGCGCGCGGCGGCAAGGATGTGGCGCTCACCGCGCTCTGCCGCCACCTCCGCGCGAAGTCGATGCTCGTCATGGGCGACGACCTCACCGACGTGGGCATGTTCCGGTCCGCGCTGACACTCGCGAAGGATGACGGCGTGCACGTCCTGCTCACCGGCGTCTCGGGAGGCCCCGAATCACCTCCCGAACTGCTCGAACTGGCCGATGTGGTCGTTCGCTCCACGGAAGAGGCGCTCGAAGGACTCGAAACCGTGGCTCGCGCGCTCGGCGTGTAGGCGGCTCAGGGCGCCGTGAGCAGCGGGGCGCCCTCGCAGGTGACACCAAGCAGTGTCTGTTCGATGCGCGAGACGAGCGGCGCCGGCAGCGGCGCGTAATCTAGCTCGCGCGCGAGTTCCGTCGCTTCCGGCGCGTGGTACATCCACCAGAGCAGGTGGAACAGCACCCGCGCCTTCGTGCACTTCTCCGGCTGCCGGTCGATCAGCAGGTAGGTGAAGGATGAGATGGGGTAGGCGTTCGAACCTTCGGCCCCCGTGAGCGAAACGCGGTAGTCGTCCGGGATCTCGACATCGGCGGCGGCGGCCATCGCGCTCTCGATCGATGGCGTGACGAACTCACCCGAACCGTTCCGGACAGCCGCGGCGGGCAGGCCCAGCGAGCGCACGTAGTTCAGTTCGATATAGCCGATTGCGCCGGGCGTTTGTTCGATGAGGGTGGCGACGCCTTCGTTCCCGAGTCCACCCAAGCCGACCGGCCAGTTCGGGGCCTTGCTCCGGCCCAGCGCCTCTTTCCAGCCCGGGTCGGTCTTGTTCAGCCAGTCGGTGAAGACGTAGGTCGTGCCCGAAGAGTCGGAGCGGTGGACCACGCTGATATCGATTGCGGGGAACGTGACCCCCGGGTTGAGCGCCGCGATCGCCGGGTCATCCCAGCGCTTGATTGCGCCGAGGAAGATGCCGGCCACGACCGCGGGGTCAAGCCGCAGAACCGGTTTCACACCGGGCAGGTTGTAGCCCAGCGCCACCGCGCCGATGACCGTCGGCAGGTGCTGCGTCCGCGGCGAGGCAGCCACTTCCTTGTCCGACATCGGTGCGTCGGTCGCGCCGAAATCAAGCACACCCTCGTTGAACTGGCTGATGCCCGCGCCCGAACCGATCGACTGGTAGTTCACACGAACGCCCGGCGCGAGTTCGTGGTAGTCGACGAACCAGCCCTGGTAGAGCACTGACGGGAAGGTTGCGCCCGCCCCGAGGAAATCGCCGCGGTCGTCCTTCCCACTCGTTGCGGTCACCGGCCCCGTATCGGGCGAGCGGTACGATGGCGAACACCCGGCCGCGGCCATCGCCAGGCTCAGCGCGACGGCCAGCAGCAGGAGTCGTCGGGACGGTGGGGCGCACTTCGCCGGCTTCATAGGTGTGAGCGTCACTCTACGATCAGGACGTTAACAGCGGGCGTCTATCTCCGCCCGAAGGCGGATTCCCAGGCCTGCCCTGATCCGCTACGCTTGGCGAACCACCGCGTGAGGACTCCGTTGATCGACTGACACCGGCGAAGCGCAAGCACGAACAGCCCCACGGGGCGCGTGTTCGTGTGCCCGGTGTTGTCCCTCCCGCTCCTACCGCCTTTGCGTTCTCGCCTCCAATCGAACCGCCCGTAGCGGGAGCGTGTCTCGTGGAGTTTCCCCGGCGTGTTATCCGTCGCTTCCCTTGGCCGCGAACTCGGCGGCCGCAACGTCCTCAGTGGCGTCGCTTTCAACCTCGAACGGGGCGAACTGCTCGGCGTCGTCGGCCCCAATGGCGCCGGCAAGACCACCCTGCTCCGCATCCTCGCCGGCCTCGACCGTCCCGACGCCGGGCGAGTGACGATCGCGCCGGGCGCGACCACCGGTTACCTCGCGCAGGGCTTTGCCGGGCGCGAAGCCGAGACTGCGGCGACAGCGTTTCCGCGCGCCTTCGCCGCCGAAGACGCCGGGCGCGAACTCGAACGCCTCGCACAGCAACTGGCCGGGGCGGACAGCGCCGAAGCCGGGACGATCGCGGCCCGCTACGACGCCCTCCTCGCGCGACTCTCCGCGAGTGCCGGGTTCGACCTCGGCGCGGCCCGCGGCGCACTCTCGCTCTCGCACATCGGGCCCGGGACACTGCTCGGCACGCTCTCCGGCGGCGAACTCACCCGGCTTGGCCTGCTCGACCTCGTCGCAGCCGCGCCGGACCTGCTCCTCCTCGACGAGCCGACCAACAACCTCGATGTCGCCGGGCTGGCGTGGCTCGAAGACGCCCTGCGCGGCTTCCGCGGGGCCGTTATCGCCGTCTCCCACGACCGCGCATTCCTCGATTCATGCGCCAGGCAGGTGCTCGAACTTCAACCCGGGGGCGCGGGCGCCGAAGTGTTCGCCGGCAACTACTCCGCGCTGCTCGCCGAGAAGGAGCGCCGCTTCGCCGACGCGCAGACCGCTTACGAACGGCAACAGCGCGAGGAAGCGCAGCTCAAGCAGGCCATCCACAGGATCGAGACGCGCGCGAAGGGCATCGAGAACCGCACGATCGACTTCGCGAAGCGGAAGAAGGCGCTGAAGATCGCGCGCCGCGCAGTCACCCTGAAGGCCCGCCTCGAACGCGAACTGAACTCCGGCGACCACCTCGAACGGCCCGCGAACCGCCCCCGCGCCTTCTACGGCGGTCTTGAGTTCGCGCCGGGCGCCGGCGGCGCCAGCAGGCTCGTCTCGGTGACGAACGCCGCGCTCGAAATCGGCGGCCGGCGGCTGTTCGACGGGCTCGATTTTTCGGTCAGCAGGGGCGAGTGCGTGGTCATCACCGGCGCGAACGGGCGCGGCAAGACGACCCTCCTGCGCGCCGTCCTCGGCCAGCACCCCGTCGCCGAAGGTGAGGTGTCACTGAGCCCCTCGGCCTCGGTCGGCTATCTCGCGCAGCAGGACGACCCGGCGGTGGTCGCCGCCGACGCCCGCCTCACCCCGGTCGACCTTCTTCGGCGCACCGCGCCGATGACCGAGGCC
>CAYYDX010000136.1:0-5316 GCA_964470735.1 uncultured Anaerolineaceae bacterium
TTCTCGAACGACGAGGGCCAGACGTGGACCGATCCGCGCGAAGTGACGGCCGCGTGTTCTTTGCCGTGCCCCAGGGCGAACTCCTCCTCATCGGCACCACCGACGAACGGTTCGAAGGCGACCCCGGCGCCATCCGCCCGTCCGCGGAAGACATCGACTATCTGCTCGAAGAAGCCCGCATCCTCATGCCCGGCAGGGACATCACGCGCGAGCGCATCCGCTACGCCTACGCCGGGTTGCGCCCCCTGCAAAAGGTTGCCGGCGGCCCCGAAGCCGCCATCAGCCGCCGCCACACCGTCGTCCGCCACGAGCGGCACGGTGGCCCGCGCGGCATGTACAGCCTCGTCGGCGGGAAACTCAGCACCTTCCGCCCACTCGCCCGCGAAGTCGCGCACATGCTCGGGGCGACCGGCCACCGCGACGACCAGGACCGTGCCGTGGCGCCCGGCTGGAACCACGCCCTGCGCGAATCGCCCCTCACGCTGCGCCAGAAGCACCACGTGCGCGTCTACGGCGCATCAATCGCCAGCGTCCTCGAACTCGGAACGGCCGAACTCTGCCCGCACAGCGGCGCCATCGAAGGCGAAGTGCGCCACGCAGCCCGCCACGAAGAGGCGCACACCCTCGCCGACCTCATGCTGCGGCGTACCGGCGTCTCCTGGGGCGCATGCCGCGGCCGCTGCTGCGACGAAGCCGTCGCCGCCATCGCCGCAGCTGAACTCAGCTGGAGCGACGCCGACCGCAAGCGTGAACTCGACGCCTTCCGCGCCGAACTCGACTTCCACCTCCCAACCGTCGACCTCGTGGAACAGAGGGTGACGCCATGAGAGACCACGACCTCGACGTCGCCATTCGCACAGCCGCGAACCTGCTCCGCCGCAGCCAGCACGCGGTCGCGCTCACCGGCGCCGGCCTCTCCGCCGAAAGCGGCATCCCCACCTACCGCGGCTCCGGTGGCGTCTGGACCCGCTTCGGCGAACCGACAATCGACGGCTGGGACCTGTTCTGCAAAGACCCCGAAGCCTGGTGGGAGCACGCCATCGAACACCGCGTCGGCGGCTCCGAATTCTCCGAAGCGCTCGACCGCGCCGTCCCCAACGCCGGCCACTACGCCATGGCCGAACTCGAACACATGGGCCGCCTCGCCCACGTCATCACCCAGAACATCGACAACCTGCAGAACGTCGCCGGGAGCCGCCACATCACCGAGATTCACGGCAACCGCGCCAAAGCCCGCTGCATGCGCTGTGGGCTCCGCTTCCGCCTCGAATCTATCGACACCAGCATCCTGCCGCCCGTGTGCAAGGAGTGCGGCGGCATCCTCAAGAACGATGTCGTGATGTTCGGCGAACCCATCCCCCAGGATGTGCTCGACACCTGCTACAAGCAGACCTACCGCGCCGACCTCTTCCTCACCATCGGAACCAGCGCCGTTGTCTTCCCGGCCGCCGAGTTCCCTATCGTCGCGAAACGGCGCGGTCACCCCCTCATCGAGGTCAACCCCGAGGAGACCGAACTGAGCGAGATCGCCGACGTCATCATCCGTGCTCCCGCCGGCGAAGCCATCCCCGCCCTCGTCGAACTCCTCCTCGTCCCCTGACGAGCGGACGGATCGGAACCGCCCTTAATACAATCCCGGTACCAACCGCCAGCGCACCCGCTCCTTATACGCTGCATAGTCCGAAGTAGCCGTCAGCACTCGCTCCTCCGCCGCAATCCGCGCCAACTGGAACACCGTGATGACCACCACGAGCGCGATGTTGTACCACCAGAGGTTGGCAATCACGAACCCGAGCATCGTTATTGAGTGGGAGAAGTAGATGGGGTGCCGCACGAACCGGTACGGCCCGCCGACTTTCAGTCCCCGGTTCGCCGCCACCACGCCGAAGCTCCGTCCGAGCGTCGCGAAGCTCACGATCACGCACGTTAGCCCCAGGACCTGGATCCCGGCGCCGTAGAACTCGAGGAAACCGCCACTCTCGTGCGGGCGCATCGCCAGTGGAAGCCATCCACCCAGCGTCGCCACAACCCAGTCCCACGGCCGCTGCGATGTCGCCTGGCTGCGGCGCCGCGTCAGGAACATCCATACCAGCAGCCCCTGCTCCGCTGCGAAGAACACGTTCGAAATATTCCGGGTCTCATAGGCGTGAACGCCATGTACATAGAAGAAGACAGCGGAGATGCAAACGAGGGAGGCGTCTTGAAACATGCTCCAACGCCGCGCGCTCGCACTCCGTTGTTCGTTCGAACCGTGAGCCATGGCCGTGACCGCCATTCGGTGAACCTCCTGCTGGGCGAGCGCACACGTGCCGAACTCCCTATCAGAGATTCGGCAGAGCGCGCCGGATTCGGCAGTGGATGCGCCCCGCACACCGCCATCACCCGGCGAGGGGAACAAGAAAGTGAATAGCCGGTGGCGGGGCTTTAGGAACCACCGGAAACGTCGAAAGTGCTAGTAGCTTCACCGGAGAAGCGCCCGGTTCCGACCAGAGCGGCGGCGAAGGCCAACCCGGCAACGGGATTCGCAGTCGTAACGGAAGGGACAACCGGCCATGGGGGCCGGGGGAGGCAGGGCACGACACCGGGCCGGCAAACCAGGGGCCAATGCCCCAACCAGGAAAGAGGTAGGAGAACCAACATGTCGAAGATCAAGAACTGGGCAATGAGCAAGGCTGTCAAGCTGCAGGCCATGCGCGACGAAGAAGGCCAGGGCCTCGCCGAATACGGCCTGATCCTCGCCCTCATCGCCGTCGTCTGCATCGCCGCCCTCACCGCTCTCGGCGGTGGCATCGCCGGCACCCTGGGCACCATCACCGGTTCCCTCTAAGTCTCAACACCGTCCGGGGTCTCCCCGGAACCAGTGAAAGGGGGTGGGCGACCAAGGTCACCCACCCCCTTTCGCACTTCACCAACCAGGGGCGGCTCAACCCACCCGGGAAGACGGTAACGCATGGACCCACAACCATCCGCCGGCAATCGCCGCTCTCGCCTCGCCCGCATCGCCGGGCGGTTGAGGAAGACCGAAGCAGGACAGGCACTCGTAGAGTTCACCCTCATCCTGCCGATCTTCCTCTTGCTGTTGTTCGCAATTGTTGACTTCGGCCGTGGGTTCTACACCTGGGTCCTCGTCACCAACGCCGCTCGCGAAGGCGCCCGTATGGCCGCCGTCCAGTCGGACGCTTCCACCATCGACCAGCGCATTTACGACAGCTTCTGCGACAACTACCCCTCGAGCTGCGGCCTCGACCCGGCCAAACTCTCCATTTCGAAGACGAACGTCCAGGGCTCGCGCGGCAGCGCCGTTCAGATCGACCTCTCGTACGACTTCCAGTTCGCCACCCCCATTGGCGGCATCCTCAACATCGTCTCCGGCGGAAACCTCACGGCGCCGACCATCACCGCGCATTCATCGATGCGCCTGGAGTAACTCCCGAACCCCCATTGCCCGGAGGCCGCCGATGCTTCGGTCCCTTCTCCATTCGAAAACCAAACGTGAGGCAGGCCAAGCCCTGCCCATGTTCGCCATGATGATTTTTGTCATCCTGGGTTTCTGTGCGATGAGCATCGACGTCGGACGTTATGTCTGGGCGCGCACATCGATGCAGGCTGGCGTCGACGCCGCCGCCATCGCCGCCGCCCAGGACATGCCCGACTGGGTCGCCGCTCAATCAACCGCCGCCACCTACTGGAACGACAACTCCAGCTTCATCCAGAGCCAGGGCACGAACATTGCCTTCAGTGTCACCCAGGTTCCCGGCAACAAGCGCATCCGCGTCCAGGGCGACGCCGACATCTCCACCTGGTTCGCCAGGTTCTTCGGCGTCCCGAAGTGGCACGTCTCTGCCAGCGGCGACGCCGAAGCGCAGGTGCTCGATATCGCGGTCGTCCTCGACATCTCGGGGTCCATGTGTAAGCACCCGGCGCTCCCGAGCTTCCTCGAGATCGAGAGCGGGAACGCGCTGATGAGCCCGGGCCGCGCGACGCCCTACACGCCGAGCGGCGTCTCTCCCGCCTACGCATTCCCGACGCTCGCCGCGCCGATCTCCGCGCCCACCGGCTCCAGCATCACCATCACCCTGAACGACGTCCGCATGTTCGCGAGCACCAATGCCACCGCGAACCGGACAAACTTCGGGAACAACTGGAACAGCAGCACACCCTACTGGCAGCGAACGTTCAGTTCGAGCGGGACGGTGCGCTCCGGGATGATCCTTATTAAGAACAGCAGCGGGAACGGCTACGAAATCTTCAAGATCACTGCCGTCAACGTCGGTGCGAACCAACTCACCGTCACCCGGGCGCAATCAGCGCCAGGCTATGGCTTCACACCGCCACAGGCGGCCCACTCAGCCGGCGCGGAAATCTGGGCCAACCGTTACACCGGACCCAACGGCTCCGATTACTGCGACGCAGTCTCGAAGTACAAGGCGAATAGCTCGACCAATGGTCCGGCCGAACCATTCGACTCTGCCGTCAACAGTGCGAAGTACTTCATCAGCCTGTTCAACCCGTCCTACGACAAGATCGGCCTCGCCACCTTCTCGAGCGACGGCGCCATCCGGCAGAACCTCACGGGCAGCTTCTCGTCAGTCGACAGTTCCATCGACAACGTCTTCTATCCGGCGGGGTCAACGAACATCGCCCACGGAATTGCCCGCGGCCGGGCGATCCTCGACGGTTCGGGCAAGCGTGCAAACGCGGTGAGGGTCATGGTCGTCCTCACCGACGGTATCCCGAACCAGTACTGTACGAATGGCTACGAGAGTTCCTCGTGCAGTAACGGTTCCACGAGTGACCCTTCGTCCTGCCCGGCGCCGTCAAACACCTCGATCGCCGCGGCAATCAACCAGGCTGCGGTCGCGAAAGCCGGCGACATCACCGTCTACACGATCGGCCTCGGCGCCGGCGTGCTGGACTGCATCCTCACCGATATCGCCACTGCCGGCGGCGGCGCTTACTACAAAGCGCCAACCCCGGCCCAGCTCGACGATGCCTTCAAGGCGATCGCTGAGCGCACCCATATCGCACTCGTGAAGTAACCCGCGAATCACCCGCGGACGAACGTCCACCCGAATCCCCGCCCCCGTCCCCAGCGGACGGTCAAGGCGGGGATTCGGTTTTACACGAACGAGGGTCTTTCCGGCCTGTAGGAACCCGGTTAGACCGCCGATATAGCAAGGGAAAGGGGAGGAGTAGCACTGTGAACCGAACAATCGCGGCAGCTTCCAGCAATTCTTCTCGAAACCGTGGCGTCCTTCTTCTGGCCGCGGTTTTCGGCATCCTGAGCGCTATGCTCATGTTCGCCTTCCTCAGTTC
>CAYYDX010000137.1:0-5062 GCA_964470735.1 uncultured Anaerolineaceae bacterium
CCCGCTGTGACAAAATCACTGAACACTTATCGGACATAGTCACTGAGCAGCGACATACCGCAACAGACCTCCCTGCCACAACAACTGCAGGCCAGCGACCTTCGCGCTCACCCCTTCCATTCTCTGGCGATTCCCGCTCTACTTCCCCCGTGACTACTCCCAACATCCCGAACCTCCCCGGCATGGGGAACGCACCCACGCTCCAGGCCCAGCTTTCGACCGTCACCGGCCGCGTGCTGCTCTACTGCGACCGCGCCGTCGACGGCCTCACCGTCGAACAGTTCTGCGACACCCGTGGCGGGGCCACGAACAGCATCGGCTGGGACGTCTGGCACGTGGTCCGCACCATCGACAACATCATCCATTTCGTCTTCGAGCGGGAGCAGCCAGTCTGGCTCCAGCAGGCGTTCCACGAGCGCTGGAACCTGCCGAAGGTAGACCAGGGCACCGGGCAGGACCCCGATGACGCCTACAGCATGCGCTTCCCCGAACCTGCCGAGTTCAAGCTCTACACCAGGGCCGTCCGCGACGTGGTCGTTCCCCGAATCGAGGCGATGAGCGACGCGTACCTCGCCGAGGTGCAGACGATCCGCCCGTGGGGCCCCATCCCGCGGATGGAGGCCATCCTCCACGGACTCATCGGCCACGGGAACGGCCATCTCGGCCGCGCGAGCTACGCCCGGACGCTTTTCGGTCTCGAAGGTCTGCCGTACTGACCTCGCTCCACCCGTGGCTTTCCCGTTCCCGCCCGAATCGCTAGTTTCGAACGATGCGCCGACCGTCCCTCCTTCTCCTTACCGCCGCCGCTTCGCTCATCGCCGTCTTGCTCGCCGCGACGGGCTGTGGCGACGGCCCTTCGAACACCAACTCGTCCGGCGGTGGCGAGAAGTCGTTCACGAAGGCCGACACGGTCATCACCGCGGGGAAGCAGTACTCCGCCACCATCAAGACCAGCAAGGGCGACATCGTCGTCGAGTTGTTTGCCGACAAAGCGCCCCAGACCGTGAACAGCTTCGTCTTCCTCGCGAAGAAGGGCTTCTTCGACGGCATGGCCTTCCATCGTGTCGTGAAGGGCTTCGTCATCCAGACCGGCGACCCAACCGGGTCGGGCTCCGGTGGCCCCGGGTATTCGACGAAGGACGAACCGAACCAGCTTTCGAACGAACGCGGCACGCTCGCCATGGCGAAGGTTTCCGGCGCGACCGAGTTCGGCAGCCAGTTCTTCATCAACCTCACCAACAACACCGCGCTCGACTACAACAACCCCACACCGAACAAGTTCTACCCCTTCGGCAAGGTCACCAGCGGCATGGATGTCGTCGACGCCATCGCCAATGTGCCGGTCGGCGCCGGAGGCAAACCAACGACGCCGGTGACAATCACGAGCGTTACCATCACCGAAAAGTAGGCGCTGCACCCGGCGGCTGATTCCCGGAAGCGGGCCGCTCTGCAACGATTGGCAGCATGGCGTTTCGAAAGCTGTTCGGCGGTGGTGGCCCGCGCTTCGCGGCCGACTGGCTGATCGTCGGCCTCGGTAACCCGGGAGAACAGTACGCGCGCACCCGCCACAACGTGGGCTGGTGGGTCATCAACACCCTGGCCAAACGCGCACACACGCAGCCGAAGACCACCGGCTCGCTGATGGCCATCGGTGTCGGCGAACTACAGGGACAGAAGGTCGCCCTTGTGAAGCCGAAGACCTATGTGAACCTGAGCGGCCGTGCCGTCACCCAGGCGCTCCAGTGGACCGGCGCCGATATCAAGCACACCATCGTGCTCTACGACGAACTCGACCTGAAGGCGGGTGCGCTGCGCATCCGCGCCGGCGGCGGCCACGGCGGCCACAACGGCCTCAAGAGCATCGGCCAGGCCGAAGGGCTCGACTTCGTGCGCATCCGCGTCGGCATTGGGCGTCCGCACGTGAACGGCGAGCCAACCTGGGATCCCGAGCACGTCGCGCCCTGGGTGCTCGGCGTCCCTCACGGCGAAGACAAGCAGGCGCTCGATGAAGCGGTCGAACTGGCTGCCGACGTCGTCGAGTGCATCATGACCGATGGCGTCGATGCGGCCGCGAGCCGATACAATCGCAAGTAGCGCACTGACTCCCTGTCCGTAGTGTCCTTGTATCTTTGTGGCGAATCGCGCCTCCTCCGCGGCACGGGACAGCCGATTGCGGCGCACGCGCACGGTCGCCATACTCGCCGCCATGCCTGAGACCGCCGCACTTCTTGGGGGCGAACCAGCCGTTTCCGCCCCAACTCCGCCCTGGCCGCTGGTCGACGCCGAAACACTGGCGGCGATCACGAAGGTCATCACCGAAGAGACGCTCTGCCCCGTCGGCGCCGAAGGGACGCAAGGCGAGTTCGAGCGCCGGTTCGCCGGGATGCACGGCCGCAAGTACGGCCTCGCGGTGAACGGCGGCACGGCGGCCCTCATGCTCGCGCTCCACGGCGCCGGCGTCCTCCCCGGCGACGAGGTCATCGCTTCACCGTTCACCTGGGGCGCTTCTGTCAGCTGCATCCTCCAAAACCTCGCCATCCCGATCTTCGCCGACATCGACCCGCACACGTTCACCCTGGATCCGGACTCCATCGAAGCGAAGATCACGCCGCGCACCAGGGCCATCGTCGTCGTGCACATCTTCGGTTTCCCCGCCGACATGACCCGGATCATGGAAGTGGCGAACCGGCATGGCCTCGCCGTCATCGAAGACGCCGCCCAGGCGCACGGTGGCAAGCACGCTGGCCGCTACCTCGGGTCGTGGGGCACAGTGGGCGCGTTTTCGTTGCAGGCCTCGAAGAACCTGACCGGTGGCGAAGGCGGCATCCTCATCTGCGACGACCGCGTGGTCTACGAGCGCGCGATGAGCATGGGCACCCACCCGCAGCGCCTCTACGCCGAACTCGAACTGCCCGAGTTCAAGGAAAAAATCGACAGCCTCGCCTTCAACTACCGGATGCACAGCATGAGCGCCGCCATGGCGAACTCGCAGTTGCAGTACCTCGAAGGCTGGACGCTGGCACGCGGACGCAACGCGATGAGCCTCTACGACGCCGTTCGCGACCTCCCGTACGTCGAAGTGCCGCCGCCCCTCCTCGAAACGGACCGGCACGCCTACTACAACATCCCGTTCACCTACCGGCCGGACGTCATTCCGCTCTCGCGCGATGAGTTTGTGCAGGCGCTTAAGGCCGAGGGCGTCGACGGCAACGTGTACGTGCGTGTGCCGCTCTACCTCCGGCCCCGCTTCCAGAACCACGACTACTTCGGCCGCGGCTACCCCTGGTCCATCGCCGAAGAACCTGTCACCTACCGCAAGGGCGACTGCCCGGTGGCCGAGCGCATGGCGAAGGTCGAGTTCCAGGTCAACGGCAACTACTACGAAGACGCGCCCGAACTGATGGCCCAGGTCGGCGCGGCGATGCGCAAAGTCGGCGAGAACGCCTCGGCGCTGCGTGCGTGGTTCGACGCGAAGAAAGCAGGCTAGGCGGCCGGCTGTATCTTCCGAACGAACACCGCTACCCCAAGCTCTTTCGCTGCCTGTTCCGCATCGGTCGTGATGGCGCGACCATCCACGGCCGCAGTTACCGGGATGCCGGCCCTACGAAGGATTTCCGCCCGCCGAGTTGCCCGTTCGACATCGCTTCGATCGACGACGACGGAAAGTTCGATCGCAAGGTAGGTTTCCGCCGATTCGCTGGTGCTGGTGGCGTCGATTCCAACCGCGAGCACATCCAGGTCGTGCATATCATCCCATTCAGAATCGGTGATCTTCCCGGCACGCCGAGCCTCAAACACCGGGGTCACGTCGGATGGGAAGACTCGCCGGGCCCGGCGGAGGTGCTTGAATACGTGAGAACCAAGGTTCACGACGTACTTGGTCTCATACACGTCACCTTCGACGTTCCCGAGCCGTCCCTCGAACCGGTCCATCTTGAGACCCAGTTGCTTCACGATTTCCGTGAGGTCGTCCATTCGCCGCCCAAGTTGATCGACACGTTGTCCGAGTTGGTCGACACGTTGTCCGAGTTGGTCGACACGCTCACCGAGTTGATCGACACGTTGCCCGAGTTGGTCGACACGCTCACCGAGTTGGTCCACGCGCTCGCCGAGTTGGTCCATCCTCCGACCCAGCTGCTCATCCTGCAGCGCAAGTGCTTCGATGCGCTCCCCGAGACGCTCGACAATCCCGGGCAGCGCCAGGAAGTCCTGCGCGAGGATGACGTCGCGCACACGGTCACGCAGTTGCGGGTTCGCCTGCAACTCCGTGATGAACTGCTCGATGTCGGCCTCGGTGAGAGCCATAAGAGAATCTTAGCAAATCGACCTGACGTGGTTTCGCGGGCGACCACCTGGCGCCCGGTGCTATCCTCGCGCCCATGACATTCGGCGAAGAACTGCCGCCTACGGACGAGAGAATCCTGTGGATGATTCGCTCCGGCATGGTCGACGCTGAAATCGCCGCACGGCTGAACATCCCGACGGCGGAGGTGAAGCAGCGCGTCGAGCAGCTGGCGCGCAAGTACGGCGTCCGTGAGCGAGAGGGGCTGCGAACATCCACGCTCTCAACGCCAGAAAGAGGTGCCTCGCAGAGGTGGCGCGCCATCGTTTTCACCAGGCGATTCGTGCCGTATGCCGTGGCCGGTGTTCTCTGCGCGGCGATTGGCGCCGCTGTGGCGATCGTGTGCAACGCGTCCCCGCCGGACGTCACGCCGGCAACTTCTTCAGCCGGGTCGCCAAAACAGCAGCCCACCTCGACGACGGAGACAGTGGCCATTGACGGCCGCGAATGGGTAGCGGCGGGAAGGATTATTGCTCCCTTCGGCGGCTTTCAACCGGTGGCGTCTACTTCCCAACGCGAAGAGATCACCGTCGTCACCCTACTACGCGAAAGCGTGATCCGGCCGGCGGAGAGTTGGTACGTCAGCCCTGCGAACGGTGATGCTTTCGGCGGCTCAGCGGGTGGGCTTCCGTTGGTCCTCACATTTATCCCGTGGGGGGCCAGCGGCCTCGTGGTCATCGAGGACGGAATGGTGGCCTACTCGCGCGACGGGAACCCCGT
>CAYYDX010000138.1:0-4376 GCA_964470735.1 uncultured Anaerolineaceae bacterium
TGCAGGCATCGGCGATGGACGGAATCGTGCGTTCGTTCGCGGCCGACCGCCTGGTGACCACGTCATCCCAGCGCACGATCGCCGACGGTGTCGCCGTCTCCGGGCCATCGGAGCGCACCTTCGAACTGATCGAGAAGCATGTCGACGAGATGGTCTCGGTTGGCGACGAGGCAATCGCGCAGGCGATCGTGACGCTCATCGAGCGAGCGAAGTTCGTGGTCGAAGGCGCGGGCGCGCTCGGCATCGCCGCCGTGATGGCCGGCCGCTATCGACCGCGCGGGAAGACCCTGGCCGTGGTTTCGGGCGGGAATATCGACATCAACCTGCTCGGCTCGATCGTCCGGCGGGGCCTCGTGGAAGCGGGCCGCTACCAGCACCTCGCGGTCGAAGTGAGCGACACGCCGGGTGAACTCGCGCTCGTTTCGGCGGTAGTGGCGAAGGTCGGCGGCAACATCCTCGAGGTTGACCACAACCGGGAGTCGCCGGGCATGCCGGTGGGCGTGGCGGTGCTCGAACTGGTGCTCGAGGTGAACGGTCCCGCGCAGTTCACGGAGATCCTCGAGGCGCTGCGTGCGGCCGGGCTGCGCGGGGTACCGGGGAGTCTCGCGCGACTCGCCACCGAGTCGGCGCGCTCGCGGCACGAACCGCGCGACATCTGATGGCAGGCGCTCAGACTGTTCGATCGACCCCTCGCCCATCCGGCGAGAGGAGTGCGTCGAGCAGGATGACCAGCGCGGTCAGCGTGACGGTGACGACCGCCAGGCGGACGAGTTTACGGAGGAGGCGGCCGGCCCACTTCATGATTCTGGCTCCGGTGGCGCGAGGCGGTTGCGGTAGATGCCCTTCTCGCTGCCGGGAATAAGCGTAGCGCCCACCGCGCGCTCGTAGAAAGCGGCCGGGCCAACGCCGCCGATAATGGCGTAGGCGTAACCTTCGGCGGCAAGCGCTTCGAGGCACTGGATGAGCAGCGCCCGCCCGATGCCGCGGCCACGTTGGGATTCGAGGACGCCGGTTGGGCCGAAGTAGTCCGGGCGGGTGGCGTTGTAGCAGGCGAAACCGGTGACCGCGCGGTTCTCCACGGCGATGAAGATGGTCGCCGGGACCGCGCCGAAGCAGGCGGTGGCTTCGTCCTCCCAGTGCGGGAACTGGCGGCGCACGAAGGCGAGGACGGCCGTGCGCTCGTACGATTCGGCGCGGCGGCAGGTGACGCCTTCGGCCGCGAGCCGGGCGACCTCCGGCCCACTTGCCGGGAGGTCGTAGAGGCGGGCGAGCATGTCAGGCACAGGGCGCTCCTGGGAACCGCGCCTCAGGCCAGCCCGCCGCCGTCGAGGACGAGCGTCTGGCCGGTGGTGAAAGACGACGCCGCACTGGCGAAGTAGACGACCGCGCCGGCCATCTCGTCGGGATCGCCGATGCGGCGCAGCGGGCTGTTCGCGAGGGAGTTCTTGAGGATCGCCTCGTTATCCCAGAGGGCGCGGGAGAAGTCGGTCTTGATCAGGCCCGGGGCGATGCAGTTCACGCGGATTCCGTCGGCGCCCCACTCCTTCGCGCAGACCTGGGTGAGCATGATGATGGCCGCCTTCGAAACCGAGTAACCGCCGAGGCCCCCGCTGGCACGCAGGCCGCCGGTCGAACTCACGTTGATGATGGCGCCGCCGTCGCCGTGCTCCTTGATCGCCTCGCGGACGAACTTGCTGAGCAGCCAGGCCGACTTCACGTTGGTGTTCATGATCGTGTCCCAGGCGCGCTCTTCGAGGTTCGCAATCGGCCCGAACTGGGGGTTGGTGGCGGCGTTGTTCACGAGGATGTCGATGCGGCCGAGTTGCTTCTTCGTTTCGGCCACGAGGTTCTGGAGTCCCTCGGCTTCGCGCACGTTGGTGGGCACGGCGATGCCCTTGCGGCCGGTGGCGCGAATGGCCGTGACCGTCTCTTCGAGAGCTTCGGGCTTGCGCGCGGCGACGCAGACGTCGGCGCCGGCTTCGGCGAGGGCGACCGCGATCGAGCGGCCGATGCCGCGGCTGCCGCCGGTCACGATGGCGACTTTGCCGGCGAGGGAGAAATTGGCGATGGTCATCCGGGTTCGAACTCCACGGGCGCCGGGCAATCCGGCAGATAACGCCAGATTGTACGCGGTGGTGTTTGTGACGGCGGCGATGTGACCTATAGAATCGCCCAATACACGGTAGGGCTGGGGGTTCGGAATGGTTGTGGCAGCCAGGAGCGAGCGGGAGACGTTCGATGTCGTGGTCGTGGGAGCCGGGGCGGCGGGGCTCTACATGCTCCACCGGTTGCGCGGCCTCGGGATGAGCGCGGCCGTCATCGAGGCCGGCGCTGAAGTCGGTGGCACCTGGTTCTGGAATCGCTACCCGGGCGCGCGCTGCGATGTCACGAGCGTCGAATACTCCTTCAGCTTCGATAAGGAACTCGAGCAGGAGTGGAACTGGTCGGAGTTGATGGCTTCGCAGCCGGAGATCGAGCGGTATATGAACCACGTCGCCGACCGGTACGACCTGCGCCGCGACATCCGCTTCAACACCCGCGTGACCTCGGCGGAATGGGACGAAGCGCGCCATCGCTGGCTCGTGACGACCGATCGGGGTGAGCGGCTCGACGCGGCCTACTGCGTGATGGCCACCGGCTGCCTCTCCGCGCCGCTGAAGCCGGATATCGCGGGCATCGACTCGTTCACCGGCGTCTCGATCCAGACGAGCCTCTGGCCGCGCGACGGCGTTGACCTCGCGGGCAAGCGGGTGGCGATCATCGGCACGGGTTCGTCGGGAGTGCAGTCGACGCCGGAGATCGCGAAGGTCGCGGGGCAGCTTACGGTGTTCCAGCGGACACCCACCTACACGTGGCCGTCGATGAACCGCCCGTTGAACGAAGCCGACCTGGCGAAGGTGAAGGAGAACTACGACCGGATGCGCGAGACCCAGCGCCGCTCGCGCATGGGCATCGTCGGGACCTTCTCTGGCGCGCTGCTCGAACCACCGACAGCGAAGCTGCTGCCGCTCAGCGACGAAGAACGGCAGGCGGTCGTCGACAAGTACGGGTTCGGCGCGACGCGCATGTTCGCGGATATCGCGACCGACCTCGACGCAAACATCCTCGCCCGCGAGATGTACGCGCAGGTGCTGCGCAAGCTGGTGAACGACCCGGAGACGGCGCGCAAGCTGACACCGAGTGAGTACCCCATCGGCTGCAAGCGCAGCGTCATCGACCAGGACTACTTCACGACCTTCAATCGCGAGAACGTGAAGCTGGTGGACCTCCGCGAAGAGCCGTTCGTCGCGGTGAATGAAACGGGCATCGAGACAACAGCCGGGCAATACGACTTCGATGTGATCGTCTACGCGACCGGCTTCGATGCGATGACCGGCGCGCTCAACCGGATTGATATCTGGGGCAACGGTGGGCAGACGCTGAAGGAGAAGTGGGCCGCGGGTCCGCGCAACTACCTCGGTCTGATGGCCGCGGGCTTCCCCAACCTGTTCACCATCACCGGCCCGGGCAGCCCTTCGGTGCTCAGCAACATGCTGGTGTCGATCGAGCAGCACGTGGACTGGATTGCCGATTGCCTCGCCTGCCTCCGCAGCGAAGGGCGCGACACGATCGAGCCAACCATCGAAGCCGAAGACCGCTGGGTGAACCACGTGAACGAAGTGGCCGACGGCACGATGTACGTCGAGCCGAGCTGCAACTCGTGGTACCTCGGTGCGAACGTGCCGGGCAAGGTTCGCCAGTTCATGCCGTACGTCGGTGGCGTCGGCCGCTACCGCGAAACGTGCGACCAGGTCGCCGCCAACGGTTACGAGGGCTTCGTCCTCGGGAGGGCGCGCGCTGTGGTTGGCGCCGGCGGATAGCCGTTCGCCGCTTCCGAAAACCCGACACCCGCACAGGAGTCTCCAATGACCGGACCCCTCGCAGGACTGACGATCGTCGATCTGACGGAGTTCATCACCGGCCCGTACGCCACGAAGCTGCTCGCGGACTTCGGCGCGGAGGTGATCAAGGTCGAGCGCCCCGGTGGCGACCCGGCGCGGAAGCTCGGGCCGTTCCCGCCTGGAGGGGAGCATCCGGAGAAGAGCGGCACCTTCTTCTACTTCAACACGAATAAGCGCTCGATCGTCCTCGATCTGCACGACGAGGACGCGCGCGAGACGCTGTGGGCGCTGATCGACCGCGCCGACGCGGTGGTCGACAGCCACCGGCCCGGCTGGCTGGCGTCGCTTGGGTTCAGCTGGGAGGCGATTCACGCGCGGCGGCCCCACCTGCCGCTCGTTTCGATCACGAACTTCGGCCAGGAGAGTCCGTACCGCGACTACCTCGGAACCGAACTCACGCTCTTCGCGCTGGCGGGCGAGATGTACTCGATGGGC
>CAYYDX010000139.1:0-4300 GCA_964470735.1 uncultured Anaerolineaceae bacterium
GGAACTGGCGCGGCTCGGCCACGCGGGGGTGTAGGTCTTTATCGGCGGTTTCCTCTCGCTGTATGGCCCTTATCGGGGCCGTTCGTATACTGGCCTTCAGCGGACCGCGCACGTGGCCGCCGTGACGATCGAGGTTTTCCAACGTGGCCAAACGAAGAAAGCGCGAGCTGCATCACCTGCGGCAGGAGTCATCGCGCCGCCGTTCTTATTCCCTGGAGAATGCATCTCCGAACGAAATCTATAAGCCGGGCTTCCCGATGAACATCCTCGGGAACGTGAAGCTGTTCGCAATCATCGGTGTGGTTGCAGGCGTGCTGATGGTTGGCACCGCACTGTTCACGAACCGAACCACGCAGAATGCGAACCAGGCGGCGGATCTTCCGACGGCGACCCCCACAAGCAGCGTGACCGTGGATCCGAATGCGACCCCGAGCGCGAGCACGACGGCCACCAACAAGCAGTTCACAGCCGCCGAGCAGGTGGTTGACCCGGCGAAGCAGTACACGGCGACGATCAAGACTTCGAAGGGCGACATCGTCATCAAGCTCTTCGCCGACAAGGCGCCGGCGACGGTCAACAGCTTTGTCTTCCTCGCTCAGAAGGGGTATTTCGACAACATCCAGTTCCACCGCGTGGTGAAGAACTTCGTCATCCAGGCCGGCGACCCGACCGGCACGGGCACAGGCGGCCCCGGCTATACCACCAAGGACGAGCCGAACGAAATCGCCAACAAACGTGGCACGCTCAGCATGGCGAAGGTCTCCGGAGCGGCCGAGTTCGGCAGCCAGTTCTTCATCAACCTGAAGGACAACCCGTCGCTCGACTACAACAACCCGAGCGCGAACAAGTTCTACCCGTTCGCCGAAGTAGCCTCCGGGATGGACGTGGTGGACGCGATCGCGAACGCACCGACGCAGTCCGACAAGCCGAACCCGCCGATCACGATCAGCACAATCACGATCGAAGCGAAGTAGCCGTGGCGCGCTAACGCGTGCTGCTGGCCAGGCGGCTGGCACGCGCCGAGAGGGTCTCCGACAGGCGCGTGACCTGCTCGGCGCTCCGGGTGCTGTCCGCCTCACCAACAACGATGGTGAACACCACGGCGCCTTCGCTCGATGCCTCGTAGACGGCGTTCATCGTCTCTTCGCCCGAACCACCGCTGATGGCGAAGCGTGCCGAGACCTCGCCTGTGGCCGGTGTCGCCGCCTCCAGGGGCATGGCAACGAAGTGGCGGTTGCTCCGCGGGAGCCAGGCCATGACGGTGGTCGACAGTGAATCGTCTGGCTGGAGGCCGCGAACGAACGCCTGCGCGGCCTCGGCCGACTCGAACTGCAGCGCCTGGCAGACGACATTGACCGGCGGTTCGAACGGCGGGCGCGGCAGTGCTTCTTTAAAGAGGACGAATCGGCCGTGTTGCGCGCCCGCGTCCCGGAGTTCGCGCACGCGGGCGGTAGCGTCCGGGCCAAGGTCGGCGAGGTCTCGCACCGAGAGGTCGCCATCGGTGAGTTGCTGGTAGCCCGGCCCGACGTCTTCCTGGGTGCAGAGGAGCGGTTTCAGTTCGGCGTAGGCATCGCCGTTCGAGCACGCGGACGCAAGAGGCAGCGAACCGGCGGCGAGGACGCCAAGCAAGACTGACGATGCGAAATGGAGCTTACAGAGGCGGGCGCTCGGGTTAGTCCGCACGTTCCGGTTCGGTTTCCGGCCCGATCATGCCGTGCTTTGCCTGGTGCCGCTCGACGAGCACGATGAGTCCGAAGAACGGCCAGAACAGCGCAACCGCAACCAGGCCGTAGAGCCACTCAGGAATGATGAACATCAGGATCGCCACGGCGGCGAAGAACGCCATCCCGATGATGGAGAGGATACGTCCCGCGAGGACCCATGGGGTGACGGGGCTGTTCACGCTCCCATCTTCACCCGCGACCCTTCGCCGGTCTAGCGCCGCGAGCCTGCCGGGTTCGGCGCTCTCACGTATAGTTGGCCCCATTGAATCTGGTGGAGGCGTCAGGTGGGACGACCCGTGTTACGCACAGCGCTCTGTGACATGTTGGGAATCGAGTATCCGGTCATTCTCGCCGGCATGGGGCCGGTAGCCGGCGGCATCACCGGCCCGGTTGCCACGGCCGACCTCGTCGCGGCGGTTTCGAACGCAGGTGGCCTCGGCGTCATCGGCGGGGCCGGTTTCGGCGCCGAACGGCTGCGCGAGGAGATTAACAAGGTGCGGTCGATGACCGACAAGCCGTTCGGCGTGGACTTGCTCCTGCCTTCCAACTTTATGGGCGGCGCGGCTGGCGGCGAGATGCCGCGCGACCCGCGCGACCTCATCCCGAAAGAGACGTACGAAGGGCTGAAGAAGGTTGCGGAAGACGTCGGCATCCCGTGGCAGCAAGCGCCGCGTCCGAGTTCGGCGACGGCAACAGCGCCACGGCGGCGTACCGGCGGTGGCATGTCGGACGAGCAGATGGAGGTCGTCATCGAAGAGAAGGTGGCGGTGTTCGCCTCGGGCCTCGGCAGCCCCGCGCCGTGGATGGAACGGCTCAAAGCAAACGGCACGAAGGTGCTCTCGCTCGTTGGGAACGTGAAAAACGCGAAGCGGGTCGCCGGAATCGGCGCCGACGCCGTTGTTGCGCAGGGCACCGAAGCCGGTGGACACACTGGCCGTATCGCCACCATGGCACTCGTCCCGCAGGTTATCGACGCGGTCTCGCCGACACCGGTCATCGCAGCTGGCGGCATTGCCGACGGGCGAGGGTTGGCCGCGTCGCTGGCGATGGGCGCGATCGGCGTGTGGTGTGGCACCGCGTTCCTCGTGTCCGAGGAGGCGAACCAGCCGGAGCTGCAGAAGCAGCGCGTTCTCGCCGCCGAAGACGAGGACACGCGCATCACCCGGCTCTACAGCGGCAAGACGATGCGCAACATCACAAACCCGCTCATCGAGGCCTTCGAAGCGTCCGGGATCAAGGCGCTGCCGATGGGCATCCAGGGGATGCTCATCCAGGACCTCATCTACTCGGCGCGACAGGCGGGCCGTGAAGACCTGCTCATGAACGCCGCCGGCCAGGCTTCGGGCATGCTCACAAAGATTCGCCCGGCCGCCGACATCCTTCACGACATGGTCGCCGGAGCGGCCGAGATTCTTGGACGGGGCCTGCAGCAGCGGGTGACCGCGGTACCGGAGGCATAAGGCATGGCAGATCGCGCCCTCGAAGGCGTACGCGTCGTTGAGTTCACGGATGAGACCGGCTCCTATTGCGGCCGGCTTCTTGCCGACCTCGGCGCCGAAGTCATTAAGGTCGAACCGCCGGGTGGGGGCGCCCAGCGGAACGCGGGTCCGTTCGTCGCAGGCCACGAAGGCGAGCCGGACGCCAGTCTCGCGTTCTGGGTTCACAACACATCGAAGAAGTCCGTCGTGCTCGACCTTGAGACCGACGCCGGCCGGGCGGCCGCGAAGAAGCTCGCGCTGACCGCCGACATCGTGGTCGAGGACAACCCCGTTGGGTTCCTCGCGGCGCGCGGACTCGGTTACCAGCAACTCCACGCCGAAAAGCCATCCCTCGTGTACACGTCGGTCACCGGTTTCGGCCAGACGGGTCCACACGCCGGCTGGGCGTACTCCGACATCATTGGCCAGGCAACGGGCGGGCTGATGACACTCGCCGGCGAGATGGCCGACCCGCCGAACATGATCTACGGCCACCAGGCGGACATTTCGGCGAGCATCCACGCGGCCCAGGGCAGCATGATCGCGCTGCTTCACGCGGAAGCCACGGGGCAGGGCCAGCAGGTCGATGTCTCAGCGCAGGAAGCCTGCTCGATGTCGCAGGAAACAGCGATGCAGACGTGGGACTTCCAGAAGCGCAATCGCGTGCGAACGGGCGAACTCGGCGCCATCCCGCTGAAGATTCCCGGCGCGGGGACGTTGAAGGCAAAAGACGGTTACATCCTGCTGTTCATCATCGCCCCGGCGGGAGAAGACCTGCCGGCGCTCGTCGACTGGATGCGCGAGGAAGGCAAACAGGAAGATCTGGACGAGGAGCCGTACCGGGAGACGATCGCGTCGCTCAATATGGGCTTTCTCACGCAGATCATGGGCGACCCCACACAGGCAGGGAAGATCCTCGGGCAACTGCCACATATTAACGAAGTCTTCGCCCGCTTCTTCGAAGGCAAGACCGCGAAGGAGGCCTACGAGGAGGGCCAGCACCGGCGATTGCTCATCGGGATCGTTTCGAAGCCGAGCGACTTGGCCGAGAACACCCAGTTGCGCAGCCGCGGCTGGTACGTGACCTTCCCCGACACA
>CAYYDX010000140.1:0-4270 GCA_964470735.1 uncultured Anaerolineaceae bacterium
CATCGAGCGCGAGGTGGAGTCGCTCGAGTTCCAACTCCAGCTTTCGGGGCAGTACGACGCCCGAAACGCCATCCTTGCAGTGCACGCCGGGGCAGGCGGGACCGACTCGCAGGACTGGGCCGAGATGCTTCTCCGCATGTACCTGCGCTGGGGCGAACGGAAGGGGTACTCGACCGAGATCCTCGACCTGACCGAAGGCGAGGAGGCAGGGATCAAGAGCGCGACCGTCGAACTCAAGGGCAAGTACGCCTTCGGGTACCTGCAGAGCGAGCGCGGGGTGCACCGGCTTGTGCGGCTCTCACCATTCAACTCGGCGAGCGCACGCCAGACGAGTTTCGCGAAGGTCGAGGTGATGCCTGAGGTTGAGCAGGTTGGCGAAATCCAGATCCCGGACGACGACATCCGCATTGATGTCTACCGTTCGAGCGGCGCGGGCGGTCAGAACGTCCAGAAGAACTCCACGGCGGTGCGGATAACGCACATTCCCACCGGGATCGTGGTGACCTGCCAGAATGAACGGTCGCAGGGGCGCAACAGGGAGAGCGCGATGAAAGTGCTTGAAGCGCGCTTGCTCGAGATCGAACTGAACCGGCAGGAAGAGGAAAAGGCGCGGTTAAAAGGACAGCACGTGGATGTGAGCTTCGGTTCGCAGATCCGGAATTACGTGCTGCACCCCTATAAGATGGTGAAGGACGTCCGCACCGACTTCGAAACCAGCGACACGACCGCCGTGCTCGACGGCGAGATCGACGGTTTCATCGAGGCGTACCTCAAGTCTCGCGTTGGCGAGGAGTCATGATTCGACGGACGTGCATCCTCGCGCTTGTGATGCTCTCGGCACTCGTTGGCACGGCCACGATGGCGGCGGCCGCGACGGTCGTGGAGTCGTCGACCATCGTCAATGGCTACCCGAAGACCCTGACCTTCAAAGTGACCGCGCGTGCTGACTCCGATATCACGGGTGTCACGCTGGCCTATGCGATCAAGGGCCGCGGGACGAGCGCACTCGACCAGCCGAAGGAACTGACCCCGGCGAAGAACCTCAGCACGGAAGTCGTGCTCCAGGTGAACTCGGCAGGCAACTATGTGCCCGTGGGCTCGGAGTTCGTCTACCACTGGGAGATAACGACGGCGGACGGCCAGACGACTTCGAGTGAGGAGCAGGCCTTCTTCTATATGCCGCCGAACCAGGCGTGGGAGAACGTTTCGAACGACTTCATGACCGTGTACTACCACGGCGACCGGAAGGACATCGCGAATGCCTACCTGAAGGCGGGGGCAGACACCTACGAGCGTATTGGCAAGCAGTTGTATGGCGTGACGCTGAAGCAGACACCGGTGAAGGTCATCATGTTCGCGGATGAGAAGGAGAGTTCGGAGGCCCGCCCGGGGAGTGGGTCGACGTTCGATTCGGCGGTGACGACCTGCGGCACGAAGCTCACGAACGACATCATCATGCTGATCCCGATTGCGTGCGGTTCGGCCGACCGGACGGACACCTTGAGGCATGAGTTCGGGCACATCCTGAATGAGACCGCGGGCGAAGGGACGCTGGGCAAGTTGCCGGCGTGGCTGGATGAAGGCGCGGCGGTGTACGCGCAGTCTTCCCCGGGCGGGTACCAGTCGGCAGTGAATGCGGCAGTACGCGCGAACCGTCTCATCCCGTTCGCGCAGATGAGCGTACCGCCGTCGGAAGCCCAACTGGTGGACGTCTTCTACGGCGAGGCGTGGGCGATGGTGGACTTCCTCGTGAAGAAGGGCGGCCCAGCGAAGTTCGCGGAGTACATGTCGACGATCAAGGGTGGCAAGCGGTTCGACCAGGCGCTGACGCCGGTGTATGGCTATGCCAACGTGGCGGCGTTCGAAGATGACTTCCGTGCCTCGTTCAACCTGCCCGCGCAGAGCCAGGCGACACCGCGGCCCACCGCGGCGCCGACTCGCGCTGCGACTGCCGCGCCAACACGCACGCCGACGCGAACCCCGGCGGCGCCTTCCAGCGGTTCGAATGATGATTCCGGGCCGGGCCGCGGCGTGTTCGTGATTGGCGGCCTGGCCCTGCTGTTCATGCTGGGGGCCGTATTCGCCGGGCTGTACTCGATGATGCTGTCGAACAACCGGAAGGCGGCGGCCGCGAGAACGAACCAGCCGCCGCCGCCCCCGGCGCCGCCAGGTGACGCGCCGGACTGATCGCCGGCGGCCTCTCGCGAGTTAGTCGCGGATGCCCGTTCGCAGCATCCAGAAGCGCTGGAGTGCGGTGAAGTTCGCGAGGATGGCGAGCGCGGCAATCACGACGGTGAGTGCGCTAAAGAGCAATCCGATGGTGAGCAGCGCGACACGTTCCTGGCGGCGGAAGAGTCCTTCGCGCATCGACAACCCGACCACTTCGGCGCGCGCGCGCATATAGCTGACGGCGATGCTCCCGAAGATGGCGGCGTAGGCGAAAGCCGCCTGGATCTGCTCACCGCGTTCGCTGAAGTACCAGCCGCAGGCCGCGAGGACGAGGGCTTCGCTTGCCCGGTCGAGGATGGCGTCGAAGACCGCGCCGAACGGGCTGGCGAGGCCAGTCGCCCGTGCCACCGCGCCATCGACGAGGTCGAGCGCGGAGAAGAAGACGTAGACGATGCCCGCGGCCAGCAGGGCTTCGCGGGTGATGAGCCAGGCAGCAATCACGTTTCCGAAGAAGCCGGCGAGGGAGATCATGTTCGGGGTCACGCCGAGGCCGCCGACGGTTCGGCCAATGCCGTCCTGGATGCCGCGGGGGAGGCGCGTCGGGAGGAGTGTCACGGGCACGGTCAGCTATCCCGTGAGGCCGCAGCCAATGGTCGCCGTGCGCGGGAGGCGGCAACCTCGCGGTGCTCGTAGAGGATGCGTTCGTAATAGGACATAACGCGGTGTGCGACGTTGTCCCAGCTGTAGTGCCGGGCGAGCGCCTGGCCGCGCTTCCCGAACTCTTCGCGCTGCCTTGGGTTACGAAGGAGCCGGATGATTGCCGCGGCCAGCCCGTCGGGATCTTTGGGCTTCACAAGGAGGCCCTCTTCTTCGTCGGTCATCACGCCGGCGAAGCCCTCGATATTACTGGCCACGACCGCACGGCCGGCCGCGAGCGCTTCGAGGAGCACGTAGCCCTGGCTTTCGTTGCCGGTATTCGGGCACGAAAAGACGGTCGCGGAGCGGTAGTAGCGGGGGAGGTCGGCGTAGGGGACGTTCGGGCGGAAGACGACGTCGTCGAACGCCGCCATGAGGCGCTCGTAACGGGTGAAGTCCCCGGCGCCGACCACGATGAGGCGTGTGTTCGGAACCTGCTCGCGGACGCGCAGGTAGGCGCGGAGGAGGTACTTCAGGCCCTTCCGCTTCTCCGGGCGACCGACGAAGAGGACGTTCTGCTTGCCGTCGTCGAACTCCGGAATCGGTTCGGCGGGCGCGGAGAAGTGCTCGTAATCGATGCCGTTCGGGATGATGTTGAAGTAGCCCGCGAAGTAGCGGCTGACGAGGGAGACTGCCGCGGGGGAGACCGCGATCTTGCCTTCGAGCTTGCGGAACCAGCGCTTCGTGAGGGGCGTGGTGTAGCCGTAGAAGCGGTTGCCGCCATCTTTGGCGGCGTGGAACGTGCCCACCGTCGCGGAAGTTGAATAGCGGAGGAAGTGATACGGGAGCAGCGGCATCAGCGGCTCGTGGAGGTGGACAACATCGAACTTTCCGTCGCGGAGGGCGGCTTTCACTTCGGGCGATTTCCAGGCGAAGGTGATGCGAGCGACAGAGCCGCTGACGCGCATTGGCCAGGGTTTGCCCATCACCGTGACCTCGTCGCTGGCGCGCTGGGGGTCGGATGCGGGAGCGAAGATAGTGACTTCGTGGCCCCACTGGCGGAAGTAGGCGGCAAGGTGGGCGATGTGCGACTTCACGCCGCCTTCGACGCACCAGTCGTACGGGGAAACGATGGCAACCCTCATGGACGCCTCATCCGCAGCATTTTGCGTGGCGTCGCACTGTACCCCCAGACGAGCCCGGCGGCGACCCGCATGAAACCCACCTCTCGCAGCGAAGGGTAAGGCCGCATGAGGGCTTGCGTCGTCCCCGATTGGATGGCGGCGCGCAAATGTCCGGCGGTCGACCCGGCGAACTGCGTCCATCCGGCGCCGATGTGGGGCAGATGGTGCGCGTCGGAGCCACCAGTTTCGGGCAGCTTCCAGCTGGCGTCGTTGAGCGCGATAGCGTGCTTCCGTGTGCGAAGGGCGGCCGGACTGGGATTTGCGCGCTCGATGGCGTCGAG
>CAYYDX010000141.1:0-4241 GCA_964470735.1 uncultured Anaerolineaceae bacterium
GGACTTGATCGCAGTGGCCACGCCGGCGAGCAGTCCGCCGCCACCGGCCGGGACGAGCACCTCTTCGACATCCGGCGCCTGTTTCACGATTTCGAGGCCAATGGTGCCCTGCCCGGCGATGACCGCGTCGTCGTCGAACGGCGGCACGAACAACCGACCCTCGCGCCCGGCGATGGCGAACGCTTCGGCGCGCGCCTCATCGAGCGACGCGCCGTGCACGACGACGGTGGCGCCGAGCGCGCGCGTTGCGTTGATTTTCGCGAGCGGCGCACTCACCGGGACGACGATGGTCGCCGGGATCCCTCGCAACGCGGCCGCTAGCGCGACACCCTGCGCGTGGTTGCCCGCGCTCATGGCCACGAGGCCGCGCCGGGCGTCGTCGTCGGCCACGAACCGTAGGAAGTTCAGTGCGCCACGCACCTTGAACGACCCCGTGAGCTGGAGGTTTTCGCACTTCAACAGGATGTCGTGGTCGGGCCCGGGCGAGGGCACACGGAGCGGCCAGACCGGGGTTTCGCGAACCTGCGGCCGGAGCGCGGCCTGCGCCGCTTCAATGTCGGCGAGCGTAATCACCGTCCGCGCCAGATCTTACGCCGCTCCCAGCAGTGCGCGCAGAGGCTCACCGGCCGATCGATGGAGACATAGCCGTCGGAAAACGGGTACATCCGCTCGCTCAGGTGGTTCGCGCAGAACAGTCCACGGCAAAGCGAACATTCGAATGCGGGGTGTGGCCCGCACTCCTCGATCCCGCACAGCCCGACCTGGTTTCGCTCCGCCACACGCTCCCGGTACGCGTCGTGTTCCGCCATGTCGGCGTGCTTCGCGCGGCAGCGCTTGCGGCTGCACACCGCGTCGATCCCTTCGACGTGGTGCGCGTGCGCCTCGCAGAACTCGCGGCCGCAGTACTGGCAACTGTAGCGCGCATCGTTCCGGCACCTGGAGAACCTGCCACCCACGCGGCAGATCTGCCCTGGTCGCATCCCTGTCCCCCGAAACGCCCGTGGGCGCACGTCGATCGTTGCGGGAATCGGGGTGGCTGGTCAACGCGCCGGCAGCCAGGCGCAGGCGCCCAGCCCCGGTTCGAACGCCAGCGATGGCGCGCGATGCCACTTCTCTGTTTCGAAAAGGTCGAGCGTGCCTTCGCCGTTCGAAGCGACCGCGAGGTAGCCCCCGTCCGGCGAGACACACGTACCGTCAGGGCGCGCGGCCACGTGCAAGCGTTTCGTTACTTCGCTCTTCGCCACATCGACTATCGCCACTGTGCTGTCGCCCTGCAGCGAAACGAGCGCGCGCGTGCCATCGAGCGGTGTCACCCGCACAGGCAGCGCGCCGATTCGCAGCGTCCGGGCATCCGCCAGCCCGGGAACCTTCGCGAACGTCACCGTCCCCCCGTTCGCGTCGGCGGTAACCGCCACGCCGCCGATGATCGCGAGCCCTTCGGGTTGCGCGCCGGTCGGGACCGTGGCCGCGCCGGGTTCAAGTTGCCGCAGCGTGTTGTCGCGCGAATCCGTGACGACGATAGCCGCGCCCGTCGCGGCGATCACATGGGGCGTATCGCCCGTCGGCAGACGCCGGAGTTCGGTCATCGTCGCCCGGTCGATGATTACGACCGCGTTGCCCTTGTCGAGCGTCACGTAGAGGTTGCCGCCGAGTGTCGCGAGGCCGTGCGGTTCGCCCTCGAGACTGATGGTGCGCAGGATGGCCCGCGCGCCAATGTCGACCTCCGCGAGCAGGTTCGCGCGGCCGAGCGTGACGTACAGCCGGCCGCCTTCCACCAACAACTCGTGCGGCGGTCCGGGCAGCGCGAGTTCGCGCCGGTTGTCCGTCGCCAGGTCCACGAAGGTCACCGTCTCGCGGCGGAGGTTCGCCACCACCAGCGTGCCCTCAGCTGGCGGATCGGCCGGCGTGGGGTCTTTCGCGAAACGCGAAAAGACCGCGATCGTCAGCAGCATCAGCGGGATGACGCTGAGGCTGACGATGCGGTTCATTCGCCGGACCGGCACGGTTCCGAACAGACGCTGCTCCTTCTCACGGGGGCTTCCCCTTCAGCGAAGAGGAAGCCCCGGCGATTCGTTAGCGGATGATGTTGACCAGGTCCTGGAGCATCTGGTCGCCGGCGGTGATGACGCGCGACGACGACTGGAAGCCGCGCTGCGCGAGGATGACGTTGGTGAACTGCTGCGCGAGGTCGACGTTCGAGCCCTCGAGCGTGCCCGTGCTCACCGCGCCGCGGCCGTTCGTGTTCGGCAGGCCGACGATCGCCTCGCCGGAGTTCGAACTTGGCGCCCAGAGGTTCTGACCCTGGCGCTGGAGGCCACCGGGGTTCGTGAAGCTCGCCAGGGCAAGCTGGCCGATGACGCGGTTCGCGCCGTTCGAGTAGATGCCCGTGATCTCGCCGGTGCTGCCCACCGCGAAGCTCACGAGTGCGCCTGCCGCGGAGCCGGTCTGGCTCTGCAGGTTCGCCTGGCTGGCTCCCGCGTACTGCGTGAACGAGGAGACGTCGAGCGTGAAGGTCAAGGGATCGGCGCCAGTGCCAAGGTCGGCTGCCGGGATCGTCAGCGAGACCATACCGTTGTTGGCCACGCCCGGGTCGAGCGTGCCCGTCGGCAGGAAGGCGAGGGTACCGTTGGCCACGGTTACCGCATCGTCGAATGCGTTGCCGGGAGTTGCGTCCGGGCCGGGAACGTCGGGGATGTCGTGGTCCGCGGTGACGGCCCAGGAGTTCGAAGCGGTCTTCGTGAAGTGCACCTTGATCGTCTTGGCGTTACCGAGCGAGTCGTACGCGGTGACCGTCGTGCTGACCACGTTGTTCGGCGGGGCGGTCGAAGTCCCGGCGTCCAGGTTGCCCGCCATGATCATGCCGGCCTTGGCAGTCGGGATGGTGAGGTCCTGAGTGGCCTGCGCGCTGATCCGCGTGCCGAACGGGATCTGCAGCGACTGCATTGGCGATTCGATGTCGACCGCGCCCGTCGGGTCGGCCACCCAGCCCATCACCTTCAGGCCGGTCACCGGGTTCACCAGGCTGCCTTCGACGTCGATGTCGAACGCGCCGTCACGCGTGTAGTAGTTGCGCGTCCCATCGCTCACGACAAAGAAGCCGTCGCCCTGCACCGCGAAGTCGGTCAGCTTGCCGGTGCTCTGCAGCGAGCCCTGGGTCATGATGTTGTCGATGCCGCCCATCTGCATGCCCAGGCCGACCTGGGCGGGGTTCGTGCCACCACGGCCGGCCTGCGGCGTACTCGCGCCGCGCACCGTCTGGCCGAGGATGTCCTGGAACGTGACCCGGCTCGACTTGAAGGCGATGGTGTTGACATTCGCGATGTTGTTGCCGACCACGTCCATGTAGGACATATGGTTCTTCATGCCGGAAATCGCGGAGAAAAGTGCTCGCATCATGGCTGGACGATCCTTCCTGCGGCGGTCGCCGCACTTCCTGGATCAGGCCTCCGACAAGCGGACCGGCCCGAAAACGACGCTGGGTGATGGCGGGATAGGCGAACCCCTCCCTCAGGCGATGACGACAGAGTCGATGTTGGTGAAGACCCGCTCCTTTCCTTGCTCCGCATTGATTGCGGTGATGACCTTGCGGTCCCGCACATCGACGACGACGGCGAGGTCGTCGAGCATGACGACGCTGTTCCTGGCGCCCTTTTCAGAAGCGCGCGTGATGGCCGAGTTGAGCCGGTTGAGCCGCCCCGCGTCGAGGTCGAGATCCCGCCGTTCGATCCGCTTCGCGGCGTGACTGCTGAACTGCACGCCCGCCAGCGTGTCCTGGAAGCTGGGCCCTCCCGCCGGGCGGACCGGGGCCTGTGCCGGCGGACGGTTCGCGCCCGCCGGGCCTATTGGCATGGTGCGGTCGATAGCCACCTACCACACCTCCGAAATCGTGAAGAGGTCGACCACCTTGCCGTCGATCAGCAGCATCGGGATGCCCGTCGCGTCGGTGACCACGCGGTCGACCGTGCCGGTGACTTCGTTGCCGGCGTTCGGCAGGTCGGCGGCGGCGGCGACCACGCGCTGGTCCTTGTTCACCTCGGCGCGTTCGAAACTCGTGAGCTTGGCGAATGGCCGCCCGAACAGGTCGCGCCCTACGAGGTCACGCGTGACGGCGATCGCGTCGACCTGCTTGCCGGTCACCTTCTTGCCGATCATCGCGGCCGCGCTGTTCAGTTCCCCCACGCCCTGGAGCACCTTCATGCTGTCGGCAACCACCTTCATCTGGTTCAGCGCTTCGAACTGGG
>CAYYDX010000142.1:0-3556 GCA_964470735.1 uncultured Anaerolineaceae bacterium
CCCACCACGGGGTGTCTTCGGCGACCGGCTCTTCGGCCACTTCGACTGAGGCCACGGCCTCGATGGGCGCTTCCGCTTCTTCGACGGCGGGTGCAGCCCAGTCAAACGCACTGGTGACCGGCTCTGGGTCCCAGCCGTCGTCCTCGTTGTCGTCGCTGGCCGCCATCTCGGGCGTCAGATTGGTGACCGGTTCGACCACCACTGCTTCCAACTCCGCGACCGGTTCCGACGCGGAGGGTTCGGTCTCGGCGACCGCCTCATCGTCGACGACGAACTCGTCGAGCCTCTCGTCCGAGGTCACCGGCTCCGGCTCGGGCGCCCACTCGGAGGCTGGCTCGACGACTGCGTCGGCGAACTCAGCAATGGCATCGCGATCCGCTCGCGCCCAGCCTTCGGAGAGCGACGCGCCCCAGCCTTCGCCGCTGGCCTTCAGCGCCTCAGGCGCTTCGAGCGTCCCTGCGTCTTCGGTCCAGTCGCTGGTCCTGGCCGCGACCCGGATATCGTCATTCGAGGTGTCGTCGTTGCCTGGCAGCAGCCAGTCACCGAGTGCCTCCGCGTCGGGCGTAACTTCCGACTCGTGTTCCTTGTTCTTGCCACGCCCGAAGAGTCGCCCGAAACGACCGCCCTTCTTTTTGGGGTCCGGCTGCGGCTGGCTTGCCACGGCGGGGAAGATGCCGTCGAGCGGGTCGTCGGCCTGTGACGCCTCCGCTTCGGGAGCCGCAAGCGGAACTTCGAAGGTGGGCGCGATGGGCGCTTCCGCGGCCTCGAACGCTGGTGTCTCTGGCTCGCCCTCTTCCCAATCGAACGGCTTGAGGAACTCGGCCGGAACTTCCAGAGCTGCCTCTGTGGTCCCAGGGAATTCGCTGGACGACTCCTCGAGTTCCCAGTCGAACGGCTTCAGGAACTCTTCCGGGATGTCTTCGGACGGGGTGGCTTCGGGGCGCTGTTGCGCCCAGGCGCGCATAGCGGAAAGACCGTCGGACGGGCGCTCCTCGGCGGATTCTGACTCTTCTTCAGCGGCCGGCTTGATCGCGAAGAACTCGTTCCACTTCTCCGACTGCACCGGCGCTTCGTCCTGATCGTGCGACCGGCGGACGATGGGGAGTTGGAGCGGCAAACGCGGCGTGACATCGTCCGGTGACGGTGGCGCGGGCGCGAAACTCGATGGCGGCGCCACGTCGTCGTGGGCGCGGGGCCGCAACGGGATGGGCGTGGGGCGCGGCTCGTCGTCTGCGGCATCATCCGATTCGTGGTGCGCCACTGCGAAGTGGGGATGGTCGGCGTCGCGGTTGCGCTCGGCCCAGCGGCGCATCGAATCGAGGGCTGATTCTTCCTCGACGGCTCCTGGCTCCAGGTTCCCGGCATCGAGCTCGGCCGCCGGCGGCGCTTCGAAGACGGGCCGGTCGTGTCCGACCGGCGATTCAGGCGTCTCCTCCCCGGTTTCGGCATCCTGGTGATGGACGACGAAGTGCGGATGGTCCTTCTCGCGGCTCTCTTCCGCCCAGCGGTGCATCGACTCGAAGTTCAACTCCGCCGGTTCATCGTCCACGGCCGGGACGAACGCCGCCGGGCGCTCCTCGGCTCCATCGGCTGGCTCGTCGCTCCAGGCTGCGGGGCCGAAGTTCCAGTCGAGCTGCTTGCCATCATCCTCGCGCTGGCGAGGGCGCAGGGTGAGCGGCGAATCCGGTTCGCCCGGCTCTTCGGCCCAGCCTTCGCTGGCGGCGACCTCCTCAAGCGTTGGCGCGCGGAACTCCGGCGTCTCCGCCGGTTCATCCGGAGCTGGCTGTTCGGCCGCCCAGGTTCGCATCGAAGCAAGGAAGTCCTGCGTCGAGTCGTCCGGCTCTTCGCGCCAGTCTTCAGCGGCCCCTGGAGCGGGGCGCTCGGCGATAGCTTCGATTACGGGCTCGGCAGCGGCGCCCCGGATTTCCGTCTCGGGCGCCGAAAGTTCCCAGCCGGCTTCTGGTTCGCCCCACGGCTGGGTCGAGGCCGACTCTGAACGAGGGAACGGCGAGAGCTTCAGTGGTGGTTCGGTGCTCCAGTCGTCGGCGTCGTCATCGGTGAGATTCTCGGTCAATTCGGCAGCTGCGGGAGGCGGCTCGGCGGGCTGGCTCCCGCGGTTCAGCTTCCACGTGCCGCCGGCGCTGATTCGCGGTTCGGGACGGTCATCTTCCTTCTTCTTCCGACCAAAGAAGCCACGGCCGCCCTTCCTGTCGTCGTCCTTGTTGTCCGGCTCCTGCGGCTTGCGGCCGAACGGGTCGGAGCGCGACTTTTCTTCGTCTTCGCTGAGGTTGCCGAGCACACGCTGCCGCAATGTGCGGTTCTTTTCTTCTTGCCGCTCCCATGCGCCACCAGGTAGATCGAAGTACCAACCCTGGGGGTCGTCGTTTCCCGCCTCGACTTCATCGAGCGGGCGTCCCTCGCCATTGTCCATCGTCATCAGAGTACCATAGCCTCCCCGGCGGACCTCCGGCCTTCAGTCAGTCGCCCTTTACAGCCGATTGACCTACGCTCGGCCGGCATGACCGATGCGCTCGAACCCGCGGACGAGCACCTGGTCTCTCTTTCAAAGGACGGCAACCTTCACGCCTTCAACAGGTTGGTCGAGCGGCATCAAACTGCCGTGTTCAACCTCTGTTTTCGGCTCATCGGTGACCGTGGAGCAGCGGAAGATGCGACGCAGGAGGCATTTCTCTCGGCGTTCAGGTCGATTTCGCGATTCGATGGTGGCAATTTCCGGAGCTGGTTATTCCGCATCGCCGCGAACGAAACGACCGACGAACTGCGCCGTCGTGGCCGACGGCCGGCCGATTCGCTCTCCCTTCTCGGCGCCGACGGCGAGCACGAACTCGACCTGCCCGACCCGGGAGAGGCAGCCGCCGAGCGCGCCGAACGCGCAGCCGTCGCCGAAGGGCTGCAGCGCGCCATTCTTACGCTGCCGCTGGAACAACGCCAGGTGATCGTCCTCTCCGATGTCCACGGCTACCACTACGAAGAGATCGCGCGCATGACCGGGTCGAGCGTTGGCACCGTGAAATCGCGCATCCACCGCGGCCGCGAGAGGCTGCGCGCGCTTCTTTCTGAGAACCCGGAACTTTTCGGCCGCCACGAGCGTTCGAATGAGTGAGCACAACCAATGCGCATGATTCCCTTCCTCCGCAGCCACTCCCGTTTTAGCCGCGAACTCGATGCGTTCGTCGATGGCGAGCTTGCCGCGCGCGACGCGGCCGACTTTGAAAAGCACCTCGCACGTTGCCAGCAGTGCCAGGCCGCGGTCGCCGCCGCCCGGACGCTGAAGGCGTCGCTCAACGCGCTCCCGGAGCAGCCAGCGCCGCGCTCCTTCGCGCTCACGCCGGAGATGGTCGCCCGGGCGCCGGCGCGCCAGCCAGGGACGCGAACGCCCGCGCCGCTCTACCTGAACCTCGCTCGGGGCGCGGCCGCTGTCTCGGTTGTTGCGTTCGTCGCGGTGTTCACGGCCAGTCTCACGAACGGTGGCGACGACTCCACCGCGGCGGGCGCGAACACCGCCGGGCGTGATTCCACGTTCGAAGCCAAGGAC
>CAYYDX010000143.1:0-3477 GCA_964470735.1 uncultured Anaerolineaceae bacterium
CGCAACCAGCCGATCATCATCCTCGTCGCCGGTGTGATCCTCCTCGCCGGGGCGATGGCGGCTGTCTTCTTCCTGCGCGGCGACGATGATGGCGGCACGAACGCCGGCACACCGGGCGTCACGGCCGATGGCGAGAAGCCATCGACCAGCACCTCGGGCACAACCGGCGGCCAGGAGGTCGTCGCGAAGCCGCCGGCCTCGCAGTTCAGCGTGCTCCTCGGTGAACTGCCCGAGAAGTACGAAGTCGATGTCCCAAACACCTTCGCCCAGAACATCTCCACCTACTCCAGCTCGTACTGGTTCAACAGCGAGCAGGAGGGGAGCAAGATGGCGAGTCAATGGCGGATCATCGACGGCTTCAACGCCGTCTTCCAGCCGAACGGCCTCACCGCCGACGTCGCCCAGGGCGAGGCCTACATCACGGTCGAAACCTACATGTTCCAGTCGGTCGACGGTGCGAAGCTGGCGTGGGCGTACTACGACAACCGCCTGAAATCGATCCCGGCGAGCGAGCCGGTGAAGACGAAGGGGCTCGCGAATGACTCGAGCGCTTACCGGATAGTGAAAGGTACCGTCGGCCCGTCGGAAATCGTCGGTGTCTACCACCGCTTCAGCTTTCGCCGCGGCAATACGATCGTGAGCGTGCAAACCTTCGGCGGGCAGCCGTTCATCAACATCGACGCTGCCCGCAACCTTGCGGTTATAGTGGACGACAAACTCCTCGGCGTGCGCCCCGCCACGGAGCCGACACCGATTCCGACCCCGAATTTCCCGGGGCTATCGAACTGACGAGCGAGTGATCGCGGGGAGGTAGTGTGCGCGCACGTTGGCTGGCGCTTGCCGCCATGGTTGTGGTGGTGGGCATCGGAGCGGCAGCCGGGGCGAGCCCCGGTCGCGCTCAGGCGGAAGCGCCCGGCGACTACATCGTCGTCCAGTACGACACGGGCCGCGCGATCGAAGACCTCGGGCCCGATGGTCTGCCACCAACGCTCGCGCAGCGCGGCTACCGCCAGGTCCAGGTCCCGAAAGGCAAGACCGCTGAGGCCTTCGCCGCCGAACTGCGCGCCCGGCCCGGCGTGCTCTACGCCGAACCGCAGCCTGCCGTGTACGCCGCCGCCGTCCCCGACGACCCGTTCTACGCCAGTTCGCAGGCGTCGTACCTCGGCGGTTTGAACGCGCCTGCCGCGTGGGACCTCGCCACCGGTTCGAACCAGGTCATCGTCGCGGTGCTCGACACCGGCATCGATTACGCCCACCCGGAGTTCGCCGGGAGGCTCTGGGAAAATCCGATCGACAACCAGCAGGACGGCATCGACCGCGACGGCAACGGCTGCGTGAACGACCGTTATGGTTGCCGATTCATCAACCTCACTTCGGCCAACCAGGCGGTTTGCGGCTACTCGTCGAGCGCGCCCACCGGCCTCGTGCGGGATGACCACGGCTCGTCGCCAACGAACATCGGGTCGCACGGCACGATGGTTTCGGGGATCATCGGCGCCGCCGGGAACAACGGCGCCGGAATTGCAGGCGTGGCATGGAATGTGCGCCTGATGACCGTGAAGGTGCTCGACTGCGGTTCGGGCCCGGCCGGTTCGCCCACCGGCTCGCCGTTCAACGTCGCGCAGGGCATCGACTACGCGGTCCGGATGGGCGCGCGCATCATCAACCTCAGCCTCGCGACGCCCGCTGGCTCGCTCGCCGGCGACATTCCCTACCTGCGCGAAGTGCTCCAGACCGCGCAGAACCAGGGCGTCATCGTGGTCGCCGCGGCTGGCAACCACCCGCCCGGCAGCAGTGAAGTCGGCACCGGCTACCCGGCGGCCTACACGCAGTACCCGAACCTCCTCGCGGTCGGCGCGGCCGACAACCTGAATGGCAACAACTGGGCGCCCTACAGCAACTACGGGCCGGCGATCGACTTCGCCGCACCGGCAACGAAGCTGGCCTCGACGGCACGCACCGACGTGGGGCTGGCGAACCCGTACGCCACCGACGACAGCGGCGGTACGAGCTTCGCCTCGCCGCTGGTCACGGGGATGTTCGCGCTGATGATGTCGCGCAACTCGAAGCTCAACGCGGCGGACTACATCCAGATTGCGCGCGACACCGCTTCGGCCGCGCCGCCGGCGCCGCACGGCCAGAACTGGGCCGGCTCGGGCATCATCGATATTGGCGCGGCCCTCGCCCGCGTACCGATGACCGTGACCGGCGCGCCGCTGAAGGACTTCCGCGATGTGCCGGCCGGCACGCTCATCGAGGCGCACATTGATTCGACGCTCTGCGGGCAGACGACCGCCGACGCCTTCGGACGCCTGAGCCTGTTCGCCATCCGTGTGAAGACCAACGCCGAACTGCCGGGCTGTGGACAGCCCGGCAAGAACGTGCAGTTCGTAGTCGGTGGCGCGCCCGCTCAGCCGGTCATCGCCTGGGGCGGCCAGAACGCCGATATCGGCCTCGCGAACAAGGACATCAGCACCGTTTCGCCGCCGCCGGGGGCCGTGGTGGTGCAGGCGCTCAACGGCTCCTGGGCGAACATCGCCCACCTCGAAGCGTCGGGCTTGCTGCCGGGGGCCGCATCGAGCCTCCCGATGCCCTGGAGCGCCGTCTACCGCTGGGACCCGCTGAAGCGCCTGCTCGACCGGCCCGGCGCCTACCAGCGCTTCTTCCGCACCGCGCCGGCCTACGCCAGCGATATCACCACGATTAACCAGTACGACGCGTACTGGGTCGATGGGCCGCCGACGAACGTCGCCAGCATCAACCCGAACCCCGCGCCGGGCCGGAGCATCCAGCTTCGCACCGGGTGGAACAATTTCACCTACACCGGCGCCAGCAGCGCCGTGCCCGAAGCGCTCGCCTCGATCGCGGGGAAGTACCAGCAGGTGCTCCAGTACGACAACACCTCCGGGACATGGCTCTCCTACCTCCCGGGCCAGCCGCGGTACCTCAACGACTTCGGCGGCCTCTTCACGCTCAAGGTCTACTGGGTCCTCGTGACTGCGGACGTCACGCTCGTGATGAACTGAGGGCACTCACCCCCCGGCCCCCTCTCCCGACTTCGCGGGCGAGGGGGAGTTTTTCGGCGATGCTGGCATGCAGTGGTGGCTGGTAGGTGGTAGGGGCGTATTGCAATACGCCCCTACCACGTGTGCCTCCCGGGCTTTCCTCTTTTCTCTTTCCTCTTTCGTCTCGAAAGGGCGCCTTCGGTGGCACGTGAGCGTGGTTTCTTGGTAGGCTTCGCTTGCAACCTTTACGTGAGGGTAAGATCACGCTTTCCTGGTTCAGGGGCACCTTCTACTCGCTCGAGAACAACCGCTTCCGCACTCTCTGGTTCGGGACGCTGTTTTCGTTTCTCGGTATGCAGATGCAGGTCATTGCGCGCGGGTACCTGGCCTACGACCTGACAGGGAAGAACAGCGCGCTCGGGGCGGTGATGATCGCGTTTGGCGTGCCGCAGCTCATCCTCGGGCTCTGGGG
>CAYYDX010000144.1:0-3341 GCA_964470735.1 uncultured Anaerolineaceae bacterium
CGCGGCACGCAAGCAGAACGAGGACGAACTTGAGGCGCTGGTCAACAGTTGGACCGCCGGGCTCAAGGCCGAGGACGCCGCGGCAACGCTCCAGGCGGCAAACGTTCCTGCGGGCGTGGTTCAGAATGCGCAGGACATGCTCGACCGCGATGAACATCTCAAAGCACGCGGCTACTACCGCTACGTCGACCATCCGGAAGCGGGCCGCGAAGCTCATGACGGTCCGGCTGCTGTCCTGTCGGAGACACCGGGCGATACGCCGGGGCCGTCGCCGTTGCTCGGCGAGCACACGATGGACGTCTGCGAACGGATTATCGGCCTGAACATGGACGAGATCGCGGACCTGCTCTCGGACGGCGTGCTGCTCTAATTCGTCCCGTTCACCCACTCCACGGGCGGTCACCACGAAGCCGGTGGCCGCCCGTCGGCGTTCCGGCGAATCCGGCGAGCGGCTCTATCCCGGCCCGTTCCGTCCGCTGTGCTAGGATCCGCGCAGATTTCGCAGGAGCGTCCTTCGTGCCTTTGCTTATCACGCTCATTGTCATCGTCGCCGTCGTCGTGATCCTCGTGTTCTGGGTCTTCGGCATGTACAACGGCCTGGCTCGCGCCCGGATCCGGGTGAAAGAAGCCTGGTCTGGCATCGACGTCCAGCTCAAGCGGCGCAGCAGCCTGATCCCGAACCTCGTGGAGACGGTCAAAGGGTACGCGGCGCACGAGAAGGAGACGCTCGAAAACGTGACGCGCGCACGGGCGATGCTCGACCGCGCGGCGACGCCTGGCCAGGCCGCGCAGGCCGACAACATGCTCACCGGCGCCCTGCGCAGCCTGTTCGCGGTTGCGGAAGCCTACCCGGACCTCAAAGCGAATCAGAACTTCCTCGAACTTCAGCGTGAGCTGACCGACACGGAAGACAAGATTGCCTACGCACGGCAGTTCTACAACTCCAACGTCCGCGTCTACAACGAGAAGACCGCGACCGTCCCAAGTTCGATCATCGCAGGGATGTTCAACTTCGAACCCGCCGAGTTCTACGAAGCCGAAGAAGCCGCCCGCGAAGACGTGCACGTGAGCTTCGGGAACGACGCGCCCGCCCCACCAGCCCAGTAAATTCGCGATTCATGATTCACGATTGACGGGGACACGCGCCCAATCAGAGACAGCACCGCGGAGATTCGGTGGACGAAGCTGAGTTCAAATCCAGAACGATGAAGCTCGGAGTCGAGTGCGTGCGGCTCTGCCAACGCGTGCAGAAGAGCGCGGTCTCCAACCCGATCATCAGCCAGCTCGTTCGCAGTTCAACGTCTGTTGGGGCGAACTACTATGCCAGCTGCCGGGGCCGGTCCCTGAACGAAATCATCGCGAAGCTGTCGATCGTCGAAGAAGAGGCGGACGAAACCGTCTACTGGCTGGAGTTCATGGCGCAGACCCAACTTGCCACGCCCGACGCCATCGAGCCGCTCGTGCGCGAAGCCAACGAGATCGTCGCCATGGTCGTCGCCTCGAAGCGCACACTGAAGCGCCGTCTGGGCGTGCAAGGTTTCGCCGGCAACCCCAGATCGCAAATCGCGAATCGTGAATCGTGAATCAAGAGTCTCCTCCGCAGGCGTTTATCCCCGGTTCGATGCTCGTATGGGATCGCGTGGCTTCGAACAAGCGGATGACGTGGGTGCTGATTGTCGCGTTCGTGTTCGTGCTGACGGCGCTCGTGGGGCTGATCACCATTGCGCTCGGGCTACCAATCGGCGTGCTCGGTGTCGTTGGCATCGGACTCATCATCTACGCGATCGTGAGCTACTACGTTTCGACCAGCGTCGTGCTCTCGATATCCGGCGCTCACGAGGTGACGAAGGACGAGGAGTGGGAGTTCGTCCGCCGGGTGGAGAACCTGGCGATCGGTTCGGGGCTGCCGATGCCGAAGACGTGGGTGCTGGAAGATTCGGCGCCGAACGCGTTTGCCACCGGGCGCGACCCGCAGCACTCCCACGTGGTGGTGACGCGTGGACTTCTCGATAAGCTCGAGCCGATCGAGCTTGAGGCGGTCATCGCCCACGAGCTCTCGCACGTGGGGAACTACGACATCCGGGTGATGACCATCGCCACGGTACTCGTCGGGCTCATCGCGCTCATCAGCGACTTCTTCCTACGATGGAGCTTTTTGGGCGCCGGCGGCCGGCGGAACAGCAAGGACAAGGGCGGCGGAGCCGGTATTATGATCATCCTCGCGCTGGCGATCATTGCTGCAATTCTTGCGCCGATCATCGCGCAGGCGCTGAAGTTCGGAATCAGCCGGCAGCGCGAGTACCTCGCGGACGCGAGCGGCGCGCTGCTCTGCCGTCACCCCGAAGCACTGGCCCGCGCACTTGAGAAGATTTCAGCGGATACGGAGCCCCTTGAGGCGGCGAACAAAGCGACGGCGCACCTGTACATCGCCAATCCGCTCAAAGAGCATGCGAGCTTCCTGAACAACCTCTTCGATACGCATCCGCCGATCGAGGAGCGCATCCGCCTGCTCCGAAACATGTGACGGGCGACGTACATCAGGCGCGGCGGCGGGCGAACGGGTTAATCGCCTCGTTGATGGCGTCGGCCAGCAGGTTCAGCGAGAGCAGCAGCGCGGCCAGCGTGGCGCCGGGGAACGCCGCGTACCACCAGGCTTTCTGCAGGTTGCTCTTCGAGCTATTCACAAGGCCGCCGAGAGACGGGTCGGGTGGCTTCTCGCCGAGCCCGAGGAAGCTCAAGGACGCGGAGAGGATCACCGCCGCCGCCATGAACAGGGCGACCTGCGTGAGCAGCGGGGCGATGGCATTGCGGGCGATGTGCCCGAAGACCACCCGGAACGCTCCGGCGCCCAGTGACTCGGCCGCGCGTACGTAGTCACGGTTCCGCTCGGCCAGCATTTGCGCGCGAGAGAGGCGTGCGAACGACGGCACCGAGAAGAACGCGATGGCGATGCCAACGTTGCGGATCCCGGGGCCGAGGATCGTCACGATCGCCAGCGCCGCCAGCAGTCCCGGAAAGGCAAGCAGTGCATCGACGACGCGCATGGCCAGCGTATCGACCCAGCCGCCGAAGTACCCGGAGAGGAAGCCGGCAATGATGCCGATCGTCGAGCCGATTGCTACCGCAACGAGACTGATGAGCAGCGACACCCGCAGGCCATAGACCGTGCGCGAATAGAGGTCACGGCGCAGTTCGTCCGTTCCGAATGGGTGTTCCCAGCTTGGTGAGAGGAAGCGCGCAGCGCCGTCCTGGAGGTTCGGGTCGTGCCACGTGATGAAGGGCGCGAAGATTGCGGCGAACAGCAGGAGGCCAAGGATGAACAGCCCCAGCATGCCCTGCGG
>CAYYDX010000145.1:0-3134 GCA_964470735.1 uncultured Anaerolineaceae bacterium
GTAGCACGACGTCGGGAACCGGACGCTGCCGGGAAGAATCAGGTTCGAAAGCCGGTTGATTCCGGAGAGTCCATCCGGGATGCGCAGCGGCGCCGGGATGTCCCAGATGTTGTTGCTGTTGAAGATTGTTGGCTGCCAGAACGTCCGGTAGCGGTCCGTCGCAGTCAGGAACAGGTAGTTCAATGCCTCGAAATGGCGTGGATGGAACACCGCGTCAGCGTCGCAACTCGTGATGGAGTACCGGCGAATGTCGTCACCACGCTCTTCGATGAGGTGGATGTAGGCTTCGCGCGCGCCCCACGCCTCGTTCGAACCCTTGCCCGGTGTCTCGTTCGGCAGCCCGGCCGGGTGGTAGGTCGCGAACATGTGGTGGAAGCGGTCGCGGAAGCGGTTCACGAGGCGCTCAGCCTTGATGTGCGCTTCGGTTTCGCGTGCCTCCATCGCCATCACGATGACCAGCTGGCGGGCGTTTGCCTGCGCCGCGAGCGAATCGAGCGTTCGCGAGAGACCCTCTTCGCTCTCCTTGTAGTTCGGGATGATGACCATGTGGCGCGGCCATTCCCACTTCTCAGCGTCGGGATGCGCTGGCAGCCAGGCGCAGTACTTCGCGAGCCAGTTGGTCTTCTCCCATTGCGAAATCTTGCGCAGACCAATCCAGCAGCTGACCGCGACTGAGTACGAGCGCACCAGCCAGTAGGCGAAGAACGCGACGCTCAGGATGGCGTATGGCCACGGCGCGTAGAACGGGCCCCAGAACACGAAGCTGGCCAGCAACACGGAGAGCGAGAGCGGGAGCATGTTCCAGAGCCGCTCACGCAGATGCGTCGAGGCGTAGACGGGAAGTGCGACCGTGTTCGATGAGGAGAGATGGGCTGTCGAGGGGGATCGGCGAGCCAGGATAGCCATAAAAGAAGAGGCCCTCTGTTCGAGGTTCTTCCAACGCCTCCGAGGTTAGCTGCCGGGCTACGACCGGAGATGGCCGTTCCGCCGTCGCAACCCTTCGTCACGAAGGATGCCCTTGCGGACTCGCCCCGAAAACTGGTTCCCCCGTTCCGCCGAGGCGGACTAGGCGCGCGTTCGAGTCGCTTGCGAGCATCGTTTGTCCGCGCCCGCTAAGTGTCAAGAGTAGCGACATCCTCGGCGAGCGGCGGTAGATTGCGCGAGACATGCCAAATGCCTTGCAACTTCATGAAAATCCGATGGGCGAACTCCGCGAGGTGCAATTCTGGTTCCACCAGGGCGCCGAGCACGTCCCGGGACTTCTCTATGCTCCGGTGAGCCACGAAGAACCGATGCCGCTGGTCCTCATCCAGCACCCGGGAATGGGCAGCAAGGAAGACTACTTCGTGGCCGACATCGGACGCGCGTGGGCTCGCCGCGGCTGGATCTGCGCCGGTCTTGATGCGCCGCTTCACGGCGAGCGCGCATCGGCCGACCCCATGTCCCTCTTCCGCAACCCCGACCGCTACCCGGAAATTCGCGCCCAGTTCGCCGCCGAAGTGACGACGATGCTCGACCTGCTCGCCGGCGCCTTCCCGGTCGACATGAGCCGCCTCGGTTTCGTCGGCTACTCGATGGGCAGCATGCTCGGTATCCCGGCAGTGGCCCGCGACGGGCGATTCAAAGCGGCGGCGTTCTGCCTTGTGGGCGAAGGCGGCCTCGCGGGCGCCGCAAGTGGCGACGATTCGGATGTCGCGAAGCTCGGCGCCACGGCCGTCCGCATCGTCGGCAAGCTCCAGGACCAACTCATCCCACGCGAAAAAACGGAGTCGCTCTACGCGGCTCTCGCCGGCGAGAAGGATCTTCGCTGGTGTCCCGGCACGCATTTCGAGATCGGACCCGACGTCATCAAGCTCGCAGAGGAGTGGATGGTCTCGCACCTCTGACGAGCCGATTCAGATAGCGTCGCGACCGTGTATCGTGCGCGCCACATCCGTCCCCGGAGGCGACCGTGGCGACTATCCATTCCTCCACTGGCCCTATCGGCACCAACGACCTTGGCTTCACGCTCATGCACGAACACGTCCGCGTGGGCTGGGGCCCGATGTACCAGCAATACCCGGAAATGTTCAACCGTGAACAGGAACTGGATCGCGCAGTCGAGCGCCTGCAGGCGGCGAAAGCGGCCGGTGTGACCTCGATCGTCGACCTCACCCCGATTGACCTCGGTCGCGACGTCACACTGATCGCCGAAGCCAGCCGCCGTTCGGGCGTGAACATCATCGCCGCCACTGGCATTTACTACACCGAGACCCCGTTCCATTTCCGTATGCGTGAAGACCGCGAGATGACCGACCTGTTCATCCGCGACCTCACGCAAGGCGTATCGACTACGGGTATCCGCGCGGGTGTCATCAAGTGCGCCACCGAACCAGTCATGCACGAAATGAACGAGCGTGTGCTCCGCGCTTCCGCTCGTGCGGCGAAGGAAACCGGCGCGCCGATCTGTACTCATACCTTCCCGGCGAACCGCACCGGCCTCGATCAGCAGCGTGTCTTTAAAGAGGAGGGGATGGACCTCTCGCGCACCGTCATTGGCCACTCCGACGATTCCGACGACATCAGCTACCTCGAGGCCATCATCGACGGTGGGAGCTACTGCGGAATGGATCGAATCGGCCTGCCGAGGCCCCGGACGAGCGAGCAGCGCGCCGACATGGTCGCGGCGCTCGTCGCCAGGGGCTACGCCAACCGCATCACGCTCTCGCACGACTCATGCTGCAACTTCCACTGGGCCCCCGATGGGCTGATCGACGCTGCCGTGCCCACCTGGCGAATGACCCATATCCCGCTCGACGTCGTCCCCATGCTCAGGGAGCGAGGAGTAAGTGAGGCGGCCATTCACCAGATGACAGTGTTGAACCCCAGGGCAATCTTCGGCGGGTAGCGAACCCTCCGCGGACCGCAGGGAGAACCCTTAGGCGTTCACTGGACGGCCACGCCTCCGTCACCGGCCGTCCACCGCGTTCACCTCTCTGTCCCCGGATGTCACCGTTTCAGCGCCCTTTTGTCCCTTCTCGCAACGCGATAACCACGCTGACACCACTGCCACAAAGTGGCGACGGCCGGAAAGGCCACGGAAAGGGAACAGAGAAGATGTCATCGATCGTCACGAACGTCGCTGCCTTGAACGG
>CAYYDX010000146.1:0-3020 GCA_964470735.1 uncultured Anaerolineaceae bacterium
GTACCGTGAGCCGGTCATTGTCGCGGTTGTAGCGCTGATCGTTGGCGGGGCGTTGCTCGCCTCCGACTACTACTTCGAGGCCGACATCCGGCCGTTGATCCCTGCGCTGCAGGCGAACCGATTGCTAACGCTTCACGTCAGCACAATGATGCTTTCCTACGCGCTTATCTCCATCGCCTTTGTAGGCTCGGCGTTGTACCTGCTGCGGAGCCGCTGGCCAGGCCTCCGGATGCTGCCGTCACCGGAAAAGGCGCACCGGATCGCCCACCAGGCCGCGATTATTGCCTTCCCAGCGCTGACCCTTGGTATCGCCTTGGGCGCGTATTGGGCCAACAGCGCCTGGGGTCGTTACTGGGGCTGGGATCCGAAGGAAACAGCCTCGGCAGTCACGTGGCTGGTGCTCGTGGGGTACATGCATATGCAGGGCCTGCGAAAGTGGAAGGGCGAGCGCGCTGCATGGACGCTAGTGCTCGGATTCGGCTCGATCATTTTCAATATGGTCGCTGTCAATTTTTGGGTGAGCGGGCTCCACTCCTACGCGTGATGCTTCCGCCCTGGAGGTGCACGCAAGCTGCGTACCGGAGGCGCTGAGCGCGCACTGAACTCGGTCATCGAACTCATGCGCCACCTGGGCCGGCCACGCGGGGATATGTGGGAGGTCGCCGTCTGGGAGGACGCCCTGGCCGCCGATGACCGCGAGGCCTACCTGACGTTCCAGGTGCACAACGAGGCCATCGTCGTCCCGGAGACGATCGACTGCATCCGGGCACTCACCGGGATTGAAACCGATGCGATCCGGTCCATGGCGAAGACGGACAGCACGCTCGGTGTCACCAAGGCCTTCCTGCCGGCTACGACTCAACCGATTGCTCACCAACTGGGGCCGAATGTTCCGCACCCCGCTGTTGACGGGGTCAGCGCCGCACGCGCTGACTTCATGGATGTGGGCTTCAAAGGCTCGGAGGAGTGCCCACCCGGGAGCAGACGCACGCGCCGAGGTGACGTCCCGGCTGTTGAGACCCGAAACGGTACCCCTTCGGCCAAGGCGCCCGAGGCCCGCGCGCGGTACGATGCGCTCATGCAGGACGATGCCGCACCAACGCTGATCACGTCGGTCGGAGAGCTAGAAGCACTTGTTCTCTCGGCCCTCTGGGAGAAAGGACAGCTGTCCACCCCAGACGTATTTGACGAGGTCGGCGTGCCGCGCGGGCTGGCCTACACGACAATCCTGACGGTCTTGCAGCGCCTCCACAGGAAGGGGCTCGTCACGCGAAAGGCGTCCGGCAAGTCGCACGTGTACTCGCCGGCTCTGTCCCGAGAGCAATTCTCGGAGCGCCGGGGCGAGGTGCTCGCCGCCGCAATGGTAAAGCTTGGAAGCGCCGGTCTCTCGGCATTCCTCTCCGAGGCAGATCGCCTCGATCCAGAATTCATGGCCCAGTTACGCACCCAGCTGAAGGAGCTCGGATCATGAGTCGCGCTGGCCGGCTGGCGCTGAGCGGCTTGGCCCTTGCACTCGTCCTGGCGCCGTTGCTGACGCTTCATCCGGCCCTCACGCATTTGTACGAGGCCGGGCCGGGTGGACTCCGCCGGGAGGCGTCCCACCCCCAGGTCATTGCCTTCGGCGCGTTGGCGGTGATTTCCATACTTCCCGCGGCGGCGTTCCTGGTTTTCCTGGTGAAGGCGGCGCGCTGCCAGGATGAATTGCGACTGTTACTGAACTCAAGTTGGCCGGCCACGCTAGGCGAACTTCATTACCGCGTGTTCCCATCGCAATCGATCACCCTGTTCACAGCCGGTGCGTTCCGGCCGGTTGTGTTCGTAAGCTCGGAAGCCGAACGCGCGCTCAGTGTGGCGGAACTCCGTGCCGCACTCCTCCACGAACAGGCGCACCAGCGGAACCGCGACGTGCTCTGGGGGCTTATCCTCCGGGCCGTGGGGAAGGCCTTTGCCTTCCTCCCGCAGGCCAAAGGACTGGTTCAACGGGCAGCGCTTCACGCGGAGTGCCAGGCGGACGAGTTCGCGCTTCGCGGCGGGGCGCGTCCCGCTGATTTGTTCGAAGCCATCGCTGCATCGTCCGCTGCGCCGACGAACCTCGCCTCGGCAGGTATCGCGGACTCCGCAGTCGAACTCCGCCTCGTGCGGCTGGTTCATCCAGAGACGCCAATTCCGGGGCAGCCGACGCGGGGCTTTGTAGCCCTAACCGGGGCGATAGCGCTTCCAGCGATCCTCGCTCACGTGATCGCGGTCATCGCTGCCGCCTGCACCATGAACCTCGTCTAAGGACCGCATCCACCCGCTCGAACCGGGAAGCCCGGATGCGCGCGGCTAGAGACTCCATGGTGTGTCTTGAGGACAAGAACGGGCCCTCCGAGCAACGGGCCGGTCAGGGCAGATCCGAAACATCAAGAAATACAGATCAGTTGCGCGCATATTTTGGTCCAAGCCCGCACTCCTTTGGCCCGGCGAGCGGAACCAGTGCCCGTGCACCGGCCCGCGGCTCGGCGCACGAAGCGGTGGGAGCCCGCTGCCTCAACGACTTTGGAGCGCTGCGGGACTGGCGACATCTACTTTGCACGCCTAACTCGCGATTCGCCGGTATCGCCACCACCACACCGGTCGGACGGCCCGTCCGCGACACCGCCAGGATCAATCCTCGCCAGAGGAAACGAGCTCGCTCTCCAGGCTGACGTCGAACCAAGGGTAGACAAGCAAGAAGCGATTGGACGCGGAAGACGTTCGTAGCCATCGCGCGCCCTCGTGTCCTCCAACCAGGCTGAGCCCAGCGCTCCAACACCGTCCGCGTCATCGGGTCCCAGCCCCCAGCTGAGACCAAACAGCCTTGCAGTCTCCGGCCCCGATCACATGATCCCGCCGAGGGTCTGCTCCAACGAAAGCCTCACACGGCCTCGAACTCCTGATTGGAGTGCGAGCGGCGTGCGGGGCTTTCTCCATGTCCGCGTGTCTCGAAAGGAGGAATGGATGTCTTCGAGACCCTACCGAGAACGAGACCGGGGGTGGCT
>CAYYDX010000147.1:0-2930 GCA_964470735.1 uncultured Anaerolineaceae bacterium
AGCGCGAAGAGGAAGCTGAGGCCGAGGACGAAGAACTCCAGATGAAGCACGACCCGGCCATCCAGCGCGAGGAAGAAGCCGAGGCCGAAGACGAAGAACTCCAGATGAAGCATGACCCGGCCCCGCAGGTCGGACTCGAAGGCGGACCCGTTGGCGGCGACATCGAAGGGCGCATCAACGGCATGCGCGGCGGCGGCACGTCCGTCCCCGACGGCATTCGCAGCCAGATGGAAGAAGCGACGGGCGCCGACCTCAGCGGTGTGCGCGTCCACCAGGACCGCGAATCCGACACGCTGAACCGCCAGCTCACGGCGAAAGCGTTCACCACCGGCAACGACATCTTCCTCCGTTCCGACGCCAGCGCTGGCGATAGCCGCCTCATGGGCCACGAACTGGCACACGTCGTGCAGCAGAGCTCCGGGCGCACCGCATCCGGCGGCAACGGTATGTCCGCGGGCGCCGCCAACGACCCGCTCGAACATGAAGCCGACCAGTTGGCCGACGCCGTCCTCTCGGGAACCGCGCAACGCCACGTCGAAGAAGCCGTCTCCTAGCCCGGCCGCGAAAGCATGTTCAACGACGTCGACGAGACCCTGAAGCAGCACCTCATTGCCGACCTGCCAATCGCACCGGGCGAAGTCGACGTGTCGTTCGAACGCCCCACGCGCGAGTGGAGCGGCCGCCTCACCCGTCCCACGTTGAACTGCTTTCTCTACGACATTCGCGAACGCACAGCATTCCGCGACAACACCATGCTCCACCAGAAGAACGCGAACGGCAGCTACCAGCAGCGCGTGCCCGCGCGCCGCATCGACCTTAGCTACATGATCACCGCCTGGACCCGCGAGCCCGAGGACGAGCACCGCATCCTCGCTCGTGTGCTGGCCTCGATGTTCCGCACCGGTGAATTCCCCCGTGAGCGCCTCCAGGGCGCGCTGGTGGACTCTGACTACCCGCTGCTGGGCCGCATTGCCCCCGGAGACCATCTGACCAAGCCAGCCGACCTCTGGGGCGTTCTGGACAACGAACTGCGGACGGGCGTCGTCTGGATCCTCACGGCCCCGCTGGAAGCATTCGCTCCCATCGAGGGCCCACTGGTCACAACGCGCGAACTTCGATTCGGCAGCGAAGGCGAAGAATGGCGCGAAACTTCCATTCAAATCGCTGGCGTCGTGCACCGAAAAGGTGACGTCGCCGAAACACTCAGCGGGGTTCGCGTTTCGATGGATGGCACCGCCTTCGTCGCGATCACCGGCGACGACGGACGGTACGCGTTTCCGGGAGTGCCACCCGGATCACGTGTGCTTCGCTACCAGACCCGTGACGGAAAAAGTGGTCAACAGGCCGTCGAAGTCCCGGGCGCAACGTACGACATCGAACTGTAACCTGACGGTTATCGAACAATAACCCGTCAACCAGAAAAATCAGTTCGACTGGATTGCACCAGTGGCGGATTTCGGTGCTAAGATACCGCCGCTCCGGTTTCGTGCCGCATCTTAGAAAGGAGCCCGCATGCCCACATATCTGACGCCTGGCGTATACGTCGAAGAGGTCGACAGAGGAACGAAGCCCATCGAGGGAGTTGGCACCGCAGTGGCCGCCTTCCTCGGCATCGCCGAGAAGGGCCCAGTCGGCAAGGCCACCATGGTCGCGAACTGGACTCAGTTCGTGAACATCTTCGGTGGGTTCATCCCGGGCGCGTACCTCGCCCATTCGGTGTACGGGTACTTTAACAACGGCGGCACACTCGCCTATGTCGTGCGCATCGGTGGCGAAGCCGAAGGCGGCGCCGCCCCGCAGCCCCAGGCCGAGCTGACCGCGAAGGGTGGCCAGGCCACGATTCGCGCGCTGCCGAAGCCGGGCGCGCCCGAAGGCGTCTCGGTCAACGTCACCGCTGGCGAAGACGACAGCTTCACCATCACGGTGAAAGCGGGCACGGCCGAAGAAAAGTTCGAGGGCCTGAACCTGAGCAAGGGCGCCAAAAACGCCTTCGACGTAGTGAACAAGGCTTCCACCCTCGTCCAGCTCGAAGAACTGAAGGTCACGGGCCTCAATCTTGCGGAGCGCGCTCCAGCGCCGGGCACCTACCCGCTCGCGCTTCCGGCCTCCACCACCACCGCGATCGTGCCCGTCACCCCCGCTGACTACGAAGGCGACGTGACCCAGCGCGACGGCCTCGGCGGCCTCGAAGCCGTTGACGAAGTGACGATGGTGCTCGCGCCTGATGCAATGGCCGCCTTCAAGGCCGGCATCCTCGACATGGACGGCCTCAAGGCCATTCAGCTTGCGATGATCGCTCACTGCGAACGCATGGGTGACCGCGTCGCCATCATCGACGCTCCCCCCGATTTGAACGCCCAGGAAGTCCAGGATTGGCGCATGAACGTCGCCGGCTACGACTCCAAGTACGCCGCGATGTACTACCCCTGGATCAATGTCGCCGACCCGACGCCGAATGCGCCGGCAACGACGATTTCGGTTCCTCCGTCCGGTCACATCGCCGGCGTCTGGGCCCGCAACGACTCCGAGCGCGGCGTTCACAAGGCGCCTGCGAACGAAGTCATCCGCGGCGTCATCTCGCTGCCGATCACGCTGACGAATTCCGAGCAGAGCGTCCTCAACCCGAATGGCGTGAACTGCCTGCGCGTGTTCGCTGGCCGCGGTATCCGCATCTGGGGCGCCCGCACCCTTTCGAGCGACGCCTCCTGGCGCTACCTCAACGTTCGCCGCCTCTTCAACTACGTTGAGAAGTCGATCGAACGCGGCACCCAGTGGGCCGTCTTCGAGCCGAACGACCAGATGCTGTGGAGCAAGATGCGCCGCGACATCAACTCGTTCCTCAAGAACGTCTGGCGCGAAGGCGCGCTCTTCGGCGCGACCCCCGAGCAGGCTTTCTTCGTCAAGTGCGACGAGGAGAACAACCCGCAGGA
>CAYYDX010000148.1:0-2840 GCA_964470735.1 uncultured Anaerolineaceae bacterium
AGCGGCAAAACCGTCGAAGACGCCCGTAAAAAGGCGCTCGCCAAACTCGGAGCAACCATCGACGAAGTCGAGTTCACCGTACTCGACGAAGGAAAGCGTGGTGGTCTCTTCGGTCGCGGTGGCCAGGACGCCGTGGTTCGCGTCGTCCGTCTCGCCCCACAGGATCGCGTGACCGAAGCCGCTCCGCCACCCGACACGCGAATTCCCCGCCAGGGCCAGCGTCAGCAGGGCCCGCGCCGCGATGGCAACGGTGGTAGCGGAGCCGGCCGCCGGCCGCAGCGCGGTAGTGGCGGTGGTGGACGGGCCGGGTTCGAATCCGCCCCGCAGAAACTCACCGATGCAGACTTCGTACGGCCCGGTACGGGCGGTGGCAGTTCCCAGCCGCGTTCGGGTGACGGCGGCGGGCGGCATGGTACACCGCGCCGCGACCAGGGGCGCCGCGCCGAGAGCCAGCCACGCGGAGAGCGGCCGTCGCGCCCGGGCAGGCCGCCCCGCGAACGCTCGTCACGTGCCGACGAGCCCGAAATCGCGCCCGATATCAACGCTGCGGAGGTCGATGCCGCCGCCCAGACCGTCGACGACCTCCTCCGGATACTCGAAATCGAGGCCGATATCTCGATTCGCGAGCCGATTTCGCCCGGGGATGGCCGTGGCTCAGTCCTCGCCGTCATCGACATCAAGGGTGAGGACCTCGGTCTGCTTATCGGGCGGCGAGGCGACACCCTGGTGGCGTTCCAGTACCTTGTGAACCTGATTCTGGCTCGCAAATACCCCGGGCGCGGGGGTGTGACGATCGACGTGGAGCACTACAAGCACCGCAACGAGGAGCGAATCACCAGCATGGCGCGCCGCATGGCCGACCGTGTGCGAGAGAGTGGCAATCCCATCACCCTGGAACCGATGTCGGCCGCGGAACGGCGGCTTGTGCATATGTTGTTGGCCGATGACCCCGAACTTTCGACCAACAGCGTCGGTGAGGGCGAAAACCGGAAGGTTGTTATCAGCGCGAGAAACTGAGGAGGGTACGAGACGGACATCCTGGTTGCCGGCAACGTTTGCCTGGATCAAACGCCCACGCAGGGCTGGGCCCCCGGCGGGCCCTCGCTCTACGCCGCCCACGCCTTCTCTCGCCTCGGAGGGAAGGTCACGCTCATTACTGGCATGTCCGATGACTTCGACCAGGCCTGGCTCGATGGCATCAGCGACGTGCGCGGCTACGCGGATAGCGAACTGCCGCGATTCCAGAACATCTACGACCGCACCGGCGGCCGCCGCCAGTACGTCCTGGCCGAAGGCGAACCGCTCCAGGTCATGCCATTCCTCCAGCCCGAGGAGCAGCCCGACGTCGCGTTCATCGCACCGGCCTTCCACGAGTTCCGCCGGGCGCCGCTCCAGTTTCGCGAATCGCTCGTCGGCGTCTCTCTGCAGGGCCCGCTCCGGGCACTCACCGGCCGCCAGCGTGTGATCCCCCATTCGCACCCGCTCAAAGTGGCCGAAAAGTTCGTCCGGCCCGGCTGGATCGCCTTCTTTAGCGAAGAAGACACCTCCGACCCGGAAACCCTCGCACGGTTCATTGCATCTCTCCGCGCGGTCGCTGTTCTGACACGTGGCTACAATGGGGCTACACTGTTCGACAGCGATGGCTCCGAGACCCACTGGGATGCGCTCCTGGCGAACTCTATCGACCCAACAGGCGCCGGCGATGTCTTCGCCGCCGCGTTCATGTACCGCCTTGCCGAGACCGAAAGCCTCGAATCGGCGATGCAGTTCGGCCTCGCCGCGGGGTCACTTGCGGTCGAAGGCCCCGGACTCACCGGAGTCCCCACCCGGCAGGCTATCGAGGAGCGAATAGACCAGGAGGACTGGTGATGGCAGCTACGATCGTCTCACTGGTGAACCAGAAGGGCGGTGTCGGCAAGACCACCACCGCGGTTTCCCTCGCCGTCGCCCTCGGCCGCTCGGGCCAGCGTGTCCTGCTCGTCGACCTCGACCCCCAGGCCAACGCCACCAGCGCCCTCGGCGTCGACGGTTCGGAAGCTTCGGGCACGTACGACGCCATCCTCGATGAAACCCCGATGGCCGATTGTGTTCTCCCGGTGGCCCACGAGTTCGTCAGCGTCGTCCCCTCGAGCGCCGAACTCTCCGGCGCCGAAGTCGAACTCGTGCCCGTGATGGCGCGGGAGCGCCGGTTGACTAACGCCCTCGCCCAGGTTCGCGACAGTTACGACTGGATCCTCATCGACTGCCCTCCTTCCCTCGGGCTGCTCACGATTAACGCGCTGACAGCGAGCGACGCAGTCATCATCCCCGTCCAGTGCGAGTACATGGCGCTCGAAGGCCTCAGCCGCCTGATGGAGACGCTCGACCTCGTGAAGCGGAACCTGAACCCGCGCCTCCACGTGCTCGGTGTCGTGCTCACGATGTTCGATGCCCGGACGAGACTCGCCCAGCAGGTGGTCGAAGAGGTGCGCGGCCACTTCCCGCAGACGTTCGCCACCATCATCCCGCGCTCTGTGCGGCTCAGCGAAGCGCCAAGCCATGGGAAGTCGATCTTCCTGTACGACCAGGGTGGCCGCGCCGCCACCGCCTACGAGGCAGTCGCCAGCGAACTTCTTGAACGCGCAGGAGTAGCAGCATGACTCAGCCCAAACGAGGACTCGGTCGTGGGCTCGACGCCCTCTTCGGCGGCGCCGCCGCGCCAACCGCCGAACCCGAAGCGGACGTGTCGCCCGAGCCCGTGGCAGCGCCACCTGCCCGCGAGCCCGCGCCGCCGCCGCCCACCGCGCGCCGCGACCCTGCACCGGAAACCTATGCGCGCCGGCCCGCCGCAGTTCCGCCCG
>CAYYDX010000149.1:0-2539 GCA_964470735.1 uncultured Anaerolineaceae bacterium
TACTGATTGTGGATGAGGAACTGCATGCCCGAGTTGACCAGTTCGGCGCGCATCACCATCGCGAGGAGGCCAGCGAGGAGGAAGACGATGATGAATGTGACCGTGTACTGGATGCCGATGACTTTGTGGTCGGTGTTGAAGGTGAAGTAGCGCTGCCATCCGGGGGCTTTGCGGGGGTAGGTCTTGAGTCCGAACCATTCGCGGCCCCAGGTTCCCCACATGCCGACGCCCATCAGCCAGCCGATGACGCCGAAGACGTACCCGCCGACCACGTTGATCTCGCCGCCCCAGGCGTCCGGGTAGCCGAAGAGCCACCGCAGCAAGGCCACGAAGGCGAGACCCGTGTAGAAGCCAATGAGGCCCAGGCCGATTCCGCCGCTGATCGATTTGAGTGCGTACATGGTCTATTTCGCTCCTGTCTTCAGGCTGGCGAGCCACTGGTCGAACTCCGCGCGGTCGACCACACGGATGGGGAAGCTCATGACCGAATGGTCCAGGCCGCAGAGTTCGGCGCACTGGACGCGGAACGACTGGTCTTCGGTATAGGAGCCCTTGACGGTCGGTTCGACAGTCAGGTAGGTGGTGCGGCCGGGGATCGCGTCGATCTTCAGGCGGAAAGCCGGGATCCAGAGTGAGTGGATGACGTCCACGGAGTCGATATCGAAGCGAATCTTGTTGTCGACCGGGAGGACCAGTTCCTTCCCTTTAATGATGTTCACTTCGGTCCCGTCGGCGAAGGTGAAGCTCCAGTTGAACTGCGCGCCGGTGGCGTGGATGCGAACGTCGGCGTCCTGGTCGCCCCAGCCGTAGCCGCCACGGTCGGATTGCAGTTTCTGAAGGCCGGTGAGCCCGGGGAAAACCATGACGAAGGCCGCCAGCGAGCCGGTTGCGATCAGCCAGATCCGCGGGAACCAGCCTTCGCCGCGAATGAGGGCGCCGTTGCCGCTTCCATCGGCGCTGCGGAAGGCATACATGGAGTACACCAGCGCCGAGATGACGAACGCGAACACGGGCACGCCCAGAGCAAGCAGGAAGCGGAAGATCCAGTCGGACTCGCTCGCTTCGTGAGAGCCGACGGTTGGGTAGAGGTTGGCGATGACCAACAACTCGCCGATGGCGGTGAGGATTGCCCACAGCACCGCCGCTGGAATCAGATGTTTCGTATGCACACGAACTCCCCGGGAAGCATCGCCCGCGCGGCAGCAGGGACTGACGGGCGATGCTATGGAGACACCTGTTCAGAGAGTACGTACGGGTGGGACAGCAATTTTGCCCGTTCGGACATTCCTTTTGCGGGTTACTCGTACGCGATGGATTGCCTGCAGGCCATGACCCCGTACTATCACCGCCGAGGTTGAGTGAAATGAAGGTCCGCGAACGCACCACCCTCCGCGCCGCCGCGGCATAAAGGCCGCGCGAAGGAACCGGCCCCCCGGTTCAGCCACCGTGACGCTGTCAGCGCACGGGCGGTTTTCGCGTGCCGGCCACGCCGGATTCCGCTCCCGCCATCCAGGCGCCAGCTATTTCTCGAGTACCACAGACAATGCGTTCGCGATTCTTCACGGGCCTCTGGGCCCATCCCGATTTCGTCCGGCTCTGGGCTGGCACGACCACCTCCGTTTTCGGGTCGCTCATCGGCTACCTCGCCCTGAGCTTCACCGCCATCGAGTTCCTTCACGCCTCGGCCGCGGAAGTGGCGGTGCTGGGCGCCTGCCAGCTTGTCCCCGGGTTCCTCGTCAGCCCGTTCGCCGGGGTCTGGGTCGACAGGCTCAGACGGCGGCCGATCCTCATCATCAGCGACCTCGGCAGGGCGGTCGCGCTCGCCACGGTGCCACTCGCCGCGTTGCTGGGGGTCCTGGGCATGTGGCAACTGTTCGCCGTCTCGATTGTGACGAGCGCGCTCAGCGTGTTCTTCCAGGCGGCCTACCAGAGCTACCTCCCCACGCTCGTCGACCGGCAGGAACTGCTCGAAGGGAACGCCAAGCTCTCCGGAACCGCGTCGGTCGCGGAGGTAGCGAGCTTCGGATTGGGCGGCTGGCTCGTGCAGTTGCTCCGCGCACCCGGAGCGCTGGCCATCGATGCGGTGTCATTCGTCGTTTCGGCCTACTTTGTCTGGCGGATCCGGCAGCCCGAACCGCCGATCGAACGCGACCACGCGGACGAGCATTTCTGGCGCGAAGCTGGCGAGGGCGCGGGCTTTGTGCTTCGCGACCCGGTGCTGCGGACGATGGCGCTGGCCGAATGCCTCACGGCCGCGGGCGAAAAGACGCTGACCACCGTGTTCCTGCTCTACCTGAACCAGCAACTCGGGTTTGAAGCGGGCGTGCTCGGCCTGATCTTCGCCGTCGGCGGCGTGACCTCGCTCGGCGGCGCGTACCTCGCGAACCGCGGCACACTCTTTTTCGGCGGCGTCGGGCGAACCATCGCGTTCTCGGCGTTCATGCGGGCCACTGGCATGCTCTTCATCCCGCTTTGTGCCGCGAACAACGCTGCCGGCATCGCCTTCCTCATTGCCAACCAGCTCGTGACCGACCCGTTC